>NZ_AUTC01000065.1 GCF_001461695.1 Sinorhizobium fredii USDA 205 | reverse complement strand
TTCTCTTCATCGCTATACCCCCTGCGTTTAGCGGCCGGCGTCTTTGCTTGAGCTGGTTCGGAAGCCGCCTTTTGAGGCCGTGGCGACCTCTGCTTCTTAGCCGTTGGTGCTTTCACTTCTGTGTCCGTCGCTACGGCTGCAGCAACTGGTCCCGCATTACTCTCGTCAGCCATCAGCAATTCCCTCCTTTAGTCAGCGCCTGTTTTCGGCTGAGTGCTCCACAGAGTCAACACAACCATCATAGTCCTGCTTTACGGATCGTTGATGTTTGGCTTGTGACTAGCTGGCGATCAACGGTGAAAGGTTGCCAGCTCTCGCCCGAAACAACCGGACCTGCTTACCCCTGTTCCCATTGACGATCGTGACGACCGGTACGGGTAGGCGAGGCTCGGCGCGACCGCGAACGGTTTCGCAGTATGCCGTAAGGCACCGCCTTGTAGAGATCACGTCCCGCCCGTCACAGCCGAGGCGATCGGCATGCTTGAATGCTTGACGCACGTACGCGCTGAGCGCCGCCAAGCTCACGAAAAGTCGAATCGCTCGAGCATCTTCTTAAGTTGAACATTCTGCAGATGAAGCTTTTCAGCGAGTTGGGTCCTCAGCACTTTGATTTCCTCGTCGAGTGTTGCCACTTCATGGAAGAACAAGTCGCGTGACGACGAGGGTTGTAAGCTTTGAAGATGCATTGGGGCGACAGGGCGCTGCGCAGCCACCTGGGCGTTGGCTCTCCGCCTACGTTCTCGACGCTTGATCCGCGGTTTGCTTGGCGACTTGGTTGCCGCACTTTTCGGAACCAATGAATTCGCTTCGCTACCTCAATCGTCGGATTCCTAACGCGGAGTTGTTTGAACCTCTTCAGCATCGATCGGCGGTTCTAACGCCTGTGCGACATCGTCATCGCCTTTCGCCTTTTCCGATGCCACCGCCCCTTGATCAACCGAGACGTCCTCATCATGAGCAGGTGGGCCGGCAGCTACCGTCGAACGAGGCGGAAGTGCGGACGTATGCTCCGCTTCGCTCTCGAGAGCCTTGGAATCCATGACATTGCCGAGCGAACTCTCTTGCGCTTTCGCCGATGGTCGCCGCGACGTCAGTTGAGCAAGGAATTTCCACGGTGTTTTCATAGTGTTCCCACCTTGAGCAAGCCGGACTGCAAACCTGTTGAGCTAGTGTTTCCTCACCCAGTCATCATTTGTGATGCGGCTGGGGACGGGTTCGACAGCAGTCTGCTTCTTTATCTCCGCTGTCTTTAGCGTCCGCCTCGACATTCCCGGCGTTGAGGACTGTACTATTCATCAGGTGATCTCCTCTGGAAGCGGAAGTCTGTTTTCGACCGAGCGAAAGACGGAGTCAACAAAGCTGCCCTTGCTGCAGAGGCGCCGAATCGTTGGGCAAAGCCCGGCCATCCAGCGCCCCGGCTCCGTTCGGCAGAGGGGTCGCAACAGGTCCCTTTCGGCGTCTCGCTGCTCACCTGCCGACCCTGACTAACGACCTTGCGATATCGATGATGTCGTCCCGCGCGGTTGTCGGGTCGTCCTTTTCTCCAGGCGACGATCCCTCCGGTCCCATTCAATGGCTCAACCACGATATCGTGGCGCGCCGACCTAACGCTTCCCACTTGCAACGGGAGTCTCCCGCGCCGTTGATCGCGCAAGGGGCGAAAGAATCCCACCTCGAGATGGCCTGACAGCTTCCCACTCCAGCTTGGAAGCTGGTTTCTCTCAGGGGCGCCTATGCTGGACGAGGATCAGTCTGTCGTGGGTCGGGTCGAAGGCGTCTGCACGAAATTGAATGCCTCGAATTCCGCATATCAGCCATCCAACCCCGGCCGTGGATGATTGCCTGCCCCTGGTCGCTGAAAAGGGATGGTTCTTCGACGCTGTTGTTGTCGATCTCAATGCGACCGTCGCTCAAAAAGAAGCTCAATCCGTCCCAGTATTTGGCGATATAGGCCAGAGCTTCGCCAAGCGGGGATTTGCCAGCGACGCGGGCACGATGGCAGCCACATCTAAAGTCGGCTCATGGTGGCCGGACTGGGTCGAGTGGCTCGCCGGCCACTCAGCGCCGAAACGGGTGGCACCCCCCGTCATCGGCGCTTCCAAAAGAGGCTATCCCCCCGCTCGATGATGCGCCCGGCACTTATGTGCATCAGCGGTAAAGCTATTTCCGCGCTTTCGAGCCCCTTGATGTTGCAGCCTATCGCAGCGCAGAAACACAGGCCCACACGTCGCCCCACCCAAGGCCGTTCATGCAGTTCATCATTCCTCCCGCCAAATAGCTAGTCATCTGAATCCGAAATTCGTGTCATAAGCTGTTGTCGACCT
>NZ_AUTC01000064.1 GCF_001461695.1 Sinorhizobium fredii USDA 205 | reverse complement strand
CCCCGCCAGCTATCGCTGCATCAATCCGCTGATAACTTTACAGTGCCATCTCACCGGCATCTATTCCTGGGAGGATGAACAGAAAATACCGGAGGGCTTCAGACCTTTGCGACTTCCCGCACGAATCCTGCGCGCCGCGTGATGCTTACACTCTGTTCGGCCTTATATTAGCGTACGATTTCGCGCAGTTCTTGTTTCGACCCCATGATGCCATGCTCGTCAATGCTCGAAACTGTCAATCGGCGTTGCCAACGCCGATTGACACTCTTGGGAAGTCTCATTGTTCTAGGCCACGCTCTGAGAGCAGCCGGTTCATGACCTCGCCTTTGATCTCGCCTGCGATTTGGTTTCGGACTTGGGCTCCGAGCACCCGCTCGGCATCGACATCGCCTACCAGACCATGTTCGGCCAGTCGCTGATCCAGACGGCTCTGAAACTCTTCGCCCATGGCTTCGACGAGCCGGTCCTGCATCGCTGCATGTTCGTCCGGTGCGATGCGCCTCAGCACCGTCTCCCAAGGTTGCCAGCGGGTTGCCATGTAGTCGGTGAATTGGTTCGCTTCCCGCTCCCGGATCAGGTCCAGCGCCTCCGTCGCATCATCCTCGCTTACGTGAGAGACCGCCAGGAAGCGCATGTCAGGGGCGACGTGACTGAGCTCCAGCGGCTCGCGCAGCCGATGTTGATAGGCCAAGTAGACTTCGACGTCGTCTATGTTCGGGTCGAGGCTGAGGAGCGAGTTGACCCTGTCGCGCGCGATCTCGTCGAGCGCCTCTAAGCGGAACGCAACACGGCCGCGCTGGATCAGTTCGCCAAGACGATCGTCATAGACGCCGCCCTCGACATCAGCGTTGAGGCGCGCGGTCTGCATACCGTTCCAGTGCAAGGTAACTCGATCCTCGCAGCTCGCGTTGGCGTCGGAAGCCTGTGCAAAAAACTGCTCGCGCAATCTCGGATTGGCCGCCGTCTGCCGCAGATCATCAGCCACTCTCTGCCGAAACTCGTCATTGCCATAATTCACGGTCCCTCGTAGCCTCTCCAGGAACTGCGCGTAGTCCTGGGCGCCTGGCTCATCCGCAAAGTGCTGCCATTCGGCCAGCGTCGCCGGGTCGTCTGCGAGCCAGTGCGCGGCAGCCTCATATAGAGATTGCTGCGCAAGCTGCGGTGGCGCTTCAGCCGCCGCCAGATTAGCGAGGACGTCGTCCGGCAGCGGGTTATCCCCGAACTCGAGGTTCTCCAAATGCGGGTAGCTGAGACTAAGATTCGGTACACGACCCTCAAGAAGATCCTCAGGCAGGCCGGTCAGCCGGTTACCGCTGAGATTGAGCGATTGGAGCGTGCTCGGAAGGGGGTCGGGGAGGTTGGCCAATTGATTGCTGCTGACATCGAGTTCAATAAGCCCCGATGGGAGGGAGTCGGGGAGGTCGGTCAGCTGATTGCCACTAACCGCGAGCGAGGTGAGCCTGCTCGGGAGAGCGTCCGGCAGGCTAGTTAGTCGGTTGTCGCTTGCGTTCAGGATCTCGAGCCCAGCCGGAAGGTTGGCCGGCAGACTGGTCAAGCTGTTATCGGCCACCTCCAGCCGAGAGAGGGTCGCCGGAAGAGCGTCCGGCAAACTGGTCAACCGGTTATGGCTAATGAGAAGATGCTGAAGACCGGGGGGGAAGCTAGCGGGCAGGCTGCTTAGTTCGTTGTGCCTGGCGCGCAGTTCCAGCAATCTTGGCGGCAGGGCGGCGGGCAAAGCGGTCAGGGAGAGGGAGGACAAATCCAGCGAGTGCGAGCCCGTGTTGTCCGAACCCCTAATTCGTGTGCGCCCCTGTCGCCGATTCTCGGCTTCGCCCTGCCCCTCTTCGGCAACCCAGTTGTCCAGGATCTGCGCGCGCGCGGAGGCCGGGGTCCGATATCCTGTCATGGCTTCGACCAAATCCGCCACGGCTCGGGCGAAGCCGCTGAGGTAACTTTCCTGCTCCCCCTCTTCAGAAGTGGCCGGGGAAGAACCTGCACTCTGCTGTGCGTCTCCTATGTTCATCGATATCTTTCTTCGTCGTTAGAACAAATAGCACGCCCGCCGCTTCTCAAGGCCGCGAGGCAGGTGGTTGCGCAGCGCAATTGATCATTCGAGAGCAAGTGCAAGTGCGCTGCGGCTCCTGCCCCGAGCCGGGACAGGTTCACACGACTCCCGCCGCAGCAAATAAAGCGATACTGCTGCGAGGAGTCCTGCCATTTCGTTGGCCAGATAAGCCTGGAGGACCCGTCAACGTGGCAGCGTGCTGCCCTTAGCAGGCCTTCCTGTCGATCAGCTGACGAGTGTCGCTGCAGAACCCCGGGTGGCACCGTAAAGTTAACCGACGGCTGAGGAAGATGTGCGTACATG
>NZ_AUTC01000063.1 GCF_001461695.1 Sinorhizobium fredii USDA 205 | reverse complement strand
ATCACAACTGGCTGATTTCACTCAACTCTTTTTCGGTCAGGCTCTTATAAAGGCGAGTATTGGCGCCAGATCTTTAACCGGCGCACGCCGGAGCAACGGCGCACCTTGTCGCACATCAAGCGTTTCATGGAACGGCTGGCTGGTGACATAAAGTTCCGCACCGCGGTTTCGGAGAGCGCCGACGCCCCTCGCGCGGTAACAGAGCGCTATGGCATTGAAGTTGACCCACTGGAGATACTGCCGCTCTGGCGCGATGATCATCTTACTTACCGCTACAAGCCGGAGTCTGCACCATGGCCGCTGTCGATAATGTGGGACGAGTACATGCGCGACATGTTGCGCCATCGCGACCTCCTGCGCGACCATGGCGATATGTCAATGACCAACCCTCGCTTTCATGCCTGGCGCGAGCGCCAAATTCGGCGTTGTAATGACGAATTGGGCGGATCAGCACCGTCGATCACACACCCCATCATCGCTTTCGAGCTGAGGGAAGGGTGCACCGTCGGTTGCTGGTTCTGCGGCCTCTCGGCCGCTCCGTTCAAAGGCTATTACGAGTATAGCAAACAGCATGCAGAGCTTTGGCGCGGCGTGGTTGGTGTCGCGAGCGAGGTGTTTGGCCCGGCAGCTCGTACTGGGTTCTGCTACTGGGCCACAGAGCCAATGGACAACCCGCAGTACGACCGCTTTCTCTTCGACTACTATCAGATCACGGGCGCATTGCCGCAAACAACGACGGCCGCCCCGCTCAAGGATGAGGCACTCACCAGGCGCGTGCTCGGCCTCTTCAATCTTTATGGCACTACGATGAATCGCTTCTCTGTGCTCAGCACGGCACATCTCAATCAGATCCACAGGGCGTTTTCGCCTGAAGAACTGACAGGGGTCGAACTCATCATGCAGGGCAAGGACGCCCCGACCGCAAAGGCTTTCACGGGGCGTGCGCGCAAGCGGAAGGAGAAACTCAGTGCGAGGCAAGAGGCAATCGCCTTGACGGAGCGCAATCACACGACGATCGCCTGTGTTTCCGGCTTCCTCGTAAATATGCCGCAGAGACGTTTGCAACTAGTGACGCCGGTACCGGGTAGCGAACGCTGGCCCCTCGGGTATCGCATAGTGGGTCAACGGTCATTCAGGACGCCTGACGAGTTCCGGGACGGGCTCAAGAGCATGATTGATCAACATATGCTCGAGAGCCCAGCCCCCGACCTGCCGATCCGCTTTCGCAGGGACCTGGAGTACACAGCGGGAGACCGCTGCTTCCATCTCCGCTCGCGAAGCATGGAACACCGGGTGCTCGACTACGCTCCGATCTCGGTTGGCCATCTAATCGCGTGCGGCAACTTTACAGTTTCGGAGTTGGTTATGCGGGCCTCGACGGATGGAATGAGCGTACTTGCAGTCGCCGACCTGCTCGATCAGTTATACGCGGCCGGCGTGATCGAAGAGGACCTCGGTGACCGCTATGCTTGGCAGACCAGCGACGGCATGAAAGACCGCATTGAAGAAGCTCAAGGATAGCGGCAGGCGGGTTCCTTTACCTATCGGGACCACTGCAAATGGCACGGGCGGGTGCCACAGGAAAACCTTCAGCCGCCGATCCGGGACGATCCGCCACCCGAACCCGCGCGATCGTGCTGCAACATGCCAGATCACGGTGAAGAGAAGAAGCTCAATCCGTGACCAATTGAGCACTTATAGACCAGGCTCGTTCCTTTTCGCTCGTAACTGGGCACATTGAAGACGACCATGGTGAATTCGGCGCCACCGTCCGGCCGGATCCGGTAACGAAGAAACTGGACAACCGGCTTACCGTCACGATCTATGGTAAAATGCTGATCTGCAAAAGCGAGGGTGCCGTCAGATGTGATCCTATAGCCGTCTATGCTAACGCCTCCACGCGTCTTGGTCGACGGTGTATCGGCAGTCGCCGGAGTGCACATGCCTAAAATCGACCGTCACACTCACCGGTTTGCCGGTAGTCAGCGCGCGTTCAAGCTCGCCAGTACATGACTATCGCCGGCGGCATTGGCAGCTGTAGCAAACAGTATCCCGAATAAGGTTGCAACGATATGTTTCACAGGTGGTCCTCTTTAGAGCGACTATACGGTTGACACGGCCCCTGCGGGCGAACCGGGGCTCGGCGGTTTCAAACAGGGCGCGGGTGGATTCATGGTGAGAGTGCGGCTTCGGACCGGAGCAGTTTGCCGACAGCCCATACCACTCGATGCGGCAGCCGTGTGTGGAGAAGGCTCCGCGTCTACTGCTATCCTTGTCCCAATTGAATTCAACCCAAAATGCCACGCTATTCTAATGGGAAATCTCAGCTGCAGCGCGACAACCAAGATGAGACGAAGCGTCAATCAAGATGAG
>NZ_AUTC01000062.1 GCF_001461695.1 Sinorhizobium fredii USDA 205 | reverse complement strand
GAAAGACCGGGGAGGCTTCGCCCGACAGGGCTCCCCTGCGGGAAACGCAAACTCAGGAGATCGATCATGACCGAACTTGCAAATTTCATCCGCTTCAACGAAGACGGTACCCTTAGCGGCAACATCGCCTCCATTGCCTACGACATCGACATCTCAGGCGAGGCATTCACCAGCACCAACGAGAAGGCTCCGGCCTTCCGCATCTTTGCAAAGTCACCCCGTGGGCGGCGTGTCGAACTCGGCGGCGTCTGGAAGAAGCAGAACCAGACCGGCGGCGACTATTACAGCCTGTCCATCAGCACCGGTCACGGCAGGCTCAATGCCAATCTCGGCCGCTATCCCGGCCAGGACGACGAGGATTTGATGGCGGTGATTCCCTGGGATTGATAGCAAAGCATCGTTCGCCCGGGAGGATGGCACCTTTCGGGCGAACGGCAAATCGAGAGGGGGCGCGTAAGTGGCAAACGAGCGCGCGTGTTACCGCGCGTCGCCCGCATCGAGCAGGCGCCGCGCGGTGCGAGAGGAGCCCTGTCCCCTCCCCTCGCCCTCCCTTCGTTTAAGCGGTGCGAATGCTCACAATGTTCGTGGAGCTCATTCTGCGGTGTTGTGGGCCGTTTTCCAGTCGCAGCGCCGTGCAAACGGCGTGGCCGCGGCCGGAGCGAGCCGCAAGGCGAGCGTAGCCAAGCGGAGGAAACCCGCGCTCCCCAATAGCGCCGTAGGGTTTTCCGGAGCTTGGTGGAAAACGGACGTTTTCTGCGAGTGTGATTGTTTCAGTGAACTCCGCATAGCAATTGTGCTCCTACCGGTGCCCGCTGGGATAAGGGCATTGCGAGCGATTCAGCACTCGCGCGTCTTACAGCTTGCGATATAGTCAAATAATTCGTATAATTCGACTTATTTGAAGGAGCCCTGCCATGCAGAAATTTTCGACAGTCGATCTGCTGCGCGACATCAAAACCGTCACCATGGCGGCGGATCGTCAGCCGGTTGCGATCACACAGCATCGCAGGCCGCGTTATGTTCTCATGACCTACGACGAATTCGAGGCGATGAAAAGCAGAGGGGATCCACGCCACGTCTATGGTCCGAACGAAGCTCCGAAGGAATTGGTCGACCTTATTGTGCCCGAACTGGATCGCTTGATCGATGATGGACGAGACGCCGATGGTTGAGGTTCCAGCCAACGGCTCCGTTCTGCGCTATCCTTACCTCTGGGCATGGCAGCGTGACAAGGGCGAAACGGAAGGGCGTAAGTCTCGCCCCGTGTGCATGGTCCTGGCGATCCCCAAGGGCCTGCAGACCCATCTCGTCATTTTGGCAATTTCCGGCACACCGCCGCGTTCCGATCAGACCGCGCTCGAAATTCCGCAACTGGAGTGCCGGCGTGCCGGAATCCGCGATTGGAAGGAAGCCTGGATAACCGTTTCCGAGTTCAACCACGATATCGCGGAAGTTTCGTTCTACTTTGATCCGAACGCCGAGGTGCTGGGCACCCTCAGCAAGGGATTTCTGGCCAAAGTCGCCACAGCCTTCAAACCGTTCCTCGCCGTGGCGAGTGCGCGCGTTGGCAGGACGGAATGAGCCGGGCGCGCCTTCGATCGTCGTTGGTTGTCCCTTACCGCTGTATGAGTGGCGCCGGACAGTATTACGATTCGAAGCCCCCTCCCCGCCCCCCGCCAAAACGGTGCGCAGTGCGCGGCGGCAGTCGGTCCCGGCTCCCCTGCGGGCCACTATGTTGAGCCTCCTGCGGCTGCCTTTCATCCGCTCCCCGCGCGACGAGAATTCCCGAAATCCCGCTTGCCAGCCGCGCGATGCTGATTTCTCCGATGCTCTTCATTTTTACGGTTCGTGCCTTGTTCGTTGACACGTCACACCGGCACGAACGCCCCGGGTGCGCCGCTCCCCTCCCCCTCAGAAGCCCTTGGATCGAGGACTGCCTCGCTTCGTGGACGCTTGATCTCGGCGCGAATGCAGGTGCAGCTCGTTCGGCGCGCGCAGGAAGATTAGCCGCCTAATATCTATCTGAACACTGTTTGTTCTAGTTCGCGCAGACGTTCCATTCTATTTGGCGGGTACATCGAAGATGTTTGCGACCCTGCCGGCCCAGTCGGCCGCGCCAGCCAGAAGCCAGCCTGCGGCCGTCATCGGTCGATGTTGGGGTCTCGTGCGCTTTGCGCCCGGGATCGAGGCCCCTGATGGGGCCGCATGTTTGTTTTCGCCCGTGACATCGCTGGCCAGGCCGGTCAAGCGGCCCGTGAAGACGCCCCATCTTCCGCGCCAGTCCGCCTAAGGCGGACCCGTGAAGATGTTGCGCCTTCCGCGCCACGCCACTTGACAGTCCCGTCCACCGCCGTGGGGCGGGCTTTCGCCCTCCCCCCTCTGTCCGGGGGAATG
>NZ_AUTC01000061.1 GCF_001461695.1 Sinorhizobium fredii USDA 205 | reverse complement strand
TCGAACAAAAAAAGGATCTCCCCCGATGAAAAACCTCTTCCTCGTACCTGTCCTGACACTGGCTAGCTCGCTCTGTGCTATGGCGGCGGATGAAGTCGCAAAAGCGCCGCCGGCCACCCCTTATCAGCAGATCAGCAAGCTGGTGAAGTTGCCCGATTTCCTCCCCGGCATGGGCCAGCTCTTCGTCGATCCGGCGACTTTGCCGGCCGGTCCGTTCCTCGCATATGATCATGACGGCAAGCTTGTCAGCACGATCTATATGCTGCCGACCAAGGATCTCAATCCGGATAAGTCATTCGATAACCTCGCCGCGCCGGGCGGCAACGTCGACCATGTCGACGTCTATTACAATGCCGGCCATCCAGGCGTGGAAGAGCCGCATGTCCATGTGGTCCTGTGGCATGTTGCGGCGGCCGGCGAAGCGAGCGTCGCCAAATGAAGGTCGCGCGGCGTGAAGTGCTGGGTCTAGGGGGCGGGCTCGTCGTCGCCCTTTCACTGTCTCGGCGGGACGTGTGGGCCGAAGAGGTAGTGGAGATTAGGATGCAGGGGCGCGCCGATGGCTCGCATGTCTGGTTCGACCCAATCGGTGTTCTGATCAAGCCGGGTCAGATGGTCCGCTGGACCAACTTCAATCCCGGCAATTCGCATACGACGACCGCCTATCATCCAGCAAACTTCGGGAAACCGCTGCGCATTCCTGAATCGGCAAAATCCTGGGATTCAGACTATCTCCTGCCCGACGAGAGCTTTTCGGTAACCTTCACCGATCAAGGGGTTTATGACTATTATTGCGTTCCCCACGAGCAGGCTGGAATGGTCGGCCGCATCATAGTCGGCGAACCAGAAGCGCATGGCCGCTGGATGGAGGCGGTCGCTGCAAGCAGCGGCCTACCGGACGAGGCCCTCAAAGCGTTTCCGAAGGTCGAAGAAATCATGGCAAAGCGGACAGTCCGCCGAGTTTAGGTAGCGCACCGAGCGTTTCGGCGCTGTCCAGCCGACGAACGAATAGATGAAGGCGATGGCGCGGGGACCGTAGTTTCCAAACGGCCTCGGAAACCATGGGGGGCTATCATGACAGACATGGCTTTTCGGGCAGAACGATTGCTGCAACGGCAGGCGGAGAGCAGCGGCGGCGCACAGACAGCCGAACAGCGCCAACGCGCAATCCGGCGGCTTGCCTCTTTGGGGGAGATGACCGGCGGTATTGCCCATGATCTCAGGAACATTCTGGCGATTGTCGAATCGGGCCTGAGGCTCGCCGAAAGAAAAGCCGACCAGCCGGAGAGCGTGCGCGCCTTTATCGCGGCGGCGCGGGAAGGCGTCGCTCGGGGCGTTGAACTGATATCGCAGTTGCTCGCTTTTGCAGACGATAGAGAACCCAACCTGCAAGTGCGCGACCTGAATGAACTCGTCAGCTTTTCCGCGCCATTCCTACGGTATGGCGCGGGACCTGGCGTTCGCGTCAGGCTCGAACTTGGTTCCGACATTCCAAGCTGCCTGATCGGTCCGGCGTTGTTCGACGCCGCCGTCCTCAATATTGTCCTTAACGCTCGCGATGCCTTGCGAGGCGGCGGTGAGATTTGGATCGGAACGGAGCGGCTCGTCGCGACGAATTGTGCGCCAGGCGGGCCAGCGCCGGGAACCTACGCCCGGCTTCGCGTCAAGGACAAGGGCTGCGGGATGTCACAGGAAGTTCTGCAAAAGGTGCTGGACCCGTTCTTCACGACCAAGGGCGAGAACGGCACCGGAATGGGGTTGGCGCAGGTGCGCACTTTCATGCAGATGGTCGGCGGCCATCTGAGCATTGCCAGTGAACGAGGCACCGGAACCACAGTCGATCTGCTGTTTCCATTGCCCGAGGCGGCCACTTAGGCCTCGATGTTGCCTTCGGAGATCGCGCGCAAACCCGCAAGGGCCGGTCCCACGACACTCTCATCGGCATTTGCAGACCTCACCGAGTAAACGGGATAGGAGTATTGCGGCATGTCGGGTACGAGGTAGAGCTCACGCGCAGCTAAATGCGGCGCTACCGCGCTCGTCCTGAAATAACCCGAGCCGCCGCTCGCAAGGACATAGCTGAGAGCCAGGGGACCGAGATCGAAAGAGAGGTCCGGTGCGACATCCGGGAAATTCATGTCATGTTGCCGCCCGAAATCCGGCCCCCAATCCATGTAGACGTAGCTCGCCTCCTCAAGGTGCTTCGCTTCCGGATCGGTTGTCACAAGCACGAGCTTTTCTTCCATCAGCAGGTCGATTCGAAGGCCGGGTCGATGCTGGGGAGCATACATGATCGCCACATCGACCATTCCCGAGGCGACCTGATTGATCAGATCCTGGGGCACGTCGACATGGACTCGAAGTGCGATATCGGGAAGAAATCGGCGAATCCATCCCACCCAGCTCAGCAGCAGTGGTTGCGCAAGAGTGACTTCGCTGCCGACCGTCAGCACCGCTCGGCGCCCTGCCGGCACTTTGACCTGTTGACGAGTGCGCTGCCATAACTGGACGAAGGTTGGCGCGTGGCGCAGGAACTGCTCGCCCGCCGGCGTGAGAGACGCGCCGCCTTTGTTCCG
>NZ_AUTC01000060.1 GCF_001461695.1 Sinorhizobium fredii USDA 205 | reverse complement strand
CCCGCCTCTCGGGCGCGGCTATGACGACGGGCTGATCACCGCACTCGCGGTCTGCGAGATGCTCGACCGCAATCCAGGAATAAGCATGGCCCAGCTCTACCGGGCGCTGCCGGTGACCTGGGGCTCGCCGACCATGTCGCCGCATTGCGACGATGAAGTGAAATATGCCGTGGTCGAGCGCGTCGTGGAGCGGTTCAGGACGATGCAGCGTGATGGGCTGCCGATTGCGGGTCACAAGATAGCCAACCTCGTCACCGTCAACGGCGTGCGCGTGGTGGTTGAGGACGGCACTTGGGGGCTGGTGCGGGCCTCCTCCAACAAGCCGGAGCTTGTCGTCGTGGTGGAAAGCCCGGTCTCGGAAGCGCGCCAACGCGCCATGTTCGAGGCGGTCGACCGCGTGCTCAGGGAGCATGCGGAGGTCGGTGCCTACAACCAGACCATCTAGCTGCCGGCGGTAACGGAAGGGGCGACAGAATGGTTGCGCGGATTTCCTGTTTTGTGATGAGCGGCGGCATCGGCTCACGGCTTTGGCCGCTGTCGCGCGAGGACAATCCCAAGCAGTTCCATGACCTTGCCGGCAACGGCTCCATGCTGGTCCGAACGGTGCTGCGACTGAGAGCGCGACCGGCCGGAGACACGCCGGTGAACCTGATTGCCTCGGAGCGCCATGCCGAGCGGGTGCGCGCCGATATGGCCAACATCGATCTGGCAGGCGGCCGCGCGATATTCGAGCCGATCGGCCGCAACACCGCGGCCGCCGTAGCGGTAGCCGCACTCGAGACCCTCCTCGTCCACGGCGACGGGCTGGTTCTGGTGGTGCCCTCCGACCACGAGATTTCGACGGATGAGCAGTTCTGGGACACGGTGGAAAAGGGCGTCCCGGCCGCCGAAGCCGGCAGGCTTGTCATCTTCGGCATCCCGCCGGGCCAGCCGGAAACCGGCTACGGCTATATCGAGGCAATGGGGGAGGGTGATGTTCGCGATGTGGCGCGCTTCGTCGAAAAGCCAGACCTGGAGACGGCGAAGGCATATGTGGCTGCCGGAACGTTCTTCTGGAACGCCGGCATCTTCCTGTTCCGCGCCGAGACCATGCGCGCGGCATTCCGCAAGCACCAGCCGGAAATCTGGAAAACGACTGAGCGCGCCTTCGCGGCGGCGGCGAGCGAAGTGTCGGGCACCTATCTGCCGCTCGGGCTCTATTCGGCAATACCCTCGGTGTCGATCGACTATGCCATCATGGAGCATGCCAGCGGCATCGCCATGGTACCGGCGAGCTTCCGCTGGAGCGATCTCGGCTCCTGGCAGTCGTTGCTCGACGTCAGCCGGACCGAAGCGAGCGGAAATGTGGTGATCGGCGACGTCGTCGCGATTGACTGCGAGCACTCCTACCTGCGCAGCCAGGGCCGGCTGCTGTCGGTGATCGGGCTTAAGGACATCGCGATCGTGGCGACGGCTGACGCGACCTTCGTGGCGCCGGTGGACAAGAGCCAGGACGTCAAACGCATCGTCGAGCAGTTGGAAAAGAGCGGGCGGCTGGAAACGAAGTTCACGCCAGCCCACGACCGCGTGCTGCTGCCCGGCGCCTGGCGGCAGCGGGTCGCCCACTGGTTGTTCGAAGAGACACTGCCGCTGTGGTCGACAGCGGGTGTCGACGAGCACCATGGCGGCTTCCACGAAGCGCTGAGCTTCGAGGCCGCTCCGCTGATCAGGCCGAAGCGGATGCGAACCATGGCCCGTCAGGTCTACGCCTTTTCCGTGGCCAAGTTGCGCGGCTGGGACGGCGATGCCGATCGGCTGATCGCGCACGGCATCGAATTCATGCAGAGGGGCCGTACGAAGCGCGGCGGCTGGGCGCGCGTGCTTCATGTCGACGGCACGATCGCCGACGGCTGCGAGGACGCCTACGATCATGCCTGTGTCCTCCTCGCCCTCGCCTACGCCTATCAGGCAGGCAATCCAGATGCCTTGCGGCTCGGCCAGGAGACCTTCGCCTTCCTCGACACGCATCTGGAGGACGAGAGGCTGACCGGCTTCCTGGAGACCTCCGACGGCACCGAACTGCGCCGCACGGACCCGCACATGCACCTGCTCGAAGCCTTCCTGGCCTGGCACACGGCAACCGGCGAGCGCGGCTACCTGCGCCGGGCCGCCCGCATCATCGATCTGTTCCGCAGCCACTTCTTCGACGTCGAAAGCTGGACGCTCGGGGAATATTTCGACGATGCCTGGAGGCCGGCCGCCGGCGAGCAGGGCCAATGGACCGAGCCCGGTCATCACTTCGAATGGGCCTCGCTGCTCGTCGAGTTCGTCGCCAAGAGCAGACAGACGGATCTCATTCCCTTTGCCCGCAAACTCTACGCCTCCGCGATTGCCAACGGCCTCAACCGCTCGACCGGACTGGCCTATGGCGCTGTGTCGCGCTCCGCCCTGCCACTCGATCTCATCTCGCGCAGCTGGCCGCAGGCCGAGGCGATCAAGGCCGCGATCGCGCTTGAAGGCACTGGCGGCCCAGACCTCAAGCCGGAAATCGAGGCCCGCGTTGCTCACCTGTTCCGCTGGCACATCGACCCGGCACCGCTCGGCATGTGGATCGACCGCATCGATGAAAAGGGCAGGGTCGTCGCGACCGAAGTCCCGGCGTCCATCTTTTATCACCTGGTAACGGCGCTCATGCAGTATCTCGACAAAACGGAAGGGGCGGTAATCTTCTACCAATTGCCTGC
>NZ_AUTC01000059.1 GCF_001461695.1 Sinorhizobium fredii USDA 205 | reverse complement strand
GCATCATAGCGGCAACCGCCGGCGCGGGGGCGTCCACATCATCAAGCAGGCTCGGCATCTGGATTGACGAAGCGGTCAACTCGGGTCTCGTCGCGATCGCGCGGTTCGCCCGAGTTTTGCGTCGTGACATTGACGCCGTCCACAACGCAATCGAACTGCCGTGGAGCAACGGCCAGGCGGAAGGCCAGATCAATCGCCTGAAGACGATCAAGCGTGCAATGTATGGCAGAGCAGGCCCAGAACTCCTTAGAGCTCGCATGCTGCCCCCTCAACCAACTGCACGACCACACAAATTGATGGTGTGGAACGGCCCTCCGAAACGGCATCGAAGGTGCCTATTGTGGTGATGCCAATCGCCACGAAACAGAAGGAACCGTTCCATGGAGAAGATCACCACACTCGGTCTCGACCTGGCTAAATCGATCTTTCAAGTTCACGGCGTTGCCGAAGACGGCCACGTCGTTGTCCGCCGAGCCTTGCGGCGGTCGCAGATGTTAGAGTTCTTCCGCAGCCTTGAGCCGTGCCTCGTCGGGCTCGAAGCCTGCGCGAGCGCTCACCACTGGGCGAACGCCATCAGTCAGTTCGGGCATACAGTCAGGATGATACCGCCGGCCTACGTGAAGGCGTATGTCAAGCGGAACAAAACCGACGCTGCCGACGCCGAAGCGATCTGTGAGGCGGTAACGCGTCCCACAATGCGGTTCGTGCCAATTAAGACGCCCGCCGAGCAAGCCGCAGGCATGGTTTTGAAGACCCGCGAGTTGTTCGTCCGCCAGCGAAGCCAGACGGCGAACGCCATGAGAGCTCATATGGCCGAATTGGGCATCATTGCTGCGACGGGCATGACGAGCATCGCCAAGCTCATCGTCATTCTGCGAGACGATGATGACACCCGTCTCCCATCGGCGGCTCGGGCTGCACTTCTCGAGATGGTCGCGCAAATTGAGATGCTGTCGGCTCGCATCGAGGCGCTTGACGCGAAGATAGTCACGGCAGTGAAAGCAGATAACACCGCTAGGCGGCTTACCAGTATCCCGGGCGTCGGCCCCATCATCGCCGCGACAGTTCGAGCGACGATCCAGGATCCAGCAGCCTTCCCAATCGGACGTGATCTAGCCGCCTGGATCGGAATTACCCCGAAAACGCACTCGAGCAGCGGCAAGGAGCGGCTGGGCCGTATATCGAAACGCGGGAACAAACAGTTGCGAACGCTGCTGATCGTCGGCGCGACATCCATCCTGAAGCAAGCTCGCAGAGGAGTGACGCTTCCCTCTTGGATCGTCTCGCTGATGGCACGAAGACCTTACAAGGTCGCCGCCGTCGCCAAACGACATCCGGCACCCCGCAAGTGAATTATTGGCTTCTTTCCTCTTCCGTAAGGATCTCGAAAGCTGCACTTGCATAAATGTTCGCCAACAACAGCCGTACTCGGAGGGAAAATGAACATTGATCCACGAAATGCCGCAGAATCTCAGGTTGGCGTTCACGATCTCCTGCCGCGGCCGGACCCGGCGGACCGACGGCCAGACAAGCTGAGCGCGCAGACCAGCTCACCGGCGCACCCTCCGAATCAAGCAAGCTTTGAGCAGCAGCTAGCTGACTTACATTTGATTCACCCAACGCCGGATTCTGTCTCCCTTGCGGCAGATCCCGGGACTGCCAACTTCTCGAATGCGCCGAACGAGGTGGCCCCAGAACCTGGCTGCTATCCGGCCGAATCATTTGTGAGAGCGCGCGCCCAGCTTGCCGCAAAGCTGACGGGTGCCCCTCTTGATGTGCTTAGAAACGAGATCGAGCTTGCCTACCGGCAATCAGGGCGGTGGTCACCAGCGACCGCAGTTGGCGACGGCAGTATCGATCGGGGCCGTATTTTCGACGACGTGGCAGGGTCGTCATATGTGATACTGCGGCGCTTTCAGAACCAGGACAGCGATTGCAATCCACGCATCGAAAACGACACGAGCGCAATATCGCATGTTCGTAGCACGGCGCGGGATCATTTCTCCCATGGAGATCCTCTGGAACGATATCCTATGGATCGAGCGCGCCAAGCCGGATGGCATATGCGCGGCAAGACAACAGCGTCTCCTTTCGTGTCGTTGGTTGAGGATCCTTCGAAGCTGGTTGTTTCGCGCGACCACTGGGCGAGAGCGATCGCCAACAATGCGAGCACACTGCACACCTACACCGTTCCGAAGTCCTCGGTCTGGACGCCCGACGATGTACTGAGCAGTATTGGGCTCGGAATGAATGTCGAGGACCAGGACAACATCGATGCGGATGTGGATCTGATGTGCTCGCTGGGCAGAACGCCAACACGAGAGACCGAACGCTTATTTCTGGGCAGCAACCTTGATGACTACCGGACTGACAGTGAAGCAAATCCATACAGGCGTGATGGTAATGAATAGATAACCTATCGACGGTCCCAATCGCGGTAAGTGCGTTCATGGGCAAACACTGCAACACCATGCCTAACGAAGAGCCGAAGGAGGGGCCGCGCGTCTTCGAGCACCACGGGTTCATCATTCTTGGTAAGAGGGATGGACGCGCGGAGCGGGACCGGTTGAACAGGTTTGTTAGTTGGAAACGGATCGATCCTGATCCCTTTCTATCACGCCAGAGGGCATCGTCAACTTAATCGACCGCCGAGCTGAAGGAGGCGCTTCTCAAAGGTTCGAGATTCATGCAGGCACAAGGGCAGTCTGATGGGCACTGTAAAGTTATCAGCGGATTGATGCAGCGATAGCTGGCGG
>NZ_AUTC01000058.1 GCF_001461695.1 Sinorhizobium fredii USDA 205 | reverse complement strand
TCATCCAGATTGTCGCGCTGATCTCAGCCAGATTGTCGCTCTACAGCCATCACATCTCATCACCCTCGCTATCTACGCGTCCAGCGTTTCTATTCGAGTTTGCCAAACGGAAGATTCGATTATGCAGCGCCAACGTGAGCGATATAGGCTTGGTTGCGCGCCAACAATGCCCAGGCAACACGCGCAGTCTTGTTGGCCAGGGCCACCGCGACCAGCCGGGCCGGTTTACGCGTGAGCAGCTTTGCCGCCCAACTCTTGCTGGCATTATCCTGCCGTGCCCGACGGATCACCGCCGTGGCACCGATAACAAGCAGGCGCCGAATATAGCCATCCCCCTGTTTGCTGATGCCGATAAGTTTCTCCTTGCCGCCACTGCTATGCGCGCGCGGCGTTAGACCAAGCCACGCCGCGAAGGAGCGGCCCGAGGAAAACAGTGTTGCATCTGATACCGTCGCCACGATAGCGCTTGCCGTGATCGGCCCGATGCCGGAAATGCCAGCCAGCCGCCGGCTTGCCGCATTATTCCGATGCCAGGCCAAGATCTGCTCTTCGATCTTGTCGATTTCGCTGGCCACGACGCGCATTTGTTTGATCAATCCATGCAGCGCCTTACCCGCCAATGTGGGCAGGCTGTCTTGCATCGCATGAAAAGCCTCGATCGCCGCTTTCACTCCGGCGGTCCCTTGCGCGGCGATGATGCCGAACTCAGCAAGGTGTCCGCGCAGGGCGTTGATCAACATGGTGCGCTGGCGCACCAACAGGTCGCGGGTTTTATGCAGCATCAACACGCCCTGCTGTTCCATACTCTTGACCGCGACGAAACGCATGGTTGGTCGTGTGACTGCCTCGCAGATCGCCTCCGCGTCGGCCGCATCTGTCTTGCCTCGCTTGACATAGGCTTTCACGTAAGCTGGCGGCATCAGCCGGACCGTGTGGCCAAGCTTTCCCAATTCCCGGCCCCAATGATGAGCCGTCGCACACGCCTCGATGCCGATCAGGCAGGGAGGAAGGCTCGCGAAGAATTTCATCACCTCGCCGCGGCGCAATGGCTTACGGACGACTACCTTGCCGCAAGCGTCGATGCCGTGCACCTGGGAAGATATTCTTGGCAAGGTCGAGTCCGATTGTAACAATCTGGTTCATGGAGTGGCTCCTTTCCCTGTTTCTCACAACAGCGATGCTAGACGCCGTTGGGAGGCCGCTCCACCCCATCAAACTAACTGCCCGTTCTCGAATTTAAGTGTCACGTCAACAGATTGAAATCATTGGCACAGTATTCTCATAATTAAAGGGTCTTCCTCAATTTGTGTGGTTCATTCGCCGTTAGCGACGATGCCGCTATGGGCGGGCATGCGAACGAAAACGAAATGGTCGCCCGGCCCAGGGGTCAAAGTTCTGGGTGTTGCACTCACCGATGATGACAGCTGGGTTGTTTCCGCTGCAGGACCAGCCTTTGGCGTTTGCCCCGATTGTGGACGGCGGAGCCGAAATCGGCATGGCTGGCTTACACGCAGCCTTCAGGATCTGCCGGTTCAGGGCAGGACCGTGACGGTGAAGCTTCGGCTGAGCCGTTGGCGATGCGCATATCAAAAATGTGAACGACAAACATTCACCGATCGGCTGTAAGCGGTTGCTTCCCCTTATGAGCGCCGGACAAGGAGGGTCGCGGAGATTGTCGGTCTGCTCGGACACAGCGCCGGCAGGCGTCCTGCAGAACGTCTGATGAGGCGGCTGGGTCTGCCGGTCAGCGACGACACGATCCTGCGGCACCTCAAACGCCATGCCGCAGGCAACAGGCCAATCTCTTCCCGGATTATCGGGATTGATGACTGGAGCTGGCGGCGATCATGGCGCTACGGCACGATGATCGTCGATCTGGAGCGCCGTGAAGTCCTCGACATTTTGCAGGACCGAAGCGTAGCAAGTACGGCTCAATGGCTGAAGCGGCACCCTTCTGTCGAGATCGTCAACCGAGACCGGTGCGGTCTCTATGCGCAAGCTGCTCGTGAGGGCGCACCGCAAGCGCGCCAAGTCGCGGATCGGTTTCATCTCCTGCAAAACCTTCGGATCGCAATCGAGGAGCAGATGAGCCTTTCCGGGCGCGCGACAGGGCGGGCACTGCGGCCCGATAAGGATAACGAGCCGTACGCCGACACAACGCACCGGCGCCGCGCACGTCACGCTCATCGACAATCGAGACAGGTGGTGTTCGATGCTGTTCATGCCTTACGCAAGGAAGGGCTGCCCTGTTCCGAGATTGCTCGTCGCACCGGCTACGGCCGCCGCAGCATCGCCAAATGGCTGACCTTCGACGCGCCGCCGGCCCGACGCAGGGCCGCGTTGAAACCTACGTCACCTTTATACTTCGAGGCGTTTCTGGCCGAGTGCTGGACAGCTGGAAACCGCTGCGGGCGGCATCTCTTCCACGATATCCAGGCGCGCGGCTACACTGGCAGTTTCTCGAATCTTGAACGGCTGCTCGCAAAGTGGAGACGCGCCGAGAAGGTGGATCAGGACAGCGCTGCGCTTGCCTCAGTCAATGACCATCAGTTCGCCCGCGATGCCGTTCCTATACGGGATCCGGAGACGGGCCATCTGATCTCGCCCGTAGTCGCCGCCGCACTTTGCGTGAAACCGCGTGCTGCGCTGACGGCCAGTCAGGCGAGAAAGGTCGATGCCTTGAAGCGGGAATCGCCGGATTTCGCTTTGATGCGTAGTCTTGGCATGCGCTTCCGCGGACTCTTTCGCAGCGGTGATTCATATGTGGACGCCCCCTATGGCAAGGGCTTTTTGTCGGGT
>NZ_AUTC01000057.1 GCF_001461695.1 Sinorhizobium fredii USDA 205 | reverse complement strand
CACAACTGGCTGATTTCACTCAACTCTTTTTCGGTCAGGCTCTTAGATTCCATCCACTAGGGTGAGCGTTTGTACGACGCTTAGCGCCTCTCTTTTAGACTAAGGTGTGGGGATTATCCGCGTGTCGCGGCGTCTAGCTGCTTGCATATTGTGTGGATCTGCGCCGCGTTACTGATTTCGGCGCCGGGGGCGGAGATTAAGCACCGCGTCGCGGTCGGGCTAATTGACTTTTTGGTAAACGCGCACGTAGTCAATGTCCATTGAAACCGGGAAGATTGCGTCGTCAATCTTGCCGGCCATGTCGCCACCAATAGCTAGGTTCAAGAGGAGAAAGTGGGGAGTATCGAAAGGCCAACTGCTGCTGCCCTCTTGAGGGTTCTTGTAGGTGAAGTAGGAGTGCCCATTAACACCGATGGAAATCGCGGTGGGAGTCCAGGTTAGTGTATAGATGTGGAAGCGACGGCACGCGTCTGATAGAACGGTTTCACCCCCGATGCCGAACGTGCGCGCTGTTGCCTTAGTGTGAATTGTCCCCTTGATCTTGTCTGGCGCACTGCCGACCTGCTCCATGATGTCGATCTCCCCATTTTCAGGCCAAGGCGTTTTATCAGCGCCAAGCATCCAAAATGCCGGCCAGGTACCTCGGCCACAGGGCAGGCGTGCGCGGATTGCGAAATGCCCGTAAACCCAAGCGGCCTTTCCGCGTGTGATAAGGCGCGCGGAGGTGTAGTTCTGTCCGCCGTAGTCGGATGCGCTCGTCAGCCGTTCCTTACGGGCAGTGATGATGAGTTTACCGTCCTTACCCCGGCCGTTCTTGCGTCTTTTTACCGCATAGTATTGCTTCTCGTTGTTGTACCAGCCCGATTTATTGCCCTCCGTATCGTAAACCCATTTCGCGGGATCCGGCAGGCCGGCACGATCGAATTCGTCTGACCATACAAGTCTATACCCTTCTGGTATCTTAGCTTCTTGCGCGCCGGCTGTTGGAGCGGCGAAAACAAAAAAGGCGAAGCAAAGAAGATTGTATTGTCTGTAAATGACCATTCCCAGCCTTCCTTCATAACTCAGACCCTCTCTGTTTAGAGGATGGGTGACGGCAAAGACGACGCACTTATATCACAGCTGGAATGACGACGACCTAAGGCTAGACGAAGGGTTTACCGCCGCGGCGCCGCAACGCGACATGGAGTGGCTGATTACAGTCTAACCACTTAAATGTTCATGATGCGAGCCACCCTCGAAGCCCTTCCACCATGCATCGGAATAGTGAGCTTCTCTGAGAACGTCAGGCAGATCGTTGATGCTCTTTTCAGTATAGACGGCGAGCGGAACCGAATTGAACGGGTTTGGATCACAGGGTGTCGCGGTCGTCTACATCGCGCACAACATGGACGACGTCATGCGAGTAACCGACCGCATCGCCGTCATGTACCGTGGCCGAAAGGGCCGACGAGATAACCACCAAGGACACCACCAAAAAGGACGTGGTGCACATGATTATCACCGATCTGGCCTACTAAGGTGAACCGCGGTGCACACGCGCCGCGTTTCATGTCGATTTTGCACGGTAGCCGTCTCCGTGGCAACTATCGCCGCGCGATGACCACGATTCGCCTAAGTCGCCCTTCGATCACAGGTGTAAAGCGATCGTGACCAACCAACTAACCAACTGGCATAGGTTTCCGGTGAGAAAGTTAGTCGCAAACGGGCTACGTTTTGCTATTTGGTAAGGAATCGTATTGGGCGTACGCATCCAGCATCATGCGTATATTCACTCGTGCTCGAGGTTAGCTCACCCAGTCCTGGCCAGTGGAAAGGTATTGTCGACCACATCGATTCGAGTTCGACCTCGAGACCCAGCTGTGCCGCTACAATCAAGGCCTGAACCGGCTCTTTGTCGTGCGGCCACAAATCCTCCTCAAGCGAGATCCAGACGTCACTCTCGTCCTCGACAGTGATTTCAGCCTGAAGCGCGCCCAGTTTCTCGCTGATGTTCGTCGCATCATCTAGCAATGCGCTTCGGATGAGGAGAGTGATCTTCTCTCCATTCAACTCAAGTTTGGGTCGGTCATCGACAACCCGGAAATCGGGTTTGTCACCCTCAACGGCGCCGTCAGTTCTCACTGACGGCAGAGACTTCCCCTCGTCTTCACACCAGAAGGCCTTGTCGAAGATGTCGAGGGGCGATGCGCCACACCCGGGCAGTGCCAGAGGTTTTGAGCGATCTGAATACCGGTAATCTTTCCGCTACAATGTAAGCAGAACCACGCGTCCGACTCGCGCCCCCACAACGGGCGGCGAACAACCCCGTCGAGGTCGGGTTTCGTGGACCGTCGGGGCCAATCCGTGGAGATTTCGCCCCGAACCCGAGCAGCCCGATCTCTCACTAGGCTAAGTGCTTTCTGGAGGAATTCCAGCTCAAACACCGGGCATTTGCCATCATTTTCGGTGACTGTCTGGACGATCGGCCGCGCACCAGGGTTTTCTGGCACTGTGATGCTCCACCCATCTCCCACCATGATGACATCGTGTAAAGCCACCTGAAGGCGGTATGGGTGATCGCCGATCATGCCATGTTCGGCGTTATCCAGGTACGCCAAGCGGTGGGCCATTGCTGCAGGATGCCCAGCCTGAAAATCTGCTGGAAGAGCTCCCTCAACGATGGCTTCGACGCTCGCCATCTGTTCGGGACTGGGGATCCAATCCTTTTTGCTGGTGGAGACGAGTTTGGTCCAGCTAACGAATCCCAATTCCCCCGCAAGCAAGTCGAGAGCTTGGTGTAGCGAGACCCTGTTGGCCCGCGCGTATCTTTTAGCAAGACGCCTGAGAGCCTGACCGAAAAAGAGTTGAGTGAAATCAGCCAGTTGTGATTC
>NZ_AUTC01000056.1 GCF_001461695.1 Sinorhizobium fredii USDA 205 | reverse complement strand
GCGGCATACGAAAGTTGCCCGCATGGCCAGATTTGGCACCCCTTCGAGCGCGAGCGAGAAGGAAAGGTTTGCCAAATCCAAATAAGGATGAGCATTGGCAATGAGAACGATCAAGTGTCAAAAGGGCATTTGGTGGATGCCTTGGCATGCACAGGCGATGAAGGACGTGATACGCTGCGATAAGCCGTGGGGAGCTGCGAATGAGCTTTGATCCATGGATCTCCGAATGGGGCAACCCACCTTAGATGCTTGGAAAATCATTTTGGTTGGCTGCTGGTTGAACGAAGCGAAGCTTCGCAAGGCCAGAGGCCGTCGCCGGTTATCCGGCGTCAAGAAACCAAAGTGGTTTCCAAGCATTGTTGAAAGGTATCTTATCCTGAATTCAATAGGGATAAGAAGCGAACGCAGGGAACTGAAACATCTAAGTACCTGCAGGAAAGGACATCAACCGAGACTCCGCAAGTAGTGGCGAGCGAACGCGGACCAGGCCAGTGGCAATGAGGAATAAAGTGGAACGACTTGGAAAGGTCGGCCGTAGCGGGTGATAGCCCCGTACACGTAGAACACTCATTGTCCTTGAGTAAGGCGGGACACGTGAAATCCTGTCTGAACATGGGGAGACCACTCTCCAAGCCTAAGTACTCGTGCATGACCGATAGCGAACAAGTACCGTGAGGGAAAGGTGAAAAGCACCCCGACAAGGGGAGTGAAATAGAACCTGAAACCGGATGCCTACAAACAGTCGGAGCCCGCAAGGGTGACGGCGTACCTTTTGTATAATGGGTCAACGACTTAGTGTGACATGCAAGCTTAAGCCGGTAGGTGGAGGCGTAGCGAAAGCGAGTCTGAACAGGGCGCCTGAGTATGTCGCATTAGACCCGAAACCGAGTGATCTAGCCATGAGCAGGTTGAAGGTTGGGTAACACCAACTGGAGGACCGAACCCGCATCTGTTGCAATAGATTGGGATGACTTGTGGCTAGGGGTGAAAGGCCAATCAAACTCGGAAATAGCTGGTTCTCCGCGAAATCTATTTAGGTAGAGCGTCGACCGAATACCCCCGGGGGTAGAGCACTGGATGGGCTATGGGGACTCACCGTCTTACTGATCCTAACCAAACTCCGAATACCGGGGAGTACTAGTCGGCAGACACACGGCGGGTGCTAACGTCCGTCGTGAAAAGGGCAACAACCCTGACCTCCAGCTAAGGTCCCCAAGTCATGGCTAAGTGGGAAAGGATGTGAGGATCCCAAAACAACCAGGATGTTGGCTTAGAAGCAGCCATCATTTAAAGAAAGCGTAACAGCTCACTGGTCTAAATAAGGGTCTTTGCGCCGAAAATGTAACGGGGCTGAAGCCATGCACCGAAGCTGAGGATTTGATCGCAAGATCAAGTGGTAGCGGAGCGTTCCGTAAGCCTGTGAAGGGATACCCGTGAGGGGTCCTGGAGGTATCGGAAGTGCGAATGTTGACATGAGTAACGATAAAGAGGGTGAGAGACCCTCTCGCCGAAAGACCAAGGGTTCCTGCTTAAAGTTAATCTGAGCAGGGTTAGCCGGCCCCTAAGACGAGGCGGACACGCGTAGTCGATGGGAACCACGTTAATATTCGTGGGCCTGGTGGTAGTGACGGATCGCCCAACTTGTTCGGACTTATTGGATTGTCCGGGCGGGGACGCGGTTCCAGGAAATAGCTCCACCGTATAGACCGTACCCGAAACCGACACAGGTGGTCAGGTAGAGTATACCAAGGCGCTTGAGAGAACTATGTTGAAGGAACTCGGCAAATTGCACGCGTAACTTCGGAAGAAGCGTGACCCTTTTGTACGCAAGTATGATGGGGTGGCACAGACCAGGGGGTAGCGACTGTTTATCAAAAACACAGGGCTCTGCGAAGTCGCAAGACGACGTATAGGGTCTGACGCCTGCCCGGTGCTGGAAGGTTAAGAGGAGGGGTGCAAGCTCTGAATCGAAGCCCCAGTAAACGGCGGCCGTAACTATAACGGTCCTAAGGTAGCGAAATTCCTTGTCGGGTAAGTTCCGACCTGCACGAATGGCGTAACGACTTCCCCGCTGTCTCCAACATAGACTCAGTGAAATTGAATTCCCCGTGAAGATGCGGGGTTCCTGCGGTCAGACGGAAAGACCCCGTGCACCTTTACTATAGCTTTACACTGGCATTCGTGTCGGCATGTGTAGGATAGGTGGTAGGCTTTGAAGCGGGGACGCCAGTTCTCGTGGAGCCATCCTTGAAATACCACCCTTATCGTCATGGATGTCTAACCGCGGTCCGTCATCCGGATCCGGGACAGTGTATGGTGGGTAGTTTGACTGGGGCGGTCGCCTCCGAAAGAGTAACGGAGGCGCGCGATGGTGGGCTCAGAGCGGTCGGAAATCGCTCGTCGAGTGCAATGGCATAAGCCCGCCTGACTGCGAGACTGACAAGTCGAGCAGAGACGAAAGTCGGTCATAGTGATCCGGTGGTCCCGCGTGGAAGGGCCATCGCTCAACGGATAAAAGGTACGCCGGGGATAACAGGCTGATGACCCCCAAGAGTCCATATCGACGGGGTTGTTTGGCACCTCGATGTCGGCTCATCGCATCCTGGGGCTGGAGCAGGTCCCAAGGGTTTGGCTGTTCGCCAATTAAAGCGGTACGTGAGCTGGGTTCAGAACGTCGTGAGACAGTTCGGTCCCTATCTGCCGTAGGTGTAGGAATATTGACAGGATCTGTCCCTAGTACGAGAGGACCGGGATGGACATATCTCTGGTGGACCTGTTGTCCTGCCAAGGGCATAGCAGGGTAGCTATATATGGAAGGGATAACCGCTGAAGGCATCTAAGCGGGAAACCCACCTGAAAACGAGTATTCCCTTGAGAACCGTGGAAGACGACCACGTTGATAGGCCGGGTGTGGAAGTGCGGCAACGCATGAAGCTTACCGGTACTAATCGTTCGATCGGCTTGATCGTTCTTGTTGCCTATGCTCATCATAGATGAGCTTGACTGTCCTGACGCGCCAAAGCGCTCCGGACGGGCCGCGCCACAAGGCGCGACGGCCTTTGGCCTTGCGGAGCTAGCGCTCCGGAAAGTGCCCAAAGAACCGTCAGACGTGTTCAAAAATGAAGTGAAAACTTCAGCCAGCTTCTCAAATCAGTTTGCTCCGCAAGGAGCAAATCTTGCGCTTTG
>NZ_AUTC01000055.1 GCF_001461695.1 Sinorhizobium fredii USDA 205 | reverse complement strand
TGTCCACCCCAAGGGGCGCACTCCACAGAATGCTTCAATTTAACCAGGAAAGGCTCTAAGACGTCGCGCCGCCGAAGCGCGCGCCGAACCAGGACGCGATCTGCCGGTGTTTACGGAGCGCGACGAGCCCGAAGAGGACGATCGTGTCGACGACCATCGCCCGCGCAACCAGCGGCGGAATGCTTTCCGGCGGGATACCGAGGACGTGGCCGTAGACGCGGAAAACCAGGTCGTGCGCCTCGCGCGTCAGCATGAAGATGCCGAAGCTCATGTCGTAATAGGAGAGCGAGTACCAGCCGGTCAGCAGGATTACCGGCCCGCCCCAGAAGATCATCAGCCACTTCATGCGCCTCTCCCCTCGGCCAAGCCGCACAGCAGCGGGAAGATGGCGCGATCGGCCAGAACAAGGGCGATCAGGCCGGCGGCAAGCGTCGATATATCGAGCGCCAGTGCGGCGAAAAACATCATCATGACGATCATCAAGCCAGTTCTCACCGAACCGCTCCGTTCCGAACTTCATTGAACTGGCGTCAGTATCTCTGCCATCGCCGCCCCAGCGCAACGTAAACCATTCATTAAGGTTAATATTCACAAACCAAGCGGGGTTGCGGCCCGCTGCCTGCCGGTTCTAAAAGCTTGGCGGGGGTGCGAGCCGACTTTCTCGCCCTGCCCCAGCCCCTAGCACCTTCGTCTGCATGAGCCGCCATGACCGCCATTTTCGAAAGCATCCTTCCCGTCTTCCTGCTGGTGTTGCTTGGCGTCTGGCTTCGCCGTTCCCGGCTCGTCGACCAGGGGCTCTGGGTGGGGCTCGAGCAGTTCGGCTACTATTTTCTGTTTCCCGCGCTTCTCTTTTCGACGTTGGCGAAGGCGGATTTCACCGGAATGGAGGCCGATGCGACGGCCGTCGCGGCAATCGGCAGCGTCACTCTGATGTCGATCGCTCTCCTGCTGACCTGGCCCCTCCTGCGCGGCAACGGCGTTTCCGGCGCCACGTTCACATCGATCTTCCAGACCGCGACACGCTGGAACGCCTTCATTGCACTTGCCGTGGCCGAAAAGCTCTATGGTGCGATCGGCCTCAGCCTGACGGCGCTGGTGATGACGCTGATCATCATCCCGATCAACTTCTACAACGTCGCCGTGCTCGTCTGGTTCGGCGGTGGCGGCCGCGGCGTCGGCTTCTTCTTCCTGAAGATCGTAACCAATCCGCTGATCATCGCATCGGCGCTCGGTATCCTGTTCAACCTGACAGGCATCGAGCTCTACGAGCCGGTGATGACTGCGATCGACATGCTGGCAACGGCGTCGCTCAGTCTCGGCCTCGTATTGGTCGGCGCCGGCCTAAGAATTGCCGATGCCTTGAAGCCCACTGGCGCCGCGATGCTCGCCGTCGCCCTCAAGCTGATCGTCATGCCGATCTTCATGGTGAGCGCCAGCGCACTGCTCGGCATCAGCGGCGATGCCCTGCTCGTCATCGCGCTCGGCGCCGCGGTGCCGACGGCGATGAACGGCTATCTTCTGGCCAAGCAGATGGGGGGAGATTCGGAACTCTACGCCGCCGTCGCCACGGTGCAGACGGCCGTGTCGTTCTTCACGATACCGCTCGTCCTTTCCGTCACCGGCTACGTGGCCGCCGGATAGAGCAGGTCGAGCACATAGGCGGAATCGAAGCGCGAATCGAGCATGCCGTAGGTCGCGCGCCAGCCGGCGGCCAAGCGCGACTCCAGGAAGGCGTCGGCGATGCGCCCGGCACCCAGTCGATAGAGCTCGGCCGCCGCCGCCGCCAGCGCAAGCTGCTCGACCAGCAGTCGCGCCGCGCCTTCGTCACGCTCGCAGAGCGACATGGCGGCGCGCAGCACGTCGATAGTCTTCGGTCCAGCGGGCCCGAGATCGCGGCTGAAGACGCCGAACAATTGCTCGAAGAGTTCCTTGCGACGTCCGAGCACCCGGAGCACGTCGAGCGCCATGACATTGCCGGAGCCTTCCCAGATCGCGTTGACCGGCGCTTCGCGATAGTGCCGGGCAAGCGCCCGCTCTTCCACGTAACCGTTGCCGCCGAGGCACTCCATCGCTTCGTAGATCAAGGCGGGGGCGATCTTGCAGCACCAGTATTTCGCGACGGGCGTCATGATGCGGGCATAAGCCGCATCGTCGGCACTTCCATGGGCATTGTCGAAGGCTTCGGCGAGGCGGAACGACAGCGCACTTGCCGCGGCGACGTCGAGTGCCATGTCGGCCAGGACACGCGTCATCATCGGCTGGCTGACGAGCGACTTGCCGAAGACGTTGCGGCCACGGGTGTGGTGCACGGCCTCGGCGAGCGAGGCGCGCATCATGCCGGCCGAAGCGAGCGCGCAGTCGAGCCTGGTCAGCGTCACCATATCGAGAATCGTGCGAATGCCGGCATCCGGCGTTCCAAGCAGGAAGCCGAAGGTGTCCGAGAACTCGACCTCCGACGACGCATTGGAACGATTGCCGACCTTGTCCTTGAGACGCTGGAAACGCAGGCCATTGGCGCCGCCGTCCTCGAGCAGCCGCGGCACGAGGAAACATCCGAGCCCCTCGCGGGTCTGCGCCAACATGACGAAGGCGTCGCTCATCGGCGCCGACATGAACCACTTGTGGCCGTTCAGGCGATAGATCCCCTCGCCGACCCGTTCGGCGGTCGAGGTGTTGGCGCGCACATCCGTACCGCCCTGCTTCTCCGTCATGCCCATGCCGATCGTCACCGCGGACTTCTGCATCCAGGGCCGATTCGTCGAGTCATACTTGCGCGACAGGATCTTCGGCGCCCATTCCTTCTGAACGGCCGGCGACGCGGTGATCGCAGCAACGGAAGCGCTGGTCATCGTCAGCGGGCAGAGATGGCCGCATTCGAGTTGTGCGGTCAGATAGAAGCGGATCGCCCTCGCCTTGTGCGAACGGCCGCGCTCGTCCGGGAGGTTCTCCCAGGCCGACGAGTGCAGTCCGGTCGTCATCGACCGGCGCATCAGCGCATGCCAGGCAGGGTGGAACTCGACGACGTCGAGGCGCTCGCCGCGCGGGCCGTGAGTCTTCAGCTTCGGCACACCCTCATTGGCCATGCGCGCCAGTTCCTGCGCCTCCGGCGAGGTCACGTAGCGGCCGAGCGCGTCGAACTCGTCGCGCAGCGTCTTCGGCATGGCCGAGGTGATGTCGACCATCAAGGGGTCGGAACGATAGGCATTGATACCGGACCAGGGCTTTGGCTGGTTCAGTTCGGCGAGTTTCTGTTCGGTCCGGTTCATCTGATTCATAGGCCGGTTCTAGCGCAAGTTTCGCGGGTACGAAACAGGCGCGCGGCAAGAACCGCGGCGTCGGCAAGTTTTCTTCGGAAGGCTCGGCGCGCGGCTTGCCGCGCCACTTGCCGTGCCAAGGGTCACGTTCTATAGAGCGAGCCAAATTCCAGCATGCAAGGGCGGCTCATGATCACTTTCCCGCATCGCCACCTGCTTGGCATCAAGGGGCTGACGGAACAGGACATCACGCTCCTGCTCGATCGGGCCGACGAAGCCGTGAAGATCTCCCGGCAGAGGGAGAAAAAGACCTCGTCGCTGCGCGGACTGACGCAGATCAACCTCTTCTTCGAGGCGTCGACCCGCACGCAATCCTCCTTCGAACTGGCTGGCAAACGGCTCGGCGCCGACGTCATGAACATGTCGGTCGGCAACTCCTCGGTGAAGAAGGGGGAGACGCTGATCGACACGGCGATGACGCTGAATGCGATGCACCCGGACGTGCTCGTCGTGCGCCACGCGTCGGCCGGCGCCGCGGCACTGCTCGCGCAGAAGGTCTCCTGCTCGGTCGTCAACGCCGGCGACGGCCAGCACGAGCATCCGACGCAGGCACTCCTCGACGCGCTGACGATCCGCCGCGCCAAGGGCAAGTTGTCGCGGATCATCGTGGCGATCTGCGGCGACGTCCTGCACTCGCGTGTCGCCCGCTCCAACATTCTGCTTCTCAACCAGATGGGCGCCCGCGTCCGTGTCGTCGCGCCGGCGACCTTGCTCCCCGCCGGCATCGAACAGATGGGTGCCGAGGTCTATCGCTCCATGGCGGAGGGCCTGAAGGATGCCGACGTGGTGATGATGCTGCGCCTCCAGCGCGAGCGCATGGCCGGCTCCTTCGTCCCATCGGTGCGCGAGTATTTCCACTATTACGGGCTCGACGCGGAAAAGCTGAAAGCCGCTAAGGATGATGCGCTCGTCATGCATCCAGGACCGATGAACCGCGGCGTCGAGATCGCCTCGGAGATCGCCGACGGACCGCAAAGCGTCATCGAACAGCAGGTCGAGATGGGCGTCGCGGTGCGCATGGCCGTCATGGAAACACTTCTTCTCTCGCAGGACCAGGGGCCGCGCCCATGACCAGACCGCTCGTTCTTCAGAACCTGCGCATCGTCGATCCGTCGCGGAACCTCGACGAGACGGGCACGATCGTCGTCGGAAACGACGGACGCATCCTTGCAGCAGGAAAGGACGCCCTGAACCAGGGCGCCCCGGCGGGTGCCTTCGTCAAGGATTGCGCTGGCCTCACCGCGGTGCCCGGGCTCGTCGATGCCCGCGTCTTCGTCGGCGAACCGGGCAGCGAGTATCGCGAGACGATCGAGTCGGCCTCGCGGGCGGCAGCAACCGGCGGCGTCACGTCGTTTATCTCGATGCCCGACACCGATCCGGTGATCGACGAGATCGCCCTGGTCGAGTTCGTGCAGAAAACCGCCCGCGACAAGGCGCTCGTCAACGTCTATCCGGCGGCGGCGCTGACCAAAGGGCTGCTCGGGGCGGAAATGAGCGAACTCGGGCTGCTCCGGGATGCGGGGGCTGCCTGCTTCACCAATGGCCGGCAGCCGGTCCACGACTCGCTCGTGCTTCGCCGTGCGATGACCTATGCGCGCGAGTTCGGCGCCGTCGTTGCGCTGGAGACCCGCGACAAATATCTCGGCGCCAACGGCGTCATGAACGAAGGCCTGCTGGCAAGCTGGCTCGGGCTTCCCGGCATTCCGCGCGAGGCCGAGATCATTCCGCTCGAGCGCGATCTTCGCATCGCCGCCCTGACGAAGGCTGCCTATCACGCCGCCGAAATCTCCTTGCCCGAATCGGCGGATGCCGTGCAGGCAGCGCGGGAGCGCGGCGCGAACGTCACTTCCGGCATCTCGATCAACCACTTGACGCTGAACGAGAACGACATCGGCGAATATCGGACCTTCTTCAAGCTGTCGCCGCCGCTGCGCGGCGAAGACGACCGTGTCGCAATGGTCGAGGCGCTTGCCGCGGGCAAGATCGACATCATCGTCTCCTCGCATGACCCGCAGGGCGCCGATACCAAACGCCTGCCCTTCGCGGACGCGGCGGACGGCGCGATCGGCCTGGAAACCCTGGCGGCGGCCGCCCTTCGGCTCTACCACAGCGGTCAGGTGCCGCTGATGCGGCTGATCGATGCGCTGTCGACTCGCCCGGCAGCCATCTTCGGCCTGGAAGCGGGCACGCTGAAGCCCGGCGCCAAGGCGGACATTACCGTCCTCGATCTGGACGAACCCTGGGTCCTCTACGAAAAGGAGCTGGTTTCCCGCTCCAAGAACACGCCATTCGAAAATGCGCGCTTTACCGGCCGGGTCGTGCAAACCTATGTTGGCGGCAAGCTCGTCCATTCATCATGAGCCGACGCATCTAGGCGGGGGAGGAACCGGTGGATCTGTTTTCCTGGCAGTTGGGGCTGCCCGCAACACTTCTGTGCCTTGTCTTCGGCTATCTGCTGGGCTCCATTCCGTTCGGCCTGATCCTAACACGCATGGCGGGGCTCGGCGACGTGCGCAAAATCGGCTCCGGCAATATCGGCGCGACGAACGTGCTGAGAACCGGCAACAAGAAGCTCGCGGCCGCCACCCTGCTGCTCGACGCGCTGAAGGGTACGGCAGCGGCTGCAATCGCCTCTCTCTGGGGCGTTGAAGCCGGCATCGCCGCTGGTCTCGCAGCTTTTCTCGGGCATCTCTTTCCGGTCTGGCTCTCCTTCAAGGGCGGCAAGGGCGTCGCCACCTATATCGGCGTCCTGCTCGGCCTGGCGCCGCTGATGGTGCCCGCTTTCGGAGCGATCTGGCTCGCCACGGCGAAGATCACCCGCTACTCCTCACTGTCGGCACTCGTTGCTACCGCCGTCATGCCGATCGCACTCTATGCAACCGGATATGGGAAAGTCGCCCTGGTCTTCGCCCTGATGACCGTGGTCACCTGGATCAAGCACCGCGCCAACATCCAGCGGCTGCTGAGCGGCACGGAAAGCCGGATCGGAGAGAAGGGATAATGCCGATCGGCGGCGCTCGACGTAACGGAACCGTGCTGACGGAACGGCAGAGGATCGCATGGCTGCGGCTGATCCGCAGCGACAATGTTGGTCCCGCGACCTTCCGTGATCTCGTCAACCACTTCGGCTCCGCAGAGGCGGCGCTCGAGGCGCTGCCGGACCTGTCGCGCCGCGGCGGTGCGGACCGACCGTTCCGCATTGCCTCGATGGCGGACGCGGAGCGCGAGCTCGAGGCGGCCCATCGATTCGGTGCAGTCTTTGTCGGAATCGGCGAAACCGACTACCCGCCGGCGCTGAGAGAGATCGACGGCGCCCCGCCCCTCCTTGCGATGAAGGGTAACCTTCAGGCGGCAAGCCGCCCCTCGCTCGGCGTCGTCGGCTCGCGCAATGCCTCGGTCAGCGGCGCGAAATTCGCCGCGATGATCGCCCGCGACGCTGGTGCCGCCGGCTGCGTCATCAGCTCAGGCCTCGCCCGCGGCATCGACACCGCTGCCCATCGTGCCAGCCTCGGGACCGGCACGATCGCCGCGCTCGCCGGCGGCCTCGACCAACCCTACCCGCCGGAGAATATCGGCCTCCTGCAGGAGATCACCGCGGGCGAAGGATTGGCGATCAGCGAAATGCCCTTCGGCTGGGAGCCGCGCGCCCGCGACTTTCCGCGAAGGAACCGCCTGGTCGCCGGCATCAGCCTCGGCGTCGCCATTGTCGAGGCGGCCAGCCGTTCGGGGTCACTGATCACCGCGCGTTATGCGGCCGATTTCGGCCGGCTGGTGTTTGCCGTACCGGGCTCACCGCTCGATCCGCGCTGTCACGGAACGAACGATCTCCTGAAACAAGGCGCGATCGTCACTACTTCCACGGCCGACGTGATCGAGGGATTGGCGCCTCTGAGCCGCGACGATCTCTTCTCGCGACTGACTGCCCGGGAACCGGCGGTCGAACCAGCGCCTTCAGTGCCGCCGGCAGCGGCGACGCTCGGCGAAGGCGGCCGCGCTCTTGTCGTCGAAGCGCTCGGCCCGACGCCGGTCGAGATCGACGATATCATTCGCCACACCGGACTTGCCGCCTCCGAGGTCCACCTTGTTCTCCTCGAACTCGATCTCGCCGGCCAACTCTGCCGCCACGGGGCCAATCTCGTATCCCTCGCTCCTTCGCAATAGGGGCGGAAATGCAGATGTACGCCGCCTCGCGACACGCGCAGAAATCGAAAAACGAACCACCACGAGTTGCGGTAAATCGAATATTGCGATTTGGTTGCGATCGGTCGCGATGTCGCTATTTTCGTGAAACCCCTTGACCGCGCCCGAATCCCTGTCCATTTCGTGGCCACAACAAAGGCCGCGCAACACCTGCGCCTTGCCAGAAGAGATTGTCTCAGAGAATGACGATGAATGTTGTAGTGGTGGAGTCGCCTTCCAAGGCCAAGACGATCAACAAGTATCTGGGCCCCGGCTACAAGGTGCTTGCTTCGTTCGGCCATGTGCGGGATCTGCCGGCCAAGGATGGATCGGTTCGCCCGGACGAAGACTTCGAAATGTCGTGGGAAGTCGATGGCGCCTCCGCCAAGCGAATGAAGGACATTGCCGACGCCGTGAAGTCGTCGGACGGGTTGTTCCTTGCAACCGACCCGGATCGCGAGGGCGAGGCGATCTCCTGGCATGTGCTCGATCTCCTCAAGAAAAAGAAGGTCATTGGCGACAAGCCGGTCAAGCGCGTCGTCTTCAATGCCATCACCAAGAAGGCCGTGCTCGATGCGATGGCGGATCCGCGCGACATCGACATTTCGCTTGTCGACGCCTATCTCGCCCGCCGCGCGCTCGACTACCTCGTCGGCTTCAACCTTTCGCCGGTCCTGTGGCGCAAGCTGCCGGGCGCCCGATCGGCCGGCCGTGTGCAATCGGTGGCGCTGCGTCTCGTCTGCGATCGCGAGGCCGAGATCGAACGCTTCGTCACGGAAGAATACTGGAATATCGTGGCGTTGCTGAAGACGCCGCGCGGCGACGAATTCGAAGCGCGGCTCGTCTCGGCCGACGGCAAACGGCTGCAGCCGAAGTCGATCGGCAACGGCGAGGACGCCAATCGGCTGAAGGCCCTGCTCGACGGCGCGAGCTATGTGGTCGAAAGCGTCGAGGCAAAGCCCGTCAAGCGGAACCCTGGGCCGCCCTTCACCACCTCGACGCTGCAGCAGGCCGCCTCCTCCAAGCTCGGCTTCTCGGCGTCGCGCACCATGCAGGTGGCGCAGAAGCTCTACGAGGGCGTCGATGTCGGCGGCGAGACGGTCGGCCTCATCACCTATATGCGTACCGACGGCGTGCAGATGGCGCCGGAAGCGATCGAGGCGGCGCGCCTGGCAATCGGCAGCCAGTTCGGCCCCCGCTACCTGCCGGAAAAACCGCGCTTCTATTCGACCAAGGCGAAGAACGCCCAGGAAGCCCACGAAGCGATCCGGCCGACGGACTTCAATCGCACGCCCGATCAGGTGCGCCGCTTCCTCGACGGCGACATGCTGAAGCTCTACGACCTGGTCTGGAAGCGCGGCATCGCCAGCCAGATGGCCTCGGCCGAGATCGAACGGACGACGGCGGAGATCGCCGCCGACAACGCCGGCAAGAAGGCTGGCCTCAGGGCCACCGGCTCCGTCATCCGCTTCGACGGCTTCATCGCCGCCTACACCGACATGAAGGAAGACGGCGAGCAGGCGGACGATGGCGATGAGGGCGGCCGGCTGCCGGAGATCAATGCGCGCGAAAATCTCGCCAAGCAGAAGATCAACGCCACCCAGCACTTCACCGAACCGCCACCGCGCTATTCGGAAGCGACGCTGATCAAGAAAATGGAAGAGCTCGGCATCGGGCGCCCCTCCACCTATGCCGCGACGATCAGCACGCTCGTCGACCGCGACTATGTGGAGATCGACAAGCGCAAGTTGATGCCGCAGGCCAAGGGCCGGCTGGTGACGGCGTTCCTCGAGAGCTTCTTCACCCGCTATGTCGAGTATGATTTCACCGCGTCTCTCGAGGAAAAGCTCGACCAGATCTCGGCCGGCGAACTCAATTGGAAGGACGTGCTGCGCGAGTTCTGGAAGGACTTCTTCTCGCAGATCGAGGACACCAAGGAACTGCGGGTCACCAATGTGCTCGACGCGCTCAACGAGGAATTGGCGCCGCTGGTCTTCCCGAAACGCGAGGACGGCGGCGACCCGCGGACCTGCCAGGTCTGCGGCACCGGCAAGCTCTCGCTGAAGCTCGGCAAATACGGCGCCTTCGTCGGCTGCTCCAACTATCCGGAATGCAACTTCACGCGCCAGCTGTCGTCCGATAGCAATGGCGATGCGGAAGCCGCCGTGTCGAACGAGCCGCAGAGCCTCGGCAAGGACCCGCATACCGACGAGGAAATCACGCTGCGCAGCGGTCGCTTCGGACCCTATGTCCAGCGGGGCGACGGCAAGGATGCCAAGCGCGCGAGCCTGCCGAAGGGCTGGACGCCGGCGACGATCGACCACGAGAAGGCGATCGCCCTGCTGTCGCTGCCGCGCGACATCGGCAAGCACCCGGAAACGGGCAAGATGATTTCGACGGGGATCGGCCGCTACGGACCGTTCGTGCTCCATGACGGCACCTATGCCAATCTGGAATCGGTCGAGGACGTCTTCTCGATCGGCCTCAATCGCGCCGTTTCGGCTCTCGCCGACAAGCAGTCGAAGGGTGCAGGCGGCGGGCGCACCGCGGCTGCCGCCCTCAAGGAACTCGGGGAACACCCCGACGGCGGCGCGATGACTGTGCGCGACGGGCGCTTCGGCCCCTATGTCAACTGGGGCAAGGTGAACGCCACCCTGCCGAAAGGCAAGGATCCGCAGTCCGTGACCGTCGAAGAGGCGCTCGCACTGATCGCCGAACGTGCGGCGAAGGGTGGCGTTTCGAAGGGCAAGGCGACCAGGGGCAGGTCCTCGACCGCGGCAACCAAGAGCACCGCGGCGAAAGCCGAGAAGCCCAAGGCGGCCGCAAAGGCGAAGAGCAAGACGGCCGCAAAGGCCAAGAAGGGCTGACGTTGAGCAGAATTCCGCGCGATCCGACCGAACGGCGCACAAAAAACGCCGGCAAGAAGCAGTTGCGCGCGGCCCAGGCGGCGCCCTCCGTCAAGGAAGCGATCATCCACGGCGCCGTTCCGCCGCGCGACGTGCTCATGCGCTTTATCGCCGAGAACCCGCAGCTGGCCTCGAAGCGCGAGATCGCCAAGGCGTTCGGCCTGAAGGGCGAGGCGCGCGTCGAACTCAAGGCGCTGCTCCGCTCGCTGGAAGAGGACGGCCTGGTCGAGAAGAAGCGAAAGTCGCTTGTTCGCCCCGGCGCCCTGCCGCCCGTCACCGTTCTCGACATCACCATCCGCGATATCGACGGCGAATTGATCGGCCGCCCGGCCGAATGGCTGGACGACGACGGCGTCGCACCGGCGGTCCTCATCCGGCAGTCGGCGGCCGGCAAGGCGAAGGGCAAGGCCCCCGTCGGCGGTCTCGGCGATCGGGTGCTTGCCAAGATCTTCCCCGCCAAGGAGCGCGGCGGTCCGGCCTATACGGCGCGCATCATCAAGATCCTCGACAAGCGCAAGGACGCCGTGCTCGGCGTGTTCCGCTCGACCCCGGGCGGCGGCGGCCGACTGCTGCCGATCGACAAGCGCGGCGAGGAAGTTCTCGTCGACGCGGAATTCACGGGCGATGCCAAGGACGGCGACCTCGTCGAAGTGCATCTCGCCCGGCTCGGCCGCTATGGCTTGCCGCGCGCCCAGGTGCAGACCGTCATCGGTTCCGTCGCCTCCGAAAAGGCGATCTCGATGATTGCCATCCATGCGCATGGCATTCCGCATGTCTTCCCGGAGCGCGTGCTGCAGGAGGCCGATGCGGCAGAGGCCGCCACGATGGCGCATCGCGAGGACTGGCGCTCGCTGCCGCTCGTCACCATCGACCCGGCCGACGCCAAGGACCACGACGACGCCGTCCATGCCGAACCGGATCCCTCCCCCGACAATCCCGGCGGCGTCATCGTGACAGTCGCGATCGCCGACGTCTCCTGGTATATCCGGGCGAAATCGGCTCTCGATCTCGAAGCGTTGAAACGCGGCAATTCGGTCTATTTCCCCGATCGTGTCGTGCCGATGCTGCCCGAGCGCATCTCCAACGATCTCTGCTCGCTGAAGGAAGGTGTCGATCGGCCGGCGCTGGCGGTGCGGATGCGTTTCTCGAAGGAGGGCCGCAAGGCGGGACATACGTTCCACCGCATCATGATGCGCAGCGCCGCCAAGCTTTCCTATCAACAGGCCCAGGCCGCCATCGACGGATCACCGGACGACAAGACCGGGCCGATCCTGGAACCGATCCTGAAGCCGCTGTGGGAGGGCTACCGCATCCTCAGCCGCGGCCGGGAGCGGCGCCAGCCGCTCGAACTCGACATGCCCGAGCGCAAGATCATCCTGAAGCCGGACGGAACCGTCGACCGGGTTTTCGTGCCGGAACGCCTCGACGCCCACAAGCTGATCGAGGAAATGATGATCCAGGCCAACGTCGCCGCGGCGGAGACCTTGGAGCAGAAACGGCAGGTTCTGATCTATCGCGTCCATGACCAGCCGTCGCTCGCCAAGCAGGAAACCCTGCGCGAGTTCCTGGCGACGCTCGACATCTCGCTCGCCAAGGGCGGTGCCATGCGTGCCAACCACTTCAACGGCGTTCTCGCCCGGGCCGACGGCAAGCCTTTTGAGACGATGGTCAACGAGATGGTGCTCAGGTCGCAAAGCCAGGCGATCTACAATCCGGAAAACATCGGCCATTTTGGTCTCAACCTGATGCGCTATGCCCACTTCACCTCGCCGATCCGGCGCTACGCGGACCTGGTGGTGCATCGGGCGCTAGTCAGCGCGCTCGGCCTTGGCGAGGGCGGCTTGACGCCGCAGGAAGAGGGCGTGCTCGACGATATCGCCGCGGAAATCTCCACCTTCGAGCGACGCGCCATGGCCGCCGAGCGCGATACGGTCGACCGGCTGATCGCCCATCACTTGAGCGGACGTGTCGGCGAGGAGTTCGACGGGCGCGTCTCGGGCGTGATCAAGGCGGGACTCTTTGTCACCCTCCCCGCCTATGGCGCCGACGGGTTCATCCCTATATCTACGCTCGGACGCGATTACTTCATCTATGATGAGGCGCATCAGGCCCTGTCCGGCGAAAAAACCGGACTTGGCTATCGTCTCGGCGATCCGGTGCGCGTCAAGCTCGCCGAGGCCGTGCCGCTCGCCGGTGCGCTCCGCTTCGAGATGCTGAGCGAAGGGCGAAAGATGCCGACGGCAATGCGCTCCTTCCACAAGGCCGGCCGGCGCGATCGGGTGAACGCGGGCAAACGGCCGGGAACGCGGCCGCCGCGCGGCAGGAGCTGATCACCAACGGCCGGCAAGCTCCGCGTTCGACAAGGATTGGACATGAAGGCAATGGCAACCGACAAGCTCCAGCTAGGCGGGGAGCAGCAGGAGGAGCGGCCCGTCGGCCGGGCGATGAAGCGCGGCTTTTTGGGCAAGTGTCCCGCCTGCGGCCAAGGCCGACTGTTTCGAGGCTTTGTAAAGTCCGTGGATGCCTGCGCCGCCTGCGGCGAGCGGATGGACCATCACCGTGCCGACGACTTTCCTCCCTATATCGTCGTGACGATCGTCGGTCATGTGGTGCTCGGCGGCTACATGATGACGGATCTGGTCCTGCCGCTTTCCACCTGGCAGCACCTGGCGGTCTGGGCGCCGGTGACGCTCGTTAGCGCGCTCGCCCTGATGCAGCCCGTCAAAGGCGCGGTCATCGGGCTGCAATGGGCGCTGAAGATGCACGGCTTCGGCGGGCACGAAGACCGGCCGGAAGATGTTCTCCCCCCGCGGGATCCGTCGGCATGAGGCCGGATCGCGGCAGCGCCAGCCCCGCTCAATCGCAGACCGGGGCACCCAAGCATCCGCTGCTCAGGCCGCGCGACGCGGCGTCGATCATGCTGCTCGACCGCTCCGGCAAGCGTGTGCGCGTGTTGATGGGAAAGCGCCACAGCGCCCATGCCTTCATGCCGGACCTCTATGTCTTTCCGGGCGGCCGCCGCGACCCGACGGACCATCGGCTGGGATTTTCCGGCGATCTCAATCCGACCGTGTTGCGTGCCCTGACAACAAGCGAGGGGCGCCCCATCACCGACGGGCGCGCCCGAGCGCTGGCTCTCGCAGCGGCGCGAGAACTCTTCGAGGAGGCGGGCGTTTGTCTCGGCCGACAGCTCAATCCGTCAGGCGCTCCCCTTCCCTTTCTTCCGGATCTCACAAACTTGCGCTATATGGCGCGGGCCATCACGCCGCCGGGACAATCAAGGCGGTTCGACACGCGCTTCTTTGCGGTCTTCGCGGATGAAGCCGAGATCGATCCGTCCGAGGTTCTGGACAGCCGGGAGCTTCAGGATTTGCAGTGGATCGATGTCAACGACTTCTCCTCCCTCCAGGTGCCGGAGATCACCGCAATCATCCTTGCGGATCTGAGAAGTGGGCTCGAATCGGATGCCTCGCTCCCCGCTGAACGGTCAGTGCCGTTCTATTTCACGCGCCGCGGGCGCTTTCTTCGCACGCTTCTCTAGGGATCCTGTCGAATGTCGAAGCCGCCGTCCGGCACATCTGCGCCGGTTGACGAAATTCACTGGCCTTCGCTGGCCGCGGCGCTCGCGTCGATCACCGCCGTCGGCATTGCGATGGGTCTGGGCCTTCCGCTGCTCAGCATCATCATGGAGAAGCGCGGCATCGCGCCAACGCTGAACGGGTTGAATGCTGCAATGGCCGGCATCGCATCGATGGCAGCAGCTCCGTTCACAATGAAATTCGCCCATCGTCACGGCGTTGCGCCGACCATGCTGCTGGCGATCGTTTTCGCGGCGGCAAGCGCGCTCGGCTTCTACTACGTCACGAATTTCTGGCTCTGGTTCCCACTTCGAATCGTCTTTCACGGTGCGATTACGGTTCTCTTCATTCTCTCGGAATTCTGGATCAATGCCACTGCGCCGCCCAACAAGCGCGGCTTCGTGCTCGGCATTTACGGCACGGTGCTCTCACTCGGCTTCGCGAGCGGCCCCCTGCTCTTCTCGATTCTGGGCAGCGAGGGCGTGCTGCCCTTCGCCGTCGGCGCGGGGGCCATCCTGCTTTCCGCAATTCCGATCTTTCTCGCGCGCAACGAAAGCCCGGCCCTCGACGAGAAGCCGAAGCGCCATTTCATGCGTTACGTCCTCCTCGTGCCGACCGCTACCGCCGCCGTCTTCATTTTCGGCGCGGTGGAATATGGTGGCCTTTCGCTCTTCCCGATCTTTGGAACACGCGCCGGCTTTACCGAATCGCAGGCGGCTCTGCTCCTGACTGTCATGGGCATCGGCAATTTCATCTTTCAGATCCCGCTCGGCATGCTGTCCGACCGTGTAAAGGATCGTCGTACGATCCTGTCGGCACTGACCTTGATCGGCTTCGTGGGTGCATTGTTTCTGCCGATGCTGGTCGAAAGCTGGTTCCTCATGGCGCTTGTGCTTCTGTTCTGGGGAGGATGCGTCTCCGGCCTCTACACGGTCGGCCTCAGCCATCTAGGCGCCCGTCTTCAGGGGGCCGACCTCGCGGCCGCCAACGCAGCCTTCGTGTTCTCATACGCCGTCGGCACTGTAGCGGGACCGCAGGTCATCGGCGCGGCAATGGACGTCACAGGTAATGACGGCTTTGCCTGGGCTATTGCCGGCTTCTTCGGGCTTTACGTTGTGCTTTCGCTCGTCCGCATCGTTTTGAAACCAAAACGGCCTTGACTTTTCGGCCGCGATTTGTAGTTTCGCGCCAACTTGACCGTGGCCCGCAACCGGTTGTCCACGGCTTTCATCTTTCTATAAAGGCAGGACGACCATGGCGAAAGCTACCACCATCAAGATCAAGCTGCTGTCGACGGCCGACACCGGCTACTTCTACGTCACGACCAAGAACAGCCGCACGATGACGGAAAAGATGACGAAGACGAAGTACGATCCGGTCGTCAAGAAGCACGTCGAATTCAAGGAAACCAAGATCAAGTAAGATCACGTTTCGGTTCGACCCGACGAGCGCCGGCCGCAAGGTTCGGCGCTTTTTCTTTGGGCGCGCTATCGCGGCCGGCGACCTTCGCCCGGGTTGCGTCTGACAAGCTGTGCAGATTGTAGATCGGAAAGGAAAAACGCCGCCTCCTTCGAAGCGGCGTTCCGAAAGGGGGTCGGCTGGCTCCGACTGCGGCACGAGGAATCCGCGGATGTCGGAATCCAGCCGACCGACCCCACGACCCAGGAGATGCGGCGGACCTGAGCATCATGGGGTAACCGATCGATCGTGGAAGTCTCACTTCCTTTATATCAGCATTGCTTGAAAATAAAAAAAAATCAACGAATTCTTAAGCACCGAAACGCGTTGCTCGGTGTTTGGTTAATTCTGTCTCGTATTCGGACAAATCCGAACCCGCCGCTCTATGGAAATGCTTGCCCCAGCATCTGCGACGCCGCAGAAGATACAACTTATAAGTAAGCTGACAAGGTGCGTTTGGGTGAATGTTCCAGTCTGCACTACGTCGAACGGCGAGGCCGGAGGCCACCGGCAAGCGTTGCTTGCCAAATTGGGCTTACGCGGCCGCCGCGACGACCCGGTTGCGCCCGTTGCTCTTGGCTTGGTAGAGCGCCATGTCGGCGCGCTTCAGCAGGGCTTCCGGCGTATCGTCCCCAGGCCGCAGGGTGGCGATCCCGAGGGACGCCGTGACGCTGAGGACCGTATCGCCCTGCGAAATCCCGAATCCCCGTCCCTCGACCATCAAGCGAAGCCGTTCGGCAACGATCGTCGCCATCTCAGGCGTCGTATCCGGCATGACGATGACGAATTCCTCGCCGCCGAACCGGCAGGCGAGATCAGCGCCGCGCACCGTCGCGCGGACGCGCTTGGCGAATTCGCGCAGAACTTCGTCACCGGCATCATGTCCATAGGTGTCGTTCACCAGCTTGAAGCGATCGATATCGGTGATGCAGATCGAAAGCGGCCGGCCACGCGCACTCGCGCGGTCGATCAGGAGCTTCAGGTGGCTGTCGAGGTAGCGGCGGTTGTGAAGGCCGGTGAGGTCGTCGGTGATCGCCAGTTCGATCGTGTGCTGGACGCTGGCGCGCAGCTGGTCATTGCAGTGCTTGCGGCGGATCTGCGTCAGGGAGCGCGCCACAAGTTCGTTGGGATCGATCGGTCGCATGATGTAGTCCGTCACGCCAAGCTCGAGCGCGCGAACGATCATCTCTTCGCTCCCCTGCTCCGTGACGAGCAGGATGGGGATGAAGCGCGTTCTCTCGAGCGAACGCAGCTGCGAGCAGAGGCGCAGCGGATCGTAGTCGTCGAAGTTTGCGTTGACGATCACCAGGTCGAAGCTGTTCTCGGCGGCTTCGAACAGGGCGGCCTGGGGATCGGAAATCACCGCGACCTCGGCGATCGGCTTCAAGGCGCGCTGGAGCCGTTCCTGCGAGGAGGCGCGGCCATCGACGAGGAGCACGTTGCCGGGCTCATCGGGGCGGTCAGCCTGGGCAAGCTCCCGCAGGCCGATCGTGTGCGCCGTCTGGGCTCTGAGGCGCAGTTCGTCGCTGACATTCTTCAGCCGCACCAGGCTCTTAACGCGCGACATCAATTGGAGGTCATTGACCGGCTTGGTGAGGAAATCGTCTGCGCCGGCCTTGAGGCCGCGCACGCGATCGGAAGGTTGGTCGAGCGCCGTCACCATCACCACCGGAATATGGGCGGTGCGGCTGTTTGCCTTCAGCCTCTCGCAAACCTCGAAGCCGTCCATGTCGGGCATCATGATGTCGAGGAGAACAAGATCGACCGGCCTGTTCTCGCAGATCGCCAGTGCGGCGCGGCCATCGCCAGCCGTCAGGACATCGAAATACTCGGCGACCAGCCGCGCCTCCAGAAGCTTCACATTGGCTGGTACGTCATCGACGACGAGGATGCGCGCAGTCATATCGTCTTTCCCGGCACTCAGGCATCGCCCAGATATGTCTTTATGGTTTCAATGAATTTGGGTACGGAAATCGGTTTGGAAACATAGGCTTCGCAACCACCTTGGCGAATGCGCTCCTCGTCTCCCTTCATGGCGAAGGCGGTCACGGCAATGACCGGAATGACGTGAAGTTCGTCGTCTTCCTTCAGCCATTTCGTCACTTCGAGGCCGGAGACCTCCGGCAACTGGATATCCATGAGGATGAGGTCGGGCCGATGCTTGCGCGCCAGTTCGAGCGCTTCCATGCCGTTGCGCGTCTGGATCGTCGCATAACCAGAAGCCTCAATCAGGTCGCGGAAGAGCTTCATGTTCAGCTCGTTATCCTCAACAATCATCACCTGTTTGGGCATGTCGATCCCTTGCTGTCTGTCGCCGCCTTGCAAGTCCCCTGGAGAGATATAAGCTTCACGAACGGTGACTCGACCCATTTCCTCGGTCGCAAGACTAACGATATTTGGTTGAAAAAGAGGTAACTCCGGACGCCATATGAGAAGAGATTCAAGAACATGAAGAGCGCTGACGAAACGGCGGTCGCGATCCTCAGCTGGCTCGCCGGCGAGCCGGAACTCCTGTCCCGTTTCCTGGCACTGACCGGCACCGATGCCGCTTCGTTGCGCAAGGCCGTGGGTGACCCGGGCTTCATGGGCGGTCTCGTCGCCTTTCTGATGGAGCACGAGCCGACGCTGATAGCGTTTTGCACGGCGACCGAGACCGCTCCGGAGGAGGTCGTCAGGGCCCACCAGGCATTCTCCGGTCCGGCGAACTTCGAGGACATCTGAGCGTGTCGGCCCTTGGCGACATCCGTCTTCGCCACCGGCCGCTGATCGTCGCCGACATCGACGAAGTCGTGCTCGAATTCCTGACGCCCTTCACGGCGTTCCTGGAGGCCCGCGAACACACGCTGCTTCCGCGCTCCTTCCGTCTCACCGGCAATATAATCGATCGTCGCAACGGTGAGGCGGTCAGCGATATTGCGACAAAGGCGCTGCTCGGCGCCTTCTACGCCGAGCAGGACCGTTGGCAGACGCCGGCCAGCGCAGTCATCGAGACGCTGGCAGAACTTTCCGGCGACGCGGATATCGTCTTCCTGACGGCAATGCCGCCCAGTCATGCGGCGGTGCGCCGGGCGCTGCTCGATACGCTCGGCCTTTCCTATCCGTTGCTCGCTTCCGAGGAGCCGAAGGGGCCGCTGGTCAAGCAGCTGCATGGCGGACGAGACCTTCCGCTCGTCTTCGTCGACGACATTCTTCGCAACCTCCGCTCCGTGCGGGAGGAAGTGCCCGCCTGCCTCCTCATCAATCTGATGGCCAATGCGAATTTTCGCGCCCTCGCCCCGCCGCCCGACGCCGGCATGTATATTGCGACGGGTTGGCCTGAAGCGGCCAAATTGATCCGCGACCACTGGAGCGCCGCCAGGAACGGTTGATCGTCGCGCAACGCGGCCGGCCGCAATCTGCGTGAGCATCCTCATTGCCTCAAGTCCAGTCGCATCAGCGGCCTGCCGTCCTTGCGTCGCGCCACGGTATCGAAGCCCGCGGCATCGAAAATCGCCGTCGAGCCGATATAGAGCGCCACCGATTTCGGCTGCTTGCTGTGATCGATCGGGCAGGCGTCGAGATAGTGCGCGCCACCTTTACGCGCGTGATCGATCGCCGCGGCGAGTATGCGGTGACTTAGTCCCTTGCCGCGCAGGGGCGATGAAAGGAAGAAGCAACTTACAGCCCAGACGCCAGCGTCCTCGGCCTCACGCTCTTCCAGTGGCCGCGAACATGTGCGGAGACCATTGAATTGCGGCACATCGTAACGAGGCCCGACCTGAACCCAGGCGACCGGCTTTCCCTCGCAATAGCCGAGGATACCCGGCGGCGGGCCGGCTTCGATGCGGGCGCGAATGAACTCCTTACGATCCTCGGCCGACATGTTGCCGCGGATCCTGTAGGGTAGCCGCAGGGCCACGCACCAGCAGCCGCAATACGCCCCCTTCGGGCCAAAGAGCTTTTCGAAATCCGGCCAGAGTTCTCCTGTCACCGGCGCAAATTGCAGGGCGATATTATCCACTATGGCCTCCGATCGCCGCCTTGAGACTCACTAGCGTAGAGCGTAAAGTCGCCGCGTTCAACATTTGTTCCGGCCATGCCCAGCGCTGCACCGTTTTCCGGCTTCTGCCGAGACTGCCTCAAGGAAATGGCCGCTGCGGCACGACGCTGCGTGGCCTGCGGCAGCCCGCGGCTTCTCAGTCATGCCGAACTTTATAACCTGACTCTGGCGCATATCGATTGCGACGCCTTCTATGCGTCGATCGAGAAGCGCGACAATCCGGAGCTGGCCGACAAGCCGGTCATCATCGGCGGCGGCAAGCGCGGCGTCGTCTCGACCGCCTGCTACATCGCCCGCATTCACGGCGTCCGCTCGGCCATGCCGATGTTCAAGGCGCTCGAAGCCTGCCCGCAGGCCGTCGTGGTCAAGCCGAACATGGAGAAATACTCGCGCGTCGGGCGCGAGATCAGGACGATGATGCTCGAACTGACGCCGCTCGTGCAGCCGCTGTCGATCGACGAGGCTTTCCTCGACTTGAACGGCACCGAGCGGCTGCATCATGATCCACCCGCCCGCACGCTGGCGCGCTTTGCGAGGCGGGTCGAGCAGGAGGTCGGCATCACGGTCTCCGTGGGGCTCTCCTACTGCAAATTCCTCGCCAAGGTCGCCTCCGATCTACAGAAACCGCGCGGCTTCTCGGTCATCGGCCAGGCCGAGGCGGTCGACTTCCTGAAGGAGCGGCCGGTCACGCTGATCTGGGGCGTCGGCAAAGCCTTTGCCGCGACCCTCGAGCGGGACGGCATCCGCACGATCGGGCAGCTGCAGACGATGGAGGAAGCGGATCTGATGCGCCGCTACGGCTCGATGGGTCAAAGGCTCTATCGCCTGTCGCGCGGCCAGGACGAGCGCGTCGTCGAGACCGATGGCGAGGCAAAGAGCGTATCTTCGGAGACAACCTTCAACGACGACCTGTCGCGTCCGGAAGAGCTCATTCCGCATCTCAGGCACCTGAGCGAGCAGGTCGCGCTACGGCTGCGCAAGTCCGAGCTTGCCGGGCAGACCGTCGTCCTGAAGCTCAAGACCGCGGACTTCAAGCTCCGCACCCGCAACCGTCGGCTCGAAAGCCCGACCCGCCTCGCCGACCGGATCTTTCGTGTCGGCCTCCAACTGCTCGAAAAAGAGGCCGACGGGACGATATACCGGTTGATCGGCATCGGCGTCAGCGACCTCACCGACCCCGATCTCGCCGATCCGCCGGATCTCGTCGATCCTCTGGCGACGAGACGGGCGGCCGCCGAAGAAGCGATCAACAAACTGCGCGACAAGTTCGGCAAGTCCACCGTCGAGACGGGCTATACCTTCGGCCAACGCCGACGCGATCAATAGTGCATGAACCTCTCGCGATCCGGCGCCGCGGCGCCGGATCTCGTTTCAATTCGTTAAATATTGAACTGTATCCTCGCTCGATAGGTCCGGCGCGCCAGCTCAACCTCGACGCGCACGGCAAGACGACAGATCGAAGCGCGGCAGGGTATGGTTGCGCTTCATGGTCGGGTTGAGGGTTTGTATTGCGTATCACTCTCAGGATAGGACTGGCCGTCCTCATCGTGTCGGCACCTTCCGCCTTGGCGGCCGGCACGAAGGCGCCGCTGCAGATCGTCGTATCGAGGCAGCATCAATCGCTCGTCGTCTATGACGGCGACACCGTGGTCGCCACGTCAAATATCTCGACGGGTAAGCGCGGTCATACGACACCGACGGGCATTTTTTCGATTCTCGAGAAGCGCCGCCATCACAAATCCAACATCTATTCCAATGCGCCGATGCCGTTCATGCAACGGCTCACCTGGTCCGGCATCGCGTTGCATGGCTCGAACCATGTGCCGGACTACCCGGCATCGCACGGCTGCGTGCGCCTTCCGGGCAAGTTCGCCGCCGGCCTGTTCAAGATGACCCAACGCGGCATGCATGTGGTGATCTCCGATCGTCAGGTAACGCCCGTCGAAATCGTGAGCACGATGCTGTTTCAGCCGAACCAGGCGCGCCCACCGGCGCCGCCGATGTCCGACGTACCCCTCCGGCCTGCCATCAGCCATTTCGACGGAGGGCCCGTCGAGGTCGCCATGACGGACAGACGTCCCGCGCCGGCGCTGCTTGTTCACGACCAGCCGCCCATTCGAATCCTCGTCACTCGGCGTGGCAGGCAGGAGACGATGCGCGATCTCCAGATGCTCCTGACCACCCTCGGCCACGACGCCGGCGAGCCGGACGGACACAGCGGCCCCATGACGCTTGCTGCGATCCGCTCCTTTCAAACGGCAGAAGGCTTGCCGATAGACGGCATAGCGACCCCGCAACTGATCGAGGCGGTCTATCGCAAGGCTGGCCGGGACATGCCGCCGAACGGCGTCCTTCGTATCCGCCGCGCGTTTCACCCGCTTTTCGAGGCGGAGATCGCGATCGACAAACCCGAACTGGCGCTCGGCACACATTTTCTGCAGTTCCAGGATACCGACGCAGCAACCGGCCAAGGCAAATGGTTCGGCATGTCGCTGGACAACGCGCTTTCGAAGGCCGCCAAAGATCGACTGGGAATCACGATCGAGGCCGATCCCACGGAATTCAACACCCTTCAGCGGACCTTGAACCGCCTGACGGTGCCTGACGAGGTGCGCCGGCGCATCGCGGCCCTTCTTGCGGATGGGTCGTCGTTTTCGATCTCCGACACCGACACGGGACTGGAGACCGGCGAAGGCACCGACTTCATCACCATGACGCGTTCGGTAAGCGGCCGCTGACAGTCCCTGGCTGGTTCGTTCTCTATACGAGCTCGACGTCCACAACGCCTGGCGCGGATCGAAGGGCGGCGGCGATCTCCGGCGAGATGCGATATTTCTCGCTGAGCTCGACCTCGATCTCCCGCTGCCCGTTGTCCTTGATGACGATGAACGAGACGAGGCCGTCTCCCTTGGCGTTAAGGTGCGAGGCGATCGAACGCAAGGGGCCGCAATCGCGCACATAGACGCGCAGCGCCTTCTGCATCTGCAGCGATTCTTCTTCGAGCGACCGAAGCGTGCGGATGCGTAGGCCGATCCCTTCTGGCCGCTCCTCCGCATCCACGGTCATCACCAGCGATTTGCCGGCCTCCAGCAGATCGCGATACTGGTTCAGCATTTCCGAGAAGAGCACCGCCTCGAACTGGCCTGACGCGTCAGAGAAGGCAACGATGCCCATCTTGTTGCCGGTGCGCGTCTTGCGCTCCTGCTTCGATGTCACGGTGCCGGCAAGCCGGCCCGCACTCGCCCCTTGCTTAACCGCCGCCGAGAAATCCGTGAAGGTCTGCACGCGCATCTTCGCCAGGAGCTTGTTGTAGGTGTCGAGCGGATGGGCGGAAAGGTAGAAGCCGAGCACCTGGAACTCCCGGTGCAGCTTCTCCGAGGCAAGCCAGGGCGTATAGGTCGGCAGCGCAATCTTCTCCGGCCCTGTCGCCGCTCCGGCGCCGAACATGTCGCTCTGGCCGCTCAGCTTGTTTTCCTGGGCCCGCTGCGCGAAGCCGAGGACGCGGTCGAGCCCGCCGATCAGTTCGGCCCGGTCGTAGCCGAAGCAGTCGAAGGCGCCGGCGGCGATCAGGCTTTCGAAGACACGCCGGTTCAGGAGCTTCGGGTCGATCCGCAGGCAAAAGTCCTCGAGGCTTGCGAAGGGACGGTCGCCGCGAACGGCGACGATATGGTCGACGGCGGATTCGCCGACACCCTTGATGGCGGCAAGCGAGTAATAGATGCGGTTGTCGCCGGTCTCGAAAGGACGGAACGAGGTTTGCACCGAGGGTGCAATGACCTGGATGCCGAGCCGCATCGCGTCCTGGCGGAAATCGTTGATCTTGTCGGTGTTCGACATGTCGAGCGTCATCGACGCCGCCAGGAACTCGACCGGATAGTGCGCCTTCATATAGGCGGTCTGGTAGGAGACGATGGCGTAGGCGGCCGCGTGCGACTTGTTGAAGCCGTAGTTGGCGAACTTGGCGAGCAGATCGAAGATCAGGTCCGCCTGCGGCTTTACCACGCCATTGCCGACCGCGCCTTCGACGAAGCGGGCACGCTGCTTGTCCATCTCCTCCTTGATCTTCTTGCCCATGGCGCGGCGCAGCAGGTCGGCCTCGCCGAGCGAATAGCCCGACAACACCTGGGCGATCTGCATCACCTGTTCCTGATAGACGATAACCCCTTGAGTCTCCTTGAGCAGATGGTCGATTTTCGGATGGATCGATTCGATTTCCTCTTCGCCATGCTTGCGGGCGTTGTAGACCGGGATATTCTCCATCGGACCCGGCCGGTACAGCGCGACCAGCGCGATGATGTCCTCGATGCAGTCGGGCCGCATGCCGATCAGCGCCTTGCGCATGCCGGCGCTTTCCACTTGGAACACCCCGACCGTCTCGCCGCGGGAGAGAATCTCGTAGGTCTTCGGATCGTCGAGCGGGATACTGGCAAGATCGACCGCAATGCCGCGCTTTGCGACGAAGTCGACTGCCGTCTTCAGCACCGTCAGGGTCTTCAGACCAAGGAAGTCGAACTTGACGAGGCCGGCCTGCTCCACCCATTTCATGTTGAACTGGGTGACCGGCATGTCGGAGCGCGGGTCGCGATACATCGGCACCAGTTGCGACAGCGGCCGGTCGCCGATGACGATGCCCGCCGCGTGCGTCGAGGCGTGGCGGTAGAGGCCCTCGATCTTCTGTGCGATGTCGAGCAGCCGGCCGACGACCGGCTCCTTTTCCGCCTCTTCCTGAAGGCGCGGCTCCTCCTCGATCGCCTTAGACAGCGGCGTCGGGTTGGCCGGATTGTTCGGCACCAGCTTGCAGATCTTGTCGACCTGGCCATAGGGCATTTCCAGCACGCGTCCGACGTCACGCAGCGCGGCGCGCGCCTGCAGCGATCCGAAGGTGATGATCTGCGCCACCTGCTCGCGGCCGTATTTTTGCTGGACGTAGCGGATCACCTCTTCACGGCGGTCCTGGCAGAAGTCGATGTCGAAGTCTGGCATCGACACGCGCTCCGGATTGAGGAAGCGCTCGAAGAGCAGCGAGAAGCGCATCGGATCGACGTCGGTGATCGTCAGCGCATAGGCGACCAGCGAGCCGGCCCCCGAGCCGCGGCCCGGGCCGACCGGGATGTCATGCTGCTTCGCCCATTTGATGAAGTCCGCAACGATCAGGAAGTAGCCGGGGAACTTCATCCGCTCGATGACGCCGAGTTCGAAGGCCAGGCGCTCGCGATAGTCCTCTTCCTTGTAGCCGGGCGCCATGCCAAGCCTGGACAGGCGCTGCTCCAGCCCCTCGTCCGCCTGCCGGCGAAGCTCCGCGGACTCGGCGCGCTCGGCCTCCACCGGATCGTCGGAGGCGCCGGTGAAGCGCGGCAGGATCGGCCCGCGGGTCTTCAGCATGAAGGAGCAGCGGCGGGCGATCTCGACGGTATTTTCCAGCGCCTCCGGCAGATCGGCAAAGAGCGCCGCCATCTCCTTGCGGCTCTTCAAATAGTGATCCGACGTCAACCGGAATCGGCGATCATCGGAGACGACGGCGTTGTGGGCAACGGCCATCAGCGCATCATGCGCATCATAGTCGGCCGGAGACGGGAAGAAGGCCTCATTCGTCGCAACGAGCGGTATGTCGTAGCGATAGGCAAGGTCGACCAGGCGATTTTCTTGGCGTCGATCGTAACTGCCGTGCCGCTGCAGTTCGACATAGAGACGATTGCCGAACAGCTCGACCAGCGCCTTGAGGCGCGCCTCGGCCAGGGCGGCCGAGCCGGCTTTCAGCGCCAGGTCGACGGGGCCACTGCCGGCCCGGTCAAGGCAATCAGACCATCGGTGCCGCCAGCCACAAGCCAGGAGCGCGTTATCCGCACCGCCTGATGACCTTCGCCTTCGAGATAGGCCCGGCTGACCAGGTCGACAAGGCGTGTATAGCCCGCGTCGGTCGCAGCAATCAGGACGATCGAAGGCAGCTTGGCGAGTTGCTGCGCATGGCTGCGCCGCTCCCCCTCCGCCTCGTCCTCCATGTCGATGGCGAGTTGGCAGCCGATGATCGGCTGCAGTCCGTCGTCCGCCGCCTTCTGGGAGAACTCCAGCGCCGCGAACAGGTTGTTGGTATCGGCAATGCCGATGGCCGGCTGCTCGTCGGCCACCGCCTTGGCGATGATCTTCTTCAGCGGCAGCGCGCCTTCCAGCAGCGAGAATGCCGAATGCACGCGCAGGTGAACGAATTGCGGATCCACGCCCGCCGCGCCCTGCCCAATGCTTTCGTTGCCTGCCATTGCCGCACTCCGATTCTTGTCCGGTGCGGAGGATATCCTGTTTCCGGCCTCGACTGTCCAGCCTTACCGCAAACCAGGTATCTTTTTACCCGGCCGCGCTTCGAAGGACGGAGCCGAGCCGGGCAGCGATCACATACCGAGCGCGATCACCGAAATGCTTGCGATGAAAAGGGTCATCGAGGCGAAGGCAGCAAGATCACGGACGAAATCAGTCATAACATGGCTCCTTTCGGCTATTGTTCTTTTTTTGTTCTATTTTTGTTCAATAGTCAAGCAAGCGCGCATGAAACGCCCGCTATTCACAGGCTATGGTTAATGCAACCACGGCGATCAGCCCCCTCGCTTCATTGGCAGACACCGCGACCGGTCGAATCGATTAAGATCGTGGGCGTCCACAGCAGGGGCAGTGCGCCACCTCTCCTCTTCAAGGAACGCCCATGAGAACGGTTCTGCTTGCAGCCTGCCTGTTATTTTCACCGACCTTCGCCCTTGCCGCCGATTCTATCGATCCGGCTCGAATCGTTTCGGCCGCGACCGGCGACTGGAACAAGGACGACGCAAGCGATCTCGCTCTGCTCGTCTCACCGGCCGAAGGCAGCGACGAGGAGAACGCCGTCTATCTCTACCTCACCAATGACGTCGGCAGGTTGGTGCTGAAGTCGCGGGCCCCGAACAAGGTTTGGGGACAATTCGATCTCTACGGCCAGGCACCATTCGTCAACGCTCTGCCGAACGGCTCGATACAGATCACCTCGCACAACGACACGATCGGCCGCCACCGCTGGGAGCAGACGCTGACGATTGCCTATCGCAGCTCCGATTTTGTCGTCGCCGGCTATACCTATTCGTCCTACGACACGCTCGACCTGGAGAACACTGTGCAGTGCGACTTCAACGTTCTGAGCGGCAAAGGCACGGCGAACGCGAAGCCGATTCGAGCAAAGGGCGCCACCGTTCTGCTCAAAGACTGGAGCGACGCGATCGGCCAGAAGGCCTGCGGCACTGAATAGTCCTTTTCCGCCGTATGTTCCCTTTTCGTTCTTTACAACCGAGCCCTGTTAAGCCATTCTCCGCCTGCAATCGGAGGGAGCGCTCATGGTCGGCATCGCGGAACTGACGGATTTCATCGTCGAGGCGAAGGCGAGCACCTATGTCGGCGATGGTGCAAAGCTTCCGGCCTGCCGGCCGGGCTCGCATGACATCGGCCACCAGCGCGGCTCTTGGCGCTATCTCGACAGCTATTTCGGCGGGACCGACTTTGCCGGCCAGGAAGCGGTCTGGCACGACGACAAGCCATGCTGGGCCATGAACTACTTCGGCCGGATCATTCGCCCGGAACTGATCGATGCGCGCCGGGCGGGCGCCGTCATCAAGGCCGCGCTGCAGACGATGTATCGTGAAAAGCGCCACTTCCTCGGCGGCATGGAATATCAACACGCCTATGGCTGCTATATCGACAGCAGCCGCGGCGCGACCGACCACTTTTCCGGCCGCGAGACCATCTTCGTCGATGGCGAAGAGGCCTATGAGCTCGATTACCGCGGCGGGCTGATCGTGCCGTGAGCTTCCTCCGGCCTATCTCAATTCGACGACCTTGCCGTCCTCGATCGTCACGCAACGATCCATCAGCGCAGCGAGCTGGTGATTGTGGGTGGCAATCAGCGCCGCGAGCCCGGACTGACGCGCAAGGGCTTCCATCGCCTCGAAGACATAGCCGGCCGTTTCCGGATCGAGGTTGCCGGTAGGCTCGTCGGCCAGCAGGATGAGCGGCGCGTTGGCCACCGCCCGGGCGATCGCCACCCGCTGCTGCTCGCCGCCGGAAAGCTCGGCCGGACGGTGCGTGGCACGGTGCCCGATACGCATGTAGTCCAGGAGAGCCCCCGCCCTCTCGGCCGCTTCCGCCTTTGAAAGGCCTGCGATCAACTGCGGCATCATGATGTTCTCGAGCGCGGAGAATTCCGGCAGCAGATGGTGAAACTGGTAGACGAAGCCGATCTCGTTGCGGCGGATGGCCGTGCGCCGGTCGTCGCTGAGACCGTTGCAGGGGATGCCATTGACGATCACGTCACCTTCGTCCGGATGTTCGAGCAGCCCGGCGAGATGAAGCAGGGTCGACTTCCCGGTGCCCGACGGCGCTACGAGCGCAATCGTCTCACCGCTCCGCAAAGTCAGATCGACACCCTTGAGGATCGGCAGGTAGGTGTCCCCCTCGCCATAGTGTCGCTCGACGCCGGAGAGCTGCAGTGCCACGCGCGCATTCATCTACGTTCTTATCCTTGTTATTCGTACCGCAGGGCCTGCACCGGATCGAGGCGTGAGGCGCGCCAGGCCGGAAAGATCGTCGCCAGGAAAGAAAGCGCGAGTGCCATGACGACGACGGAGACGGTTTCGTCGACATTCATGTCGGCCGGCAGCTGGCTCAGGAAGTAGAGCTCCGGATTGAAGAGCGTGGTCCCGGACACCCAGGAGAAGAACTGGCGGATCGACTCGATATTGAGGCAGACGACGACACCGAGGATGACGCCGGCAATCGTTCCTGCGACACCGATGGCCGCGCCCGTCATGAAGAAGATGCGCATCACGGACCCGGAGGTCGCACCCATCGTCCGCAGGATGGCGATGTCGCTGCCCTTGTCCTTCACGAGCATGATCAGGCCGGAGACGATATTGAGCGCGGCGACAAGCACGATCAGCGTCAGGATCATGAACATCACGTTGCGCTCCACCTCGAGCGCCGAGAAGAAGGTTCTGTTGCGGTCGCGCCAGTCGGTCAGGTAGACCTGCCGGCCGGCGGCGTCCTCGATCGGCTTGCGCAGGTCATCGACGGCGTCCGGCTGCTCGACGAAGAGCTCGATCGACTGGACGAGGCCCTCGGCATTGAAATAGAGCTGCGCTTCTTCGAGCGGCATGAAGATGATCGTCGCATCATATTCCGACATGCCCATCTCGAAGATCGCCGAAACCGTATAGGCCTTGACGCGCGGATTCATGCCGAGCGGCGTGACGTCTCCGTTCGGAGAGGTGAGCGTGATCGTGCCACCGACACGAATCCCCAGCTGTTCGGCCATGCGCGAACCGATGGCGACGCCCGCACCGGAGGCGAAACCTACGAGATCTCCGGATTGAATATGCTCCGAGATCGATTTGAGCTTCATGAGATCTTCGGCCCGGAGGCCGCGAACCAGCGCACCGGTCGAGGCGTCGCCAACGCCTTGAGCCAGGACCTGTCCTTCGACCATCGGGATCGCCATTGTCACGCCCGGCACGGCGGAGAACTTGGTGGCCAGTTCAGCATAGTTGGTGAGCGGTCCATCGAGCGGCTGGACGATCACGTGGCCGTTCATGCCAAGAATGCGCGATATGAGCTCGGTGCGGAAACCGTTCATCACCGCCATAACGATGATCAGCGTCGCCACGCCGAGCATGATGCCGATGAAGGAGAAGCCTGCGATGACGGAGATGAAGGCTTCCTTCCGCCGCGAGCGCAGGTAGCGCCAGGCAACCATGCGCTCGAAGGCGGAGAAAGGACGGCTCGACGATCTGCCGGGTGGCGCGGCAACCTGCACTTGCTCTTCCGTCGCCGCGGTCATTGTCGTCCCTTGCCTCTTATCTTGTCGCAACCAGTTTGTTGATCGCGGCTTCCACCGTCATCGTCTCGCGCGCGCCGGTCTTGCGGTCCTTCACCTCGACTTCGCCATTGGCGATCGAGCGCGGCCCGACGATGATCTGCACCGGGACACCGATGAGATCGGCGGTGGCGAACTTGGCGCCGGCGCGATCGTCCGTGTCGTCCAGAAGGACGTCGAATCCCGCCTTGCCAAGGTCGGAGTAGAGCGTGCCGCAGGCCGCATCGCAAGCGGCGTCGCCCGCTTTCATGTTGATGACGACCGCGTCGAACGGGGCCACCGACTTCGGCCAGATGATGCCGTTCTCGTCATGCGAAGCTTCGATGATCGCCGGCACCAGACGTGTGGGGCCGATGCCATAGGAGCCCATATGAACGATGTGCTCCTTGCCGTCGGGCCCAAGCACCTTGGCGCCCATTGCCTCCGAGTATTTCGTGCCGAAATAGAAGATGTGGCCGACCTCGATGCCGCGCGCCGAGAGCTTCTCGCCCTCGGAAATCGCGTCGAAGGCGGCCTCGTCGTGCATTTCCGACGTGGCGGCGTAACGCGATGTCCACTTGTCGAAGATCGCCTTCAGACCGGCGACATCGTCGAAATTCGTATCCTCGCCCGGAATGTCGAAGCCGAGGAAATCCTTGTGGCAGAACACTTCCGACTCGCCAGTATCGGCGAGGATGATGAATTCGTGACTGAGGTTGCCGCCGATCGGGCCGGTGTCCGCACGCATCGGAATGGCGCGCAGGCCCATGCGATCGAAGGTCCGCAGATAGGCGGCGAACATCTTGTTATAGGCATGCTCTGCGCCTTCGCGATCGAGGTCGAAGGAATAGGCATCCTTCATCAGGAACTCTCGCGAGCGCATGGTGCCGAAGCGCGGACGGATCTCGTCGCGGAACTTCAGCTGGATGTGGTAGAGATTGAGCGGCAGGTTGCGATAGGACTTCACGTAGGAGCGGAAGATGTCGGTAATCATCTCCTCGTTGGTCGGACCGTACAGCATCGGCCGATCCTGCCGATCCTTGATGCGCAGCATTTCCTTGCCATAGGCATCATAGCGGCCGCTCTCCTGCCAGAGCTCCGCCGATTGCAAGGTCGGCATCAAGAGCTCGATCGCGCCCGACCGGTTCTGTTCCTCGCGGATGATCGCATTGACCTTGTCGAGCACGCGCTTGCCGAGCGGCAGCCAGCTATAGATGCCGGCCGACTGCTGGCGGATCATGCCGGTCCTCAGCATCAGCCGATGGGAAACGATTTCCGCTTCCTTCGGGTTTTCCTTCAAGATGGGCATGAAAAAGCGGGACAGGCGCATGACGGGTTCCGGAACTGGTGACTCTCGCACTATCGGTGGATTCGGGCGAAATGACGTTGTGCTGCGGCAACCGCCCTCGCCTTCGGCCAGGCGAAGGTGGCGACTGCCGTTTGAAATCGAGCTCTTGATTTCCCAGCGGCGGGACCAAGGGGAACTTTCGAGTTCAGCGTTCATAGCTGCTTCGCGCGCGGAAGAAAACCCTGCAAGAATCGGGAAGAGAGCCGCGCCGAACGTGATGCCCCAGCGGAAATACGCTTCGGGCCCTGCGTCAAAAGAGCACGGTAGTAACAGGACGAGGGCCGCTTCTGTCAACGGAATTTTTTGCCAAACTGTAGCAAAAATGCAAAAAAACCTGATGACATCGCCCAATGTTTGAGCTAGTTTCGGCTCACAAAACAGGCAAGAAGACCAAATTCTTGCCGAATTTCGCGGTCAAGTCTTGGGAGGATAAGATCTTAGGCGCGCTCGTTCGCTGCCGCCGGTAACGGTTGAAAGATCACGCGAAACTTGAAAAACAAGGCTTTGGCCTTGTTTTTTTTTGCTTTTTGGCCAAGGGAATCGACGCGAACCAGTGGCAAATGTGTCGATTTGTGGGCCGTCAAGAAGGCCTGCGGTACGGCCGGATCAACCATCGTCCCCGCGCGGCACATTTCTTGCTTTTTGCCAGTTCCTATAGACGCGGGAGCCGCGATCAGCTTTTGGGACCGATAAAGCCGAATATCGTATCGAGGTCATATCCGAGCTTCACGGACAAGACATACCAGCCGAGATGGATCAAGGCGGCGATGACCGTCGTCATCAGGACGACGCGCAGCCCATGAAAACGCGCCGGGGCACTCTCGACGCTGCCGGGCACGACATCGTTCTCCTCGGCCTGTGTCCGCACGCCGAACGGCAGTACGGTGAAAAGCGTGAGCCACCAGATGATGAAATAGACGGCAAAGGTCGAAAAGGCGGACATCCAGGTTCTCTGATGCAAGGCTCGGTCGCTAATGCATGTCTCCTTAAATCGACCTCGATTTAAGGAGACGTGCAGCGAATAGAGTGCAACAGCGACCTTTGCGCGTCTGATAAGACGCGCGGCGCTGTAGGCAGCCGCCTTATAGCGCTATTGCAGGCGCTCGCGCAAATCGCTGCGCCGCGCCCGACTGTCACACCTCTTCGAGTTCGATCAGCGTGCCTTGAAAGTCTTTGGGATGCAGGAAGAGCACCGGCTTGCCGTGGGCGCCCGTCTTCGGATTGCCGTCGCCGAGGACACGCGCCCCTGCCTGTTGCAGCCGGTCGCGCGCCGCTATGATGTCCTCCACCTCGTAGCAGATGTGGTGCATGCCACCTGCCGGATTCTTCTCGAGAAAGGCGGCGATCGGCGACTGATCGCCGAGCGGCTCCAGCAATTCGACCTTGGTGTTGGGAAGCGTGACGAAGACCACGGTCACCCCATGTTCCGGGAGCGCCTGCGGCTCCGTGACCGTAGCGCCGAGGGTGGCGCGATAGCTCTCGGCCGCGGAGGCGAGGTCCGGCACGGCGATCGCCACGTGGTTCACTCTTCCGAGCATCGAACGTCCTCCCCCTCAACTAAAATGCTCCGGCCGGTCTACACCGGATCGCCGGCCGGACAAATCAGACTTTGGTGACAAAGACCGTGACGATCGGCTTCTTGCCCCAGATCTGGTTGGCCGTGCTGCGCACGGCGCGCCGGACCGCTTCCTGCAGCATCGACAGATCCTTGCGCTTGACGCGCGGAATGCTTTCCACCGCGCCGAGCACGGCGTCGTAGAGCACGTCGTCCATGTCGTCGCCCTCGTCGTCGAATTGCGGGAGCCCGATCGGCACGACGTCGGGATCGCCGATGAAGTCGTAGCGGTTGTCGAGCACGACGTTGACGGAGACGTGGCCGGCAAAGGAGAGCTTGCGGCGTTCGCCAATGCCCATCTCGTCGAAATCGCCGATCAGCGTCCCATCCTTGTAGATGCGACCGTGCCGTGCCTCGTCGATTACTCCGGCCGGACCGGGCGCAAGGCGCAGGATCGCGCCGTTGCGCAGCCGCGGTACGCTCGCGATGCCCGAATGCAGCGCAAGCTCAGCATGCGCCGTCAGATGCGCCGCCTCGCCATGCACCGGCACGACGATCTCAGGCTTCAGCCATTGATACATCTGCTGCAACTCGTTGCGGCGCGGATGGCCGGACACGTGCACCAGCGCTTCGCTGTCGGTGACGATATGGATCCCCTGTTCGATGAGGCCGTTCTTGATATCGTTGATCGCCTTCTCGTTGCCGGGGATGGTGCGCGACGAGAAGACGATGGTGTCGCCGGCCGAGAACGCCACATTGCGCATTTCATCCCGGGCGATCTTGGCGAGTGCGGCGCGCGGCTCTCCCTGGCTCCCCGTCAGGATGACGACGACCTTGTCGCGCGGGATATAGCCGAATTCGTCCTCCGCCAGGAACGGCTTCAGCCCCTCCATGATGCCGAGATCCTTTGCAACGTTGACGACCCGCTTCATCGAACTGCCGAGCAGGAGCACTTCGCGGCCGGCCGCTTCCGCAGCCTCCGCAACCGAGCGGATGCGGCCGACATTCGACGAAAAGGTCGTGATGCCGACGCGCCCCTCGGCGTCCGCGATGATCTTCGCCAGGCTTTCCGAGACTTCCCGCTCGGACGGCGAAACGCCGTCGCGCAGCGCATTGGTCGAGTCGCAGACGAGCGCCAGCACGCCCTCTTCCCCCACCTGACGAAAACGCGCTTCATTGGTGATCGGGCCGAGCGAGGGTTCGAGGTCGATCTTCCAGTCACCCGTATGCACGACAGTGCCGAGCGGCGTACGGATCACCAGCGACATCGGCTCGGGAATGGAATGGTTGACGCCGATCGCTTCGATGCTGAAGGGCCCGACATTGATGCGGTCGCCCGCCTTGAAGACGGTGATCGGAATTTCGCCGCGGCTCTTTTCGAAGTCGCGCTTTGCCTCGAGCATGCCGGCGGTGAACGGCGAGGCATAGACCGGAACGTTCAGTCCCGGCCACAGATCGTTCAGCGCGCCATAGTGATCCTCGTGGGCATGCGTGATGATGATCGCCTTGAGATTGCGGCGCTCCTCGGCAAGGAAGGAGATATCTGGCAGGACGAGTTCCACGCCGGGCAGTTCCGGACCGGGAAAGGTCACGCCGCAATCGACCATGATCCATTGACGGCTGCCAGGCCTGCCGTAGCCATAAAGGCCAAGGTTCATGCCGATTTCGCCAACGCCGCCGAGCGGCAAGAACACCAATTCTTCTTCTTGCGCCATTTGCGCTGCGCCTCAATTCTTGTTTATCCGAGAAATACGTCGCCCGCCGCAATTGCAATCGGCGCGCCGGAACCCGTGTCGAGCAGCAGCCGACCGTCTGCATCGATACCGATAAAACGGCCCGAAAGCGACCGGTCCGGCAAGTTGACGGTAATTGCCTCGCCGATGCCTTTCGCGGCAGCCCGCCATTGATCGATGATCGCGGCGATGCCGGCGCCGCGATTCCAAACGGAAAGCGCCTCCGCCATCGTCACGAACAGGTGGGCGAACAGTTCTTCGGCCGAGATCGTTGCGCCTTCGTGCCGAAGCGAGGTGACCGGGTATAGCCCCGTTTCCGGCATCACCGCGACATTCACGCCGCAGCCGATCACCAGCGCATAACGGCCATCCGGGAGACCTTCGGCTTCGAGCAGGATGCCGCAGGTTTTCCGGCCATCGATGAGGATATCGTTCGGCCACTTGATCGCCACCTCCGGTGAACCCGGAGGCATGACCCTGCGGATCGCCCGATGCACCGCAACAGCCGCCGCAAGCGGCAATGAATGCAGGTGCTCGACCGGCGCGGGATCGATGAGCAGCAGCGACGCATAGAGATTGCCGGGCTCGGAGAACCACTCGCGGCCGCGTCGGCCTCGGCCACCCGTCTGGCGCGCCGCGGTGACCCAGAGATTGCCGGAATCACCAGAGCGCGCCCTTGCCAGGCACTCGCTGTTCGTCGAGACGGTTTCGGCAAGCGCTATGTGCCGGAAATCGTCGGGGGAGATCCGGCCGCTGCCCTCTCCGCCGCTCAAAAGAATGTCCGCGCCGCGGCCTCGGCTGCGTTTCCGAGCGGCCCGCCGATCAGCACGTAACCGAGGACGAACAGGCCGGAAAGTCCGTAGACCAGCCGCAATTCGCTCGCCGCGCGGGCAAACTCGCCCTTCGCCTCGTCGAACCACATGAGCTTGATGACGCGCAGATAATAGTAAGCGCCGACGACGGATGCGAGCACGCCGATGATCGCCAGCCCGTAGAGCTGAGCCTCAATCGCTGCAACGAACACGAAATACTTCGCGAAGAAGCCGGCGAGCGGCGGGATGCCGGCCAGCGAGAACATCAAGATCGTCAGCACCGTCGCCATGAACGGATTGGTCTGCGACAGGCCGGCGAGGTCATCGATGCCCTCGACATGCTCGCCATCCTTGCGACGCATCGCAAGAATGCAGGCGAAGGTGCCGAGCGTCATCACCATGTAGATCAGCATGTAGAGGATGACGCCACGCACGCCGGCCATCGACCCGGCGGCGAGACCGACGAGCGCATAGCCCATGTGACCGATCGACGAATAGGCCATCAGTCGCTTGATGTTGCGCTGGCCAATTGCGGCGAAGGCGCCGAGCAGCATGGAGGCGATCGAAATGAACACGACGATCTGCTGCCAGTCGGCGACGACCGGCTCGAAGGCTTCAATGACGATGCGGACGAGGATCGACATCGCCGCCACCTTCGGTGCTGCGGCGAAGAAGGCCGTCACCGGCGTCGGTGCACCTTCGTAGACGTCCGGGGTCCACATATGGAACGGCACGGCGGAGATCTTGAAAGCGAGGCCGGCGAGGATGAAGACCAGGCCGAAGACCAGGCCAAGCGAGCGGCCTTCCGCGGTGAGCGCCGCGGCGATCTCGTCGAAACCGGTATGGCCGGTGAAACCATAGACGAGCGACATGCCGTAGAGCAGCATGCCGGAGGACAGGGCGCCGAGAACGAAATATTTAAGGCCCGCTTCGGTCGAGCGAACGCTGTCGCGATTGATCGCCGCCACGACATAGAGCGCCAGCGACTGCAGCTCCAGCGACAGATAGAGCGATATCAGATCGTTGGCCGAGATCATCAGCAGCATGCCAAGCGTCGCCAGCAGCAGAAGCACGGGGAACTCGAAGCGGTCGATCTGCGCAGCTCGGGCCTGGCCGATTGTCATGATCATGACGGTGACCGAGCCGATCAGCGCCAGAACCTTCATGAACTTCGCGAAGGGATCCGACAGGAAGGCACCGGCATAGGCTTCGCCGTCGCCGGTGTTGAGGACGAGCCACAGTCCAGCGACGATGAGCACCGCCACGGAGAGCCCGGTCACGACCGGCGCCGCACGCTCGCTCGAATAGACACCGACCATCAGCAGCACCAGCGCGCCGACAGCCAGGATCAGCTCGGGGACTGAGAGTTGCAGGCTTGCAAAAAGGGTTTCAGCAGTCATGTCCAATCACTTCCTGTGGTCAGCGCACCGAAAGCGCAACGTCTTGCGCTGCCTGCAGGGCTGCGGCGTAGTTGTTGACGAGCAGATCCACGGAAGCCGCCGTGGCGTCGAAGACCGGCGCCGGATAGACACCGAAGAAGATCGTCAGGATCACCAGCGGATAGAGGATCACCTTCTCGCGCGTCGAAAGGTCGAGCATCGTCTTCAGGCTGTCCTTCTCCAATGCGCCGAAAATTACCCGGCGATAGAGCCAGAGGGCATAGGCCGCCGACAGGATGACGCCGCTGGTCGCAAAGAGCGCAACCCAGGTGTTGGCGCGGAATGCGCCGACCAGGGTCAGAACTTCGCCGACGAAGCCCGAGGTACCCGGAAGTCCGACATTGGCCATGGTGAACACCATGAAGGCCACCGCATATTTCGGCATGTTGTTCACGAGACCGCCATAGGCGGCGATTTCGCGCGTGTGCAGCCGGTCATAGACGACGCCGACGCAAAGGAAGAGCGCGCCCGAGACAATGCCGTGCGAGAGCATCTGGAAGATCGCACCCTGAACGCCCTGGATATTGGCGGCAAAGGTGCCCATCGTCACATAGCCCATGTGCGCCACGGAGGAGTAGGCAATCAGCTTCTTGATGTCGCTCTGCATCATCGCCACCAGCGAGGTGTAGATGATCGCGATGATCGACAGCGTATAGACAAACGGCGCGAAATAGTCGGAAGCCAGCGGGAACATCGGCAGCGAGAAGCGCAGGAAGCCGTAGCCGCCGAGCTTCAGGAGAATGCCGGCCAGGATGACCGAGCCCGCCGTCGGCGCCTGAACGTGTGCGTCGGGAAGCCAGGTGTGGACCGGCCACATCGGCATCTTCACCGCAAAGGACGCGAAGAATGCAAGCCAGAGCCAGGTCTGCATCTGGCGGGGGAAATTGTACTTCAGCAGTTCGGTGATGTCGGTGGTGCCGGCCTGCCAGTACATCGCCATGATGGCGAGCAGCATCAGCACCGAGCCGAGCAGCGTGTAGAGGAAGAACTTGTAGCTCGCATAGACGCGGTCCTTGCCGCCCCAGACGCCGATGATGATGAACATCGGGATGAGGCCCGCCTCGAAGAAGACGTAGAAGAGCACGATGTCGAGCGAGACGAAGACGCCGAGCATCAGCGTTTCCAGAAGCAGAAACGCGATCATGTATTCCTTCAGGCGCTTCTCGATCGTCACCCAGCTCGCCAACACGCAGAACGGCATCAGGAAGGCCGTCAGCGGCAGGAACAGCACCGAAATGCCGTCGATGCCGAGATGGTAGGAGATGCCGGTGCCGAGCCACTCGTGCTTCTCGATCATCTGGAAGCCGGGGTTCGAACTGTCGAACTGGTACCAGACATAGAGCGACAGGCCGAACACGACGATGGTCGTCAGCAGCGAGATGTTCAGGATGTTGCGGCGGCCGTTGGCGCTGTCTTCCCGCATCAGCAAGAGAAGCAGGGCGCCGACCAGCGGCAGGAAGGTGACCGCGGAAAGTACGGGCCAATCGGTCATCAGAAGGAACTCCCGAGCATCATCCAGGTAACGAGCGCCGCGATGCCGATCAGCATGACGAACGCGTAGTGATAGAGGTATCCGGTCTGCAGCCGGACGACGCGATCGGTCACGTCGAGAACGCGCGCCGCCACCCCGTTCGGTCCGAAGCCGTCGATGACGCGGCCGTCACCCTCCTTCCAGAGGAAGGTGCCGAGGCGCTTGGCGGTACGGACGAAGAGGAAATCGTAGAGCTCGTCGAAATACCACTTGTTGAGCAGGAACTGGTAGAGACCACGATGCTGGTTTGCCAGGTACTTCGGCAGCTCCGGCCGGCTGATATACATGTACCAGGCCGTGAAGAGGCCGAGCGCCATGGCGCAGAACGGGCTCCACTTCACCCACAGCGGCACGTGGTGGTATTCCTCGAGGATCTCGTTCTCGGCCGAGGTGAACAGCGCACCCTTCCAGAACTCGGCATAGTGATGGCCGAAGAAATAGTCGTGGAACAGGAAGCCTGCGACGAGCGCTCCGAGGGCGAGCATATAAAGCGGCACCAGCATGACCTGGGGCGACTCGTGAACATGGTGCATGACTTCGTGGGAGGCGCGCGGCGTGCCGTGGAAAGTCATGAAGGTCAGGCGCCAGGAATAGAAGCTGGTGAACAGTGCGGCGATCACCAGCAGCGTGAAGGCAATGCCCGAAACAATGCTGTGCGACGCGAAGGTGGATTCGATGATCGCATCCTTCGAGAAGAAGCCCGCCGTTCCGAAAAGCGTTCCCGGAATGCCGACGCCGGTCAGTGCGATCGTGCCGATGAACATCATCCAGTAGGTGACGGGAATGTGGGTGCGCAGGCCGCCCATGTAGCGCATGTCCTGCTCGCCATCGACGGCGTGTATGACGGAACCGGCACCAAGGAACAGCAGCGCCTTGAAGAAGGCGTGCGTGAACAGGTGGAAAATGGCAGCGCCGTAAGCGCCGACGCCGAGCGCCACGAACATGTAGCCGAGCTGCGAACAGGTCGAATAGGCGATGACGCGCTTGATGTCGTTCTGAACGAGACCGACGGTCGCGGCGAAGAAGGCGGTGATCGCACCGATGAGGGTGACGACGGTCAGCGCATCCGGCGACAGCTCGAAGAGCGGCGACATGCGGGCGACGAGAAAGACGCCGGCGGTCACCATGGTCGCGGCATGGATGAGGGCCGAAACCGGGGTCGGGCCTTCCATCGCGTCCGGCAGCCAGGTGTGCAGCAGAAACTGAGCCGACTTGCCCATCGCACCCATGAAGAGCAGCAGGCAGGTCGCCGTCAGCGCATCCGCCTTGTCGAGGTGCATGCCGAAGAGCGTGATCACGGCCTCCCCTGCCTCTGCACCTTCAGCCGGCAGGTAGTTCTGGGCTGCGGCGAAGACCGTTTCGAGATTGATCGAGCCGAAGAGCACGAAGACGCAGAAGATGCCGAGCGAGAAGCCGAAGTCGCCGACGCGGTTGACGATGAAGGCCTTGATCGCCGCGGCATTGGCCGAGGGCTTCTTGTACCAGAAGCCGATCAGCAGGTACGACGCCAGGCCCACGCCTTCCCAGCCGAAGAACATCTGCAGCAGGTTGTCCGAAGTGATCAGCATCAGCATCGCGAAGGTGAAGAGCGACAGATAGCCGAAGAAGCGCGGACGGTGCGGATCGTGGTGCATGTAGCCGATCGAATAGATATGCACCAGCGTCGAGACCGTGTTGACGACCACGAACATGACAGCGGTCAGCGTGTCGACGCGGAACGCCCATTCGACGTCGAGGCTGCCCGACTGGATCCAGCGCAGCACCGAGACCTTGATCATCTCCTCGTGCCCGAGTGCGACGTCGAAGAAGACGAACCAGGAGAGCGCGAGCGCGATCAGCATGAAGCCGCTGGTCACGTATTCGGATGCCTTGGCACCGATCTGCGTGCCGAGGAGGCCGGCAATCAGAAAGCCGATCAGAGGCAGAAAGACGATAGCCTTGATAATGGTGTCCATTGCCCTGTCAGCCCTTCATCATGTTGACGTCTTCGACGGCGATGGAGCCGCGGTTGCGGTAGAAGACGACGAGAATTGCAAGTCCGATGGCCGCTTCGGCGGCCGCGACGGTCAGGATGAACAGCGCAAAGACCTGTCCGGTGATGTCGTTCAGGAACGCCGAGAAGGCCACCATGTTGATGTTGACGGCGAGCAGGATGAGCTCCACCGACATCAGGATGATGATGACGTTCTTCCGGTTGAGGAAGATGCCGAAGACGCCGAGCGTGAAGAGGATGGCGCTGACGGTGAGATAGTGGGAGATTCCGATTTCCATAAGTCTGATCCCTCGACCTCGCGTCCCGATTAAAGGCCCTGGCCCGGCTTGACCGTGACCACCTCGACGGCAGTCTCGGGCGAGCGGGCAACCTGGCGCGGAATGCTCTGGCGCTTGATGTTTTCACGGTGACGCAGGGTGAGCACGATGGCGCCGATCATGGCGACGAGCAGCACCAACCCGGCGATCTGGAAGAAATAGATGTAGTGGGTGTAGAGGACGTCGCCGAGCGCGGCGGTGTTGGTCCGCTCCGTGACGGCCGGGATCGGCATGGCGATGCCCTTGGCGATCTCCGGCGAGAAGGTCGAACCGCCGACGACGATGATGAGCTCGGCGGCGAGGATCAGACCGATCAGCGCCCCGACCGGCGCGTATTCAAGCACGCCTGCGCGCAGTTCGGCGAAGTCGATGTCGAGCATCATGACCACGAAAAGGAAGAGAACCGCGACGGCGCCGACGTAGACGACCAGCAGAATCATCGCCAGGAACTCGGCGCCCGTCAGCAGGAAGAGCCCTGCCGCGTTGAAGAAGGTCAGGATCAGGAACAGAACCGAATAGACCGGGTTCTTTGCCGCGATGACCATGAATGCCGACGCCACGGCGATGAAGGCGAAGAGATAGAAAAAAAGAACCTGCAGACCCATGATCGGTGCCTTTTTCGTCTTGCTCGGCGTGAAGGCGCGGCCCTCACTCCATGAGGCAAAGCCGGACAGTCCGTCCGGCCAGTGCCCAAACCCGTGCCGCATGCGCCCTCCTACGAGCGGCGCGATGCTGCGTTTACGCAGATGGCCTCAGCGATAGGGCGAGTCCATTGCAATGTTGCGCGCGATCTCCCGCTCCCACCGGTCGCCGTTGGCGAGCAGCTTTTCCTTGTCGTAGTAGAGCTCCTCGCGCGTCTCGGTGGCGAATTCGAAGTTCGGCCCCTCGACGATGGCATCGACCGGACAGGCTTCCTGACAGAAACCGCAATAGATGCACTTCACCATGTCGATGTCGTAGCGCACCGTGCGGCGGGTGCCGTCGTTGCGGCGCGGGCCGGCCTCGATGGTAATGGCCTGGGCAGGACAGATCGCCTCGCAGAGCTTGCAGGCGATGCAGCGCTCTTCACCGTTCGGATAACGGCGCAGCGCATGCTCGCCGCGGAAACGCGGGCTGACCGGGCCTTTTTCGAAGGGATAGTTCAAGGTCGCCTTCGGCCGGAAGAAATAGCGCATCGACAGAAAGAATGCGCCGACGAACTCCTTGAGGAACAGCGAGCTGACGGCTTGCGAAAGACCGGCCATCATTAACCTCCAAACTTGCCGGCCTGGGAGAAGCCGGCGGTATGCAGCGAAGCTTGGGCGGCCATCATGCCCACCCCATCAGCTTCAGAACGAATGCGACGATGACGACCATCGCCAGCGAAAGCGGCAGGAAGACCTTCCAGCCGAGACGCATCAGCTGGTCGTAGCGATAGCGCGGCACGAAGGCCTTCACCATCGCGAACATGAAGAACACGAACGAGGCCTTCAGCACGAACCAGATGATGCCCGGCACCCAGTTGAGGATCCAGATATCGACGGGCGGCAGCCAGCCACCGAGGAACAGGATCGTCGTCAGCGCGCACATCAGGCAGATGGCCGCATACTCGCCGAGCATGAACATCATGTACGGGGTCGAGCCGTATTCGACCATGAAGCCGGCGACGAGTTCGGATTCGGCTTCGGGCAGGTCGAAGGGCGGGCGGTTCGTCTCGGCGAGCGCCGAGATGAAGAACACGATGAACATCGGGAACAGCGACAGCCAATGCCAGTCGAGGAAGGAGGCCGGCAGGCCGATCATCGTTCCGAGGCCATCCGACTGCGCATTGACGATGTCCGTCAGGTTGAGCGAACCGACGCAGAGCAGCACGGTGACGATGACGAAGCCGATCGAGACTTCATAGGAGACCATCTGCGCGGCGGAGCGCAGCGCGCCGAGGAAGGGATATTTCGAGTTCGAGGCCCAGCCGCCCATGATGATGCCATAAACCTCGAGAGAAGATATGGCGAAGACGAAGAGGATGCCGACGTTGATGTTCGCGATCACCCAGTTCGCGTTGAGCGGAATGACCGCCCAGGCGGCAAGCGCCAGCGTCACCGAGACGAGCGGCGCGAGGAGGAAGATCGTCTTGTTGGCGCCGGCCGGAATGACCGGCTCCTTGAAGACGAATTTCAGGAGGTCGGCAAAGGACTGGAACAGCCCCCACGGGCCGACGACGTTCGGGCCGCGGCGAAGCTGCACGGCGGCCCAGATCTTGCGGTCGGCGAGCAGGATGTAGGCGATGAAGACCAGCAGCGCGACCAGAAGCAGCAGCGACTGGCCGATCATGATGGCTGTGGGCCAGACGTAGCTCGAAATGAAAGCGTCCATGATGCTCTATTCCCTCGCGCTCATTCCGCGGCAGCTTTGAAATTGTTGCGCGCCAAGGCCGAGCATTCGGCCATGACGGCGGATGCGCGCGCTATCGGGTTCGTCAAATAGAAGTCTTTGACCGGAGACGCAAACACGGATTTGGCCATCTCACCGGCTTTTTGGGCCAGTGCGGCAATTTCGTCGCTGCTTCCAGCGGCAATGCCGTCGACCTCTGCGAAATGCGGATGGGCGGCACAGAGCTTCGCGCGCAATTCGCCAAGCGAATCAAATGGCAGCTTGCGGCCGAGCACATCGGAAAGCGCCCGGATGATCGCCCAATCCTCGCGCGCGTCGCCCGGCGCGAAGCCGGCGCGGTTGCCGAACTGGACGCGGCCTTCGGTATTGACCCAGGTGCCGGACTTTTCCGTATAGGCCGCGCCGGGGAGGATGACGTCCGCCGCATGCGCGCCGTTGTCACCGTGCGAGCCGATATAGACGGTGAAGCCCTTCCTTGCAGAAAGGTCGATCTCGTCGGCGCCGAGCAGGAAGAGCACGTCCGTGCCGTCGATCATGCCGGCGGCGGATTTGCCGCCCGTGCCGGGCACGAAGCCGAGATCAAGGCCGCCCACGCGTGACGCCGCGGTATGAAGAACGGCGAAGCCGTTCCACTCCGCGCCGGCCGCGCCAACGGCGACGGCGAGCTTGGCGGCATTGGCGAGAACGGCGGAACCGCCCTCCCCTGCGATGGCGCCCTGGCCGACGATGATCAGCGGCCGCTCGGCCTTCTTGAGCGTCTCGAAGAACTTGCCTTTGCCGGCAACGAGCTCTGCAAGCGTCTCCGTACCGGCACCGAGATATTCATACTCGTAGCGCAGTTCGCCGCGCTCGCCGATAACGGCAATCGGGAATATGCCCATGCGATAGCGCTTGCGGATGCGTGCATTGAGGACCGAAGCCTCGAAGCGCGGGTTGGAACCGATGATGAGCAGCGCGTCGGCGCTCTCGATCCCCTGGATCGTCGGATTGAAGAGGTAGCTGGCGCGGCCGAGCGACGGATCGAGCGCTGCGCCATCCTGGCGGCAGTCGACGTTCTCGGAGCCGAGCGAGGCGATCAGTTCCTTCAGGGCGTACATTTCCTCGACGGATGCGAGGTCGCCGGCGATCGCACCGATCTTGTCGGCCGAGGTCTTGGCGACAGCAGCCTTGATCGCCTGGAAGGCCTCGCTCCAGGTGGCCGACCGCAGGCGTCCATCCTTCCTGACATAGGGCCGGTCGAGACGCTGCGTCTTCAGCCCGTCCCAGATGAAGCGGCTCTTGTCGGAGATCCACTCTTCGTTGATCTCCTCGTTGACGCGCGGCATGACGCGCATCACCTCGCGACCACGCGTGTCGACGCGGATCGCCGAGCCGACCGCATCCATGACGTCGATCGATTCGGTCTTGTTGAGCTCCCACGGACGGGCGGTGAAGGCGAAGGGCTTCGAGGTCAGCGCGCCGACCGGGCAAAGGTCCACGACGTTGCCTTGCAGCTCCGAGGTCATCGCCTGTTCGAGATAGGTGGTGATTTCCGCATCTTCGCCGCGGCCGATCAAGCCGAGCTCGGCAATGCCCGCCACTTCCGTCGTGAAGCGGACGCAGCGCGTGCAGTGGATGCAGCGGTTCATCACCGTCTTGACGAGCGGGCCGATATACTTGTCCTCGACGGCGCGCTTGTTCTCCTGGTAGCGCGAGCTGTCGATGCCGAAGGCCATCGCCTGGTCCTGCAGGTCGCATTCGCCGCCCTGGTCGCAGATCGGGCAATCGAGCGGATGGTTGATCAGCAGGAATTCCATGACGCCTTCGCGGGCCTTCTTGACCATCGGCGTCGTCGTGAAGACTTCCGGCGCTTCGCCATTCGGGCCGGGACGCAGGTCGCGCACGCCCATGGCGCAGGAGGCGGCCGGCTTGGGTGGGCCACCCTTCACCTCGATCAGACACATACGGCAATTGCCGGCAACCGAAAGCCGCTCGTGGAAACAGAAGCGCGGAACCTCGGCGCCAGCCTCTTCGCAGGCCTGAAGCAGCGTGAAATGATCCGGGACCTCGATCTCTTTTCCGTCGACTTTCAGCTTTGCCATCTTCGTACTCAATCCTGTCTTCCGTCCGGCTGCCTTCCGTGGCGCCGGCCAATTCCTTCACGGCTCTTCCGCTCTCGTGACGACCGGGCAGCCGTCACGTCATTTGTCGCGCATCAGCGCCTTTGCCTGTCCGATCCAATCGTCCCGCAGGATGCGACCACTGAGAGCCAACTCGGCGTCGATCCGCGCAACATCCGCCTCGCTCAGGCCGGCGATGTCGGCGAAGCGGCGAAGGCCACGGTCATTCAGCACCTGCACGAGCTTCGGGCCGATGCCGGAAATCCGCTTCAGATCGTCACTGGCGCGGCCTTTCGACTTCGCTGCGACGGGCTTCCCGGCGACGCGCGCCTTCGGCTTCGCGACGGCGGCCGGCGCGGGCCGAGCCTCTTGGGCCGTCGGTTCGGGCCTCGCTTCGCGGGCTGCCGGCGTTGGCGAAGCCTCCGGGCTTACAGGCTCGGGCTTTTCGACGACCGGGGCCGGCTCGACAAGCGCCTCCGGTTCGAGCCCGGCGACGCCTTTCTGCAGGGCACTCGCAGCCCCCTGCATGGCGCCGAACATGACGCCTGCGAAGTGGCTCGACAGGCCGAAGCCGATCGCCGTCGCCGCCGCTACGGCAGCCATGGGATTGGCCATCAGCGGAACAGCCGGCATGCCCTTCATCCATTCGGCCATGCCGAATGGATCGGCAGAGCCGGCACCCAGGGGCCGCGCGAAAGGAATGACTGCGCCCGCGTTCATGCCCTGTTCTTCGTTGCGCGTCCCGGCCATTGCTCGTTACTCCGCTGCTTCCAACACCGCGCCGTGCGGCGTGGCATTGCGGGTGTATTCGTCGATCCGCTGTTCCATCTCCGGACGGAAATGCTTGATGAGACCCTGGATCGGCCAGGCGGCCGCATCGCCGAGCGCACAGATCGTGTGGCCTTCGACCTGCTTCGTCACGTCGAAGAGCATGTCGATCTCACGCTTCTGGGCGCGGCCCTGCACCATGCGCTCCATGACGCGCATCATCCAGCCGGTGCCTTCGCGGCACGGCGTGCACTGGCCGCAGCTTTCGTGCTTGTAGAAGGCGGAAAGCCGCCAGATCGCCTTGATGATGTCGGTCGACTTGTCCATGACGATGACGGCGGCCGTTCCGAGGCCCGAGCCGAGCTCGCGCAGGCCGTCATAGTCCATGATGGCGTCCTTCATCTGCGCGCCGGGCACGCAGGGAACCGACGAACCGCCGGGAATGACCGCGAGCAGGTTGTCCCAGCCGCCGCGGATGCCGCCGCAATGCTTGTCGATCAGTTCATGGAACGGGATCGACATCGCGTCCTCGACCGTGCACGGCCGATTGACATGGCCGGAAACCGAATAAAGCTTGGTGCCGTGATTGTTGGGGCGGCCGAAGCTGCTGTACCAGCCGGCGCCGCGCCGCAGAATGGTCGGCGTGACGGCGATCGATTCGACGTTGTTGACCGTCGTCGGGCAGCCGTAGAGGCCCATGTTCGCCGGGAACGGCGGCTTCAGGCGCGGCTGGCCCTTCTTGCCCTCGAGGCTTTCGAGCAGAGCGGTTTCCTCGCCGCAGATGTAGGCGCCGGCGCCGTGATGGACGAAGACGTCGATGTCGTAGCCGAGCTTGTTGTTCTTGCCGAGCAGGCCGTATTCGTAGCACTCGTCGATCGCCGCCTGCAGCGCTTCGCGCTCGCGGATGAACTCGCCGCGCACATAGATATAGGCGGTGTGCGCGGCCATGGCGAAGCTTGCAATTACGCAGCCCTCGATCAGCGTATGCGGATCGTGGCGCATGATGTCGCGGTCCTTGCAGGTGCCGGGCTCCGACTCGTCGGCATTGACGACGAGGTAGTGCGGGCGGCCGTCGCTTTCCTTCGGCATGAAGGACCACTTGAGGCCGGTCGGGAAGCCGGCACCGCCGCGACCGCGAAGGCCCGAAGCCTTCACCTCGTTGATGATCCAGTCGCGGCCCTTCTCGAGCAGCTCCTTGGTGCCGTCCCAGTGGCCGCGCGCCATCGCGCCCTTGAGCGACTTGTCCTTGAGGCCGTAGATATTGGTAAAGATGCGATCTTCATCTCTCAGCATGGTATCACCTCTTTACCGCGGCTTCTTCGCCGGCTTGGACTTGTCGGCCGTCTCGCCTTCGATCTTGGCGTTCTTCGCCGCCGCCTTCCTGGCCGTCGCCGGAGTCTTCAGCGCCGGGTTGGTGACGTCTGCGTCGGTCTTCGGCTTGGCGGCGTTCGACGGCGGCACGCTCACAGCCTGTTCATCCTTGGCCTTGCTGGCGCGGGCCGGCGCCTTCGTCTTTTGCGGCGCTTCCACGAGCTGCAGCGTCGTCAGCCCACCGGCCGGCGCGGAATAGATGCGGTCGATCTGGGGGCCCGGCTCGACTTCAGCGCCCTTGCCTGCGTCGAAGCCGTCGATGATCTCTTCGAGCCGCTCGGGCGTCAGGTCCTCATAAGAGTCCTTGAAGATCATCACCATCGGCGCGTTGACGCAGGCGCCCTGACATTCGACCTCTTCCCAGGAGAGCGTCCCGCTCTCGTTCAGCGTGAAGGGATCGGCGGCAATCTTCTTCTTGCAGACCTTGATCAGGTCTTCGGCGCCGCGCAGCATGCAGGGCGTCGTGCCGCAGACCTGCACATGGGCGCGCGATCCGACCGGCTTCAGCTGGAACTGCGTGTAGAAGGTCGCCACTTCGAGGGCGCGGATATAGGCCATGCCGAGCATGTCGGCGATCGACTCGATGGCGGCCCTCGTCACCCAGCCGTCCTGTTCCTGGGCGCGCATCAGCAGCGGAATGACCGCCGATTGCTCGCGGCCTTTCGGATACTTGTTGATCGTTGCCTCAGCCCAGGCGGCGTTCTCCTTGCTGAAAGCAAAGGCCGCTGGCTGGACAGTGTCTTCGGCTAGTCGACGAACGGACATTCTAGTGGACACCTTATCAATTAATCGAACCGCACCGCGATTTCGTCAGCGTGACGAATTCGCAGGCATAGGCTGACTGGTCTTTCTGCATAAACACGATGTAACGCGTGCCGTTGGCGACGGCTGCCTTGATCTCGTATCCCTTCGACAGGAGCGTGGCCATCGAACCGCCATGCAGTCCCGACGAGGATGTGCTGCCGACATCCTCCTGGGCGACGGCAGCCGGGCTGAGCGCGAGAAAACCGAGAACGGCAAGCGGCGCCAGACGCATCAGCGATCCACCTCGCCGAACACGATATCGAGGGAGCCCAGCACGGCCGAGACGTCGGCAAGCTGGTGTCCGCGACAGAGGAAATCCATGGCCTGCAGATGCGCATAGCCCGGCGCGCGGATCTTGCAGCGGTAAGGCTTGTTGGTGCCGTCGGAGACCAGAAACACGCCGAATTCGCCCTTCGGCGCCTCGACCGCGGCATAGACCTCGCCGGCCGGCACGTGATAGCCCTCGGTATAGAGCTTGAAGTGATGGATCAGCGCTTCCATCGACCGCTTCATCTCACCGCGCTTCGGCGGCACGATCTTGCCGTCGAGCGAGGAAACCGGCCCGACTTTCGCATCGCCCAGCAGGCGGTCGACGCATTGGCGCATGATCAAGGCAGACTGCCGCATCTCGATCATGCGGATCAGATAGCGGTCGTAGCAGTCGCCGTTCTTGCCGATCGGAATGTCGAACTGCAGGTCGGAATAGCATTCATAAGGCTGCGCACGGCGCAGATCCCAGGCAGCGCCCGAGCCGCGCACCATGACGCCCGAGAAGCCCCAGGCCCAGGCGTCCTCCAGCTTGACGACGCCGATATCGACGTTGCGCTGCTTGAATATCCGGTTGCCGGTCAGGAGCTCGTCGATGTCGTCGACGGTCTTCAGGAACGGATCGATCCACTTGCCGATATCCTCGACCAGCTCATGCGGCAGATCCTGATGCACGCCGCCCGGACGAATATAGGCCGAATGCATGCGCGCGCCACAGGCCCGCTCATAGAACACCATGAGCTTCTCGCGCTCCTCGAAGCCCCAGAGCGGCGGCGTCAGCGCGCCGACGTCCATCGCCTGGGTGGTGACGTTCAAGAGGTGCGACAGGATACGGCCGATTTCCGAATAGAGGACGCGGATGAGCTGGCCGCGGATCGGCACTTCCGTACCGGTCAATCTTTCAACGGCAAGCGCGAAGGCGTGCTCCTGGTTCATCGGCGCGACGTAGTCGAGCCGGTCGAAATAAGGTATCGCCTGCAGGTAGGTCTTCGCCTCGATCAGCTTCTCGGTGCCGCGGTGCAGCAGGCCGATATGCGGATCGACGCGCTCGACGATCTCGCCGTCGAGCTCCAGCACGAGCCGGAGAACGCCGTGCGCCGCCGGGTGCTGCGGGCCGAAGTTGATGTTGAAGTTGCGGACGTTGTGTTCGGTCATACCGATTGCTCCAGGCCGGATGGCGTCCTCAACGGATCGCCACGGACCGACTTATCTCTTCGCCTTTTCGTCGCCGGGCAGGACGTAGTCCGTGCCTTCCCAGGGCGAGAGAAAATCGAAATTGCGAAATTCCTGCCTCAACTCGACGGGCTCATAGACCACGCGCTTGACTTCATCGTCGTAGCGAACCTCGACGAAGCCGGTCATCGGGAAGTCCTTGCGCAGCGGATAGCCCTCGAAACCGTAGTCGGTGAGGATGCGGCGCAGGTCCGGATGGCCGGTGAAGAGAATGCCGTACATGTCGTAGGCTTCACGCTCGAACCAATCGGCGCCCGGGTAGACGGAGGTTGCCGACGGCACGGGCTCGCCGTCAGCGGTCGCCACCTTGACGCGGACGCGCAGGTTCTGGCGCGGCGACAGCAGGTGGTAGACGACGTCGAAGCGATCCGGCCGCTGCGGATAGTCGACGCCGCAGACATCGATAAAGCTGATGAACCCACACCGCGCGTCGTCGCGCAGGAATGTCAGCAACTCGATGACCTTCTCGGCCGTCGCCGTCAGCGTCAGCTCGCCATACTTGATCGCAGCATCGGCGATCAGCGATCCGCGCGCTTCGCGAAGGTAGGTCGCAAGCTCGTTCAGGGCTTCACTCATTGAAAAGAACCCCCTGCCTTAGCGCTCGATCGTGCCGGTCCGGCGAATCTTCTTCTGCAGCAGAAGCACGCCATAGAGCAGCGCTTCTGCCGTGGGAGGACAGCCTGGCACATAGATATCGACGGGTACGACGCGGTCGCAGCCGCGCACCACCGAATAGGAATAGTGATAGTAGCCGCCGCCATTGGCGCAGGAGCCCATCGAGATGACGTAGCGCGGCTCGGGCATCTGGTCGTAGACCTTGCGCAGCGCCGGCGCCATCTTGTTGGTCAGCGTCCCGGCAACGATCATGACGTCGGACTGGCGCGGCGAGGCGCGCGGCGCAAAACCGAAACGCTCGGCGTCGTAACGCGGCATGGACATCTGCATCATCTCGACGGCGCAGCAGGCGAGACCGAAGGTCATCCACATCAGCGAGCCGGTGCGCGCCCAGTTGATCAGCTCATCGGTCGAGGTGACGAGGAAGCCCTTGTCGGCGAGCTCGTTGTTGATCTCGCCGAAGAATGCGTCATTGCTGCCGATCGGCTTGCCGGTGGCGGGATCGATGATGCCCTTCGGCTGCGGCGCAACGAGCGTGGTGCCGGATGCTAGTTCCATTCCAGCGCTCCCTTTTTCCATTCATAGATAAAGCCGACCGTCAGCACCAGGAGGAAGACCATCATCGACCAGAAGCCGAACCAGCCCAGCTCCTTGAACGAAACCGCCCAGGGGAAGAGGAAGGCGACTTCCAGGTCGAAGATGATGAAGAGGATCGACACGAGGTAGAAGCGGATGTCGAACTTCATGCGGGCGTCGTCGAACGCATTGAAGCCGCACTCGTAGGCCGACAGCTTTTCCGAATCGGGCGCCTTGAAGGCAACTGCGAAGGGAGCGATCAGGAGTGCTAGGCCGATCACAAGAGCGATTCCAATGAAAATCGCGATCGGAACGTAGGAACCGAGAAGTTCTGTCATTGTTATCCGTCCCTGCCTGCGAAGCGCACCGGGAGAGGCGCTTGAACAACGAATGCCGCAGGCCGAAAATCATGTTGCAACGCCAGAGTGGTTAGCGCAGCCCGCGCCCATGTGCAAGCCTCGACGCGGCATTTAAACCGGTTCGAGGCGCAGGTTTGAACGGCACTTTCGCACCGTTGACACACCGAAGTAGGGAATCGTGGGAACGGACTCATCCCGCTCACGACAACTGGCCCGAGACACATTGCCGCAACGCAAAAAATGACCGCATGCTTCGATGGATGGAAGGTAAGAGAAATGGCGCGAGTGACGGGGCTCGAACCCGCGACCTCCGGCGTGACAGGCCGGCACTCTAACCGACTGAGCTACACCCGCGCATCGTGGCCATGGCTGGCCATTATCTCACCATCGACACTCTTTGAGAATGCCAATGCACCAGAAGAATGGCGCGAGTGACGGGGCTCGAACCCGCGACCTCCGGCGTGACAGGCCGGCACTCTAACCGACTGAGCTACACCCGCGCATCGTGGCCATGGCTGGCCATTATCTCACCATCGACACTCTTTGAGAATGCCAATGCACCAGAAGAGTGGCGCGAGTGACGGGGCTCGAACCCGCGACCTCCGGCGTGACAGGCCGGCACTCTAACCGACTGAGCTACACCCGCATCTCTCGAACTGGCCGGGGCACTCGCGCCCCCCGTTCATCAAAGCGGCCCTGCCGTTTCGATGAGCGGCTAACTAAGCGGTTCGCCTTGGGGTGTCAAGCGTGTTTGAAGACAAAACCGTGACGGACGGAATTTTGATCCACAGGCCATTCTTAAGAGAAAAATCTGCACAAGGCGGGACGATCGCGGGACCCCTCTCCGTCGCCCGACGCCGTCAAGGCCGCCACCTCCGGCGCGCCCCTCCCCTCCGGAGATTTGTCCACAGTGCCAGCGGTGCGCCGTCCCCGGCGCTTGGCGAGCGCCCGCAAAAAAATCAAAAAAATCGCGCAAATCCTCTTGCGGTTTTCGCCGGTAGCGCATAGATCACGCCCACCGACGCGGCGGACACCGGTTCGACACGCGAAAGGGCGATTAGCTCAGTTGGTAGAGCGCCTCGTTTACACCGAGGATGTCGGGAGTTCGAGTCTCTCATCGCCCACCATTTTTTCCATTTGAAATTGCGCGAAGCCGGAACGCTTATCCGAGACGCGCAATCTGACCTCCCATGTTGATGAGATAGCCATATCGGACACCAAGCCGGCGCTGCGTTAAGGGAATTTCCCCAACACCAACCGGGAACCCTCCGACGGGAGCAATGTGATGGCTAGCCAGAAACACCATCAGCATCTCCGCTCCGACGACAACCTGTTCAAGAAAAAAGCGCATGAACTCTTGAATCGGCGCTGTGTCCAATGGCGTCGTATCATGAATAACCGCTATGGTAGGCTCAACTAATTGAGCGTTCACGTTCAAGCTGAAGTCTGTGATCCGAAGCTGTTGCTTCGGCTTGGGATGTTCGATGCAGTGTCGCACATTCCTGATAAGCTTCCCCAAATCTGCCAGCTCTTTTGAGAAGGGCAAGAATTCGCCTTTCGCGTCCTGTGATGCCTCTAAGTGGTTTGTAAGGCCATCCAGCCATTTTCCCGATTTTCTCAGGGTGGCTTCACCATAAAAGACACAAGCGAGATTAAACACGCTTTGGATTGCGTGATCCATTTTTTGAACGAAGCTTTTGACTTGGGAGGGCAAGCCAGGAACAGACGGGAGAGATAGTCCCCTCTGTTTCGCGGTGAGGGTCTTTGCACGAACCTGCTTCAATGCCGCTTCGAACTCTTCGAAAATTTCAGTTGCTGCCACTACATCGCGCATAATTTCAAGCACGACACTAAGAGCAGCCTCGTAGTTGACGTGTTCCTGCAGACGGTCTTTCCTGAACAGTTCGGCGGCAGTCAGCAGCAATCGCTGAACCAGTTCCGACTTTGAACCCACATTGAAAATCTTCTGCACTGTGTTCGGAATATCCTCCCGCGTCCGTTGAGGATCGATATCATCTGCCAATGAGATGGCATAAACCGCGCCCTCTTTGATCGCAAAAAGCCTGCCATCAATCGTCACCATGGACACCATAGCGCCGTCGCTGTCATCTCCAACCGTCATGATGCCGGCAGACTCACGAATACGGTCAATCTTGCTTTTGCCACCATTCTGGTCTTGCATGTTCTTTAGACGACCCCTTTCTCATGAAACAACGCTGCAGTTTACGCTAGCTTAGCTGGAAACTCGCGAGCAACGTAATATTTTCCCACCCGCCAAAAAGAACGTTACCACTATACATTTTTCATTTATATATACTGCGTTATCGCTATTCACGGATCACTTTTGAGTTTCGACTCTCTCATCACCCACCATTTACTCCGAAAGCTCGAAATTGATCGCAAGCGGCAACGATCGTTGCGACGCGCCCTGCGTCCTCTTCACCCGCGATACTGCTCGTCCGTCACATGCTCCAACCAATCGACGACCTTGCCGTCGAACGCCTCCTGAATGGCGATATGCGTCATTCCGGTATCCGCGGCAGCGCCGTGCCAATGCTTTTCACCCGGCGGGAACCAGACGACATCGCCGGCGCGGATCTCGCGGAGTTCGCCGCCCCAGCTTTGCGCGAGGCCGCGGCCGGAGGTGACGATGAGGGTCTGGCCGAGCGGGTGGGTGTGCCAGGCGGTACGTGCGCCGGGTTCGAAGGTGACCGTCGCTCCGCGCACCCGCGCCGGCGCGGGCGCCTCGAAGGCAGGGTCGAGACGCACGGCGCCCTCAAAATATTCGGCCGGCCCGCGGGACGAGGGTCTCGATCCACACTCAAAGATTTCCATCTGAACCTCCTCTTGGCAAATCGCGTCGAAGCGTAGCCTGCGATGCGGGCAACAGCATGGGCACCTTATCGCTTTTCCGCGAGGTCGCTATAGCTTGTGAAGCTTAACCCCGGGACAGGCGCTGCGGGCGATGTCGCAAAGGTGCTCGTGGTGGGTGAGATAGATCACCTGGCCGACGCGCGCCATCTCGGCCATCAGAGCGAAGGCCCTACCGGCTCGGTTGTCGTCGAATGTTTCCATGATGTCGTCGGCGATGAAGGGCAGCGTCTCGCGGGCCGCCGCGACCTCGTGGTAGCCGGCCATCCGCAAGGCGAGATAGAGCTGGAAGCGCGTGCCTTTCGAGAGGTCGCCGGCGAGCTTCGAGCCGCCCGCGGCAATGTTGGCGATCAGGAATTCCTGCCCCTTGTCCGCCTGCGTCGAGAGGCCGGCATACTCGCCGCCGCTGATATGCGAGAATGTCCGCGAGGCGCGCTGCATCATGGCGCTGCGATGCCGCTCGCGAAACAGCCGCAGCGCATGTTCGGCGGCAACGACGCCAGCCTTGAGCCTCAGATAGCCGACCGCCTTGTGCTCGATGTCGAGCAGGATGGTTCGCTGCCTCTGCTCGAGTTCAGCGACCCGATCGCCGCCCTCGATCTCCGCGAGCGCCCCTTCCTTGTTTCTGACTTCCGAATGCAACTCGCTGACGTCACGATCGGTGGCATCGATCGCTTCCTCCAGCCGGGCGAGTTCGAGCCTGAGCTCCGGCTCGTCCACGCCGGCGAGCAGGGATTCGGCTTCTCCGCTGGTGGCGGCGCCGAGCCTGGTCAATAGGTCATGCTCGAGTTCAGCGGATCTCTGCCGTTGCCTCTCCTGCTCGCGCACCGCCTCCAGGCAGTGCCCGGCCTCGTCAACCGTCCCACATCCGAAGAAGTCGAAAATCACCTGCTTCATCGCCAGGTGCTGCCGCTCTTCGTTCAGCAGCGACCGAAGGTCGTCCTCCAGGCGCGCGATGCTGGCCGAGCCCTCAAGGCGGCGCTCTTCCTGGTGATGCGCGGCGGCAATGCGGTCGCGCAGCGAGGCGTAGTGCGCAAGCGGATCGCCGTCTCTCTGCTCCGCCAGTTCGCGGGCGAGATCTGCGATCGCCTCGGCAAAACCTTTCTGATCCTTGCGCATGCCGGCGATGCGATGGTCGAGCTCGCTCTTCTTCTGCATCAGCTTGTCGAAATCCTGCAGCACGGCGAGCACCGGGCCGATTTCGTGCGGCTGCGGCCGCTCCGCGCGGCCGGTAAGCCAGGTCGCGGCGAGTGCCTTGGCCCATTCCTCTTCCCAGCGGGCGATGGCGGCCTCGGCGGCGGTGAGAACCGTCTCCCGGCTTTCCAGGGCTTCGGAGGCGCGGCGAAGCTGCGCGGCAGCCGCGCTATGGGCCGCCGAGGCGCTTTGCGCATGGGAGGCGATCCGTTCTGCGATCGCGAGGAGTTCATCGAGACGATCAGGCAAATCATCCGTCACGCCGAGCCGCACCAATTCGTCCCGCAGCGCGAATGCCGCCGCCTGTTCCTCCGCAAACGCTCCGTCGCGCGTCTGGCGCGCTGCACGCAAATCGGCGCGCAACACCAGCGCTGCGGCTCGGATGGCAAGCCAAGCTTCCAGTTGCGGCACCAGCTTCACGTGGGGTAAGCCACCTGCGCTTGCGGCAGCGGCAACCGTCGCCTCCAGCCGTTGGCTCTCTTCGGACAGCGCCGTGCGCTGTGTCTCCAGCGCCTGAAGACGTGCGCGCCTTTCGGAAATGGCGAGAGCGAGGCCGCGCATCTCGGCGACCCGCTCGGCATAGGCCAGACGAAGTGCCACGGCGGCATCGTCCTCCCGCGATGCCGCCTCGAAAGCACTTGCCGTCCCCTCGTCGAGACTGGCGCGATGCAGTTGCCAGGCTTGGTCCCGCCGGCGGCGCAGCACGCCCGCCGTCGCGTCGTCCACAGCCGCGCCGTCGGCAGCGAATGCGGCGAGTCGCGCCTCATCTCCCGCCTGGCGCTCGCGCTCGTCGCCGATCCGATCGTCGAGCCGCATGCGGCGCTCGGAAAGAGCCGCCTCCTCCGCTCTCCACGTGGCGACGACGCCGGCGGCGGGAACAGGAAGCCTCGCCAGTTCATCCACATCGCCGGCGAAAGGCCGCAGGCTGTCCATTGCATCGGCAATCGCCGCCTCCAGCCGGTCGACCTCCCTGGACGCGGCCTGCTGGCGCAACAGGCAGTCGCTCTGGCGCAGCACATGCAGCCGCTCGACCAGGCGGCCTGTATCGGCGACGCCGCCTTTCAGCCGATCCAGCTCGCGCTCCCACTGGGCGCGATCGCGTCTTGCACTCTCGAGCTCCTCGCGCGCCGATGCCAGCTTTTCCGAGAGGCCGGCATGCTGGCGGACCAATTCCTGGAGCCGGGCGGCACGCGCGGTCGGCAGCACCAGCAAAACGGGATCGGGGTTGTCCGCCTCGCCGAGACGAATGAGGCAGGCACGCATCTCCGCCGTGATCCTTGCCAGTTCGTCAAGCCGCGACGGCATATCGCGGGCGGCCGTCTGGTAGCGGGCATCGAGGGCCGACTCCCGCAGCGCCTCGAACCGCCCCGTGAGCACAAGCGCCTGCTCGTCCCGCGGCAGTCCTTCGAGCTCCATCCGGCGCCGGGCCAGTTCCTCGTCCAATTGCCGAAGCCGGGTGGCGATTTCGACCTCCTGCCGTCGCAGCGCCGGAAGATCGTTCCACCACTCCTGCGGCGGAATAGGCAACTCCTGCGATCCGGCAAGCTGTTCCCGCGCATTGCGCAGCCTCGCCAGGAGCGGCAGGGCCTCGAGCTCGGCGCGCAGCCGATCCCGCCGGACACGCAGTTCGGCGCGCTGCTGTGATGCCGCATCATGGCGTTCGCGGGCTTTCGTCAGCGTCTTGCGAAGATCGGCATATTCACGCGCATTGATGTCGACCGTCTTGCGCTCCGACTTGAGGGCGTCCAGTTCCGCCTTCAGTTCCGCAAGCCGATGCTTGCGCGCCTGCGGGCGAAAGAAAGCATCCGCTTCGGCACGCAGGTTGGCGAGCACCGCGCTGCTGTCCGGCAGGCCGGAGCTTGCCGAAAACAAAAGCGAACCAAGTTCCCCCTCGCTTTTCAGGATAGCCTCGCCGCCTTCCTCGATGCTCTCGTCGTCGAGCGAGAACATCATTCGGTACGTATCCCGATCGATCGCTCCGAGGGCCGAGGAGAAGAGGTTGTCCGGCAACGGCTGCTCGTCGGGACCGACCAGGCTGTTCGCGTTGCGTTTGATCCGATAGGCGTGATGTCTCTTGCCGCCGGCTTCGACGATGCCGCCGATCCGCATCGTCTGATAGGGATGCAGGAAGCCATAGGGGCTGAGACGCTCGATGCCGAAGAGCAGGTCGAGGAACCCCGCGAACAGTGTCGATTTGCCCGCCTCGTTCGGGCCGTAGATCAGGTGAAAATCAGGCTCTTCCGGCTTTGCGGCGCCGAAATCGAGGCTCCTTCCGGTGAACTTGCCGAAGCGGACGAGATCCAGCTGTTGCAGCCGCATCAGTCGATGCCCTCGACGGCGCCGCGGCCATGAAGATGCGACAGGACATCGGCGCTTCCCGAGAGCGCTGCGTTTTCCACGAGATCATCGAGCATCCCCTCGTCGGCGGCGAGCAGGCGCCGCAGCTCGGCCGGCAGATGCGGCAGCAGTTCCTCGGCAACGGCGCGCATGTCGGCGCGGAAGGCAAAGGCCGACAACACCTCGTTCTCGACGAGCGCCGTCAGTTCGCCGATCGGATCGACAGCGATGCGGTTTGCATGCTGGCTGCAGCCTGCAAACAGGGTCTCGACCTTCTCCACCCAGCATCGGCCGAACCCGGCTGCGATATTCGCCAGTTCCCCCTGCAGAAGATCGAAATCCCGCCGCAGGCGCCAGGAAAGCGGCGTCGTCCCCGTCAGCGTGATCCGCAGGATGAGATCGGCTTCCGGCAGGCCCCTTCGAAGCAGGGCGAGATGCCGGCCAACGACATCGAGCATGTCTCGCCAGTCCGCGGTCGCCGTCAGGTCGATCGAGACCCGCTCGAACACCGCCGCGCCGACCGGCCGCTCTTCCAGTGCCACCGCGCCGTCGTCATCGATCGTGACGAGCGTGATGCCTTTCACCCCCGATTCGTTGATATCGCGGCCCTGCGGCATGCCTGGCATGACGATAGATGGTTTGACGCTGTGGACCTGCCGCTGGTGAACGTGGCCGAGGGCCCAGTAGTCGTAGCCATGGCGCTCTAGATCGGCAACGCTACAGGGCGCGTAGGGATCATGGCCCGCGGAGCCGGCGAGGCTCGTGTGCAGCATGCCGATGTTGATGGCATCGGCGACGGGGGGATGGAAATGCGGCAGCAGGCTTTCCGGCGCGTGCGGGTCGGCAAAGCTCATGCCGTGGACATGAACGGTTCTACCGTTCTCCAGCGTCTTGGCGAGAACCGGCTTGCCGCGCCCCGGAAAAACATGGACCGATGGCGGCAGCGTCAATTCGCGCGTCACCTGCGACTGGGCGTCATGGTTGCCGCGGATGATGAAAGTCCGGATGCCCGCCTCGTCGAGACGGCGAAGCTCGCCCGCGAGGAACAGCGCCGTGTTCATCGAGGTCTGATTGCCGTCATAGAGATCGCCGCGATCAGCAGCGCATCGACCCCTTCGGCAATGCAGAGATCGACGATGCGCACCAGCGCATTGCGGGTGGCGCCCCGGACGATCCCGGCAAGCTCCTCGTTTCGCAGTGCCAGGCTGCGCAAGGGCGAATCGAGATGGAGATCTGCGGTATGAACAAATCGGAAGGGCATGACCGACCATGGTCGGACCTACCAGGCTCGTCAATGGCGCTCGCGGCTACGGCCAAATCTCAGCTGTGGGTAAAGCCACATGCTTGTCCAGGCGCGACATATCTGCCCGCCGATTAGCGGATTTGTAATACCTCGCTCGGTAGTTTTCCCGGTGGAAACGCCCTTGGGCATTTCAGCACCGGAATGATTCCTGCTTCGGCATCCGCTCGGTCATGATGATCAAGAGCCGGAACAGTTCACCAAGAATCGCGGACGCTATTCCGGAGTTGCCATGTCCCGCCTGAAAATCTCGCACACGCTGATCGGCCTTTTCGTTCTGGTCGTCGCCATCGTCGCAGCACTTGCCCTTTCCTCGATGAACGGCATTCGCATGTTGAACGATCGGAACAACGAGCTCGCCGCCAGCTGGTTGCCGCGCGTCTCGCTGGCGCGCGCCCTCGAAACCCAGCTCTCGGACACGCGGATGGCTTTCGCGCGCCACCTGATCTCGCTGACGCCGTTCGAGAAGAAACGGGCGGAAAAGGTCATCGCCGAGACGGTCGCCGGTTTCCACAAGCTTTCGCAAGACTACGCGGCCCTCGCGACATCGGATACCGACAAGGCAGCGCTCGACAAGGTGCATACGGCCTATCAGGCCTATCTGTCGCAAGCGGACAGCATGCTGAAATATTCCAACAATCTCGAGAACATGAAGGCCCAGAGTGTCTTCAAGGTCGAGATGGCGGCAGCCGAAAAGACCGTCGATGCAGCGATCGACACGGTGCTTGCCTCGAACCTTGCCGGTGCGGACGCCGCCGTTGCCGCAAGCGCCGCGACGCACGAGCAGGCTATCACGATCGAAATCGTGGTCATCGGTTTTGCCGCCTTCGTCGTTCTAGGCGCAATCGCCTATGCCGTGCGCGGCGTCGCCCGCCCGATCCGGATCATCACCGCCTCGATGGCGAAGCTTGCCGGAGGCGATACGGAAAGCAGCATTCCCTATGGCAGCCGCAAGGATGAGATCGGCGAGATGGCGCGTGCCGTCGAAGTCTTCCGTCAGGCAGCGATCACCAATCACAAGCTCGAGGAGGAAACCCGCCTCCAGCGGGCCGCATCCGAAACCGAACGGCAGAGGGTGACCGAGGAAGCCGAAGCGGCGGCGCAGCGGCGCCTCGAGGATGCGACGGCCGGGCTTGCAAGCGGGCTTCGGCGGCTGGCGAGCGGCGACCTTGCCTTCCAACTCGACGACGCTTTCGCGCCGGACTTCGAGCCGCTGCGGCACGACTTGAACCAGGCGGTCGCCGAGCTCGCCGGCACGCTCTCTGCCGTCGCGGCGAGTTCGAACAGCATCGACGGCGGCGCCCGCGAAGTGAGCCACAGTGCCGACGATCTGTCGCGGCGGACCGAACAGCAGGCGGCCTCGCTCGAAGAAACCGCCGCCGCGCTCGATCAGATCACCGTCAACGTCTCCAACTCCTCGAAGCGCACCAATGAAGCGCGCGTCGTGGCGGGCCAGGCAAACGACAGTGCCCGCAAGTCCGGCGCAATCGTCTCCGGCGCGATCGACGCGATGGGACGGATCGAGCATTCCTCCAGCCAGATTTCGAACATCATCGGTGTCATCGACGAGATCGCCTTCCAGACGAACCTCCTGGCGCTCAATGCAGGGGTCGAAGCGGCACGCGCCGGCGATGCCGGCAAGGGCTTTGCCGTCGTTGCCCAGGAGGTGCGCGAGCTCGCCCAGCGCTCGGCCAACGCGGCCAAGGAGATCAAGGAGCTTATCCGCAACTCGGCGAACGAGGTCGAAAGCGGCGTTCGGCTCGTGCGCGAAACGGGCGAGGCGTTGCGCACGATCGAGAGCCTCATCGTCACCATCAACGAACATATGGACGCGATTGCCGTTTCGGCCCAGGAGCAGTCCGCCGGCCTTTCCGAAGTCAACATGGCGGTCAACCAGATGGATCAGGTGACGCAGCAGAACGCCGCGATGGTCGAGGAAGCCAATGCCGCCAGCGCGACCCTGGCACAGGAGGCCGGCCGCCTGCGTGAATTGATCGGCCGGTTCACGCTGGCTGAAACTACCGGGCATGGCTGGGCCACGGGACGGCGCTGCGCCGCCTAGTCGTACTGGCCAGGACCAATTCTTCGCCTCGCAAGTTCAACGGCCCTCGAATCCGGGGGCCGTTTCTTTTCTAGGAAGGCCTTTTCAGTATGAATTAGGAGGTTCTTGTCGACAAACACCGTGATCATAACTAAATATAGGTCGACTGCCATTTGACATGGCACCTCACCATTACTCAACGGTGTTCATGAAGACGACATTCGAAGTCTCCGACAAACTGTTCGAACTCTATCATCGCGTCCATCGCCTGGTAAACGAGTCGATGACCGAGGAAGGTGTGTCGCTTGCCCGAAGCAAGTTCCTGTTCTTCCTGAGCAAGCTCGGCCCCTGCCGCTCCACCGACATCGCCTGCGCGCTGAACTTCGCCCCGAGAACCGTAACGGAGGCGATCGACGGGCTGGAGCGTGACCGCCTGGTGATGCGCAAGCCCGATCCAGACGACCGTCGCGCCAAGATCGTCTCCATTACCGAGACCGGCCGGGCCGTCCTGATGGCGGCGGAACATCCGCGCAAGCAACTTCTCGAGGAAATCTTCTCGGCACTCGACGACGAGCAACTCGATCAGCTCTACGGCATCGTCGGCAAGCTCGTCGACAAGACCGATGAAATCCGCAAACGCAAGGAAGCGGAGGACGACGCCGACATCGCTGCCGCGCGCTAATTGTGCAGGCTGGCCGAGCATAGACAAGAAACAAGAGAGGCCGGGACGTCATGTCCCGGCCTCTCCGTTTTCTCCTGGCCGGCGCTTACATCGCGTCGATTGCGCCAATGGAGAAGAACAGGGTCTCGCCGGACGAGTCGTCGACGCCGTCATTGTCCGTGACGACGTAGCCGTTTCCAGCCGCGTCGACCGTGAAGCCTTCCACCTTGTCGACCACATAGCCGTTCAGCGATTTCAGCTCGGGAATGAGGTCGCGCACCTCTTCCTTCTTGACGACCGGCAGTTCGGCCCCGAGCTTGGCGGGCTTCAGATCGGCGAGCGCGACACGGTAGAGCTTCTTGAGCTTCGCCGCCTCGCCGATCAGATTGTCGCGCTCGATGAGATAGACGTAGTCGCCATGGACGGAGATCTCCGAAAGACCGACCCAGCCGGCTTTGGACTTGTCGAGCGGATAGCGCACCGCGCCCCACTCTTCCGTCGCCGGCTTGTAGGAGACGAGCTTGACGAAGCCCTTCGCATCGTCCTTCCATTCGCGCTGGACCGCCATCCAGAGGACCTGGTCATCCCCCTCGCCCACGGTCGTTATGCCTTCGAAGCCGTAGCGGATCTCGTTGGCGCTGAGTTCCTTCGGGAGAGCAATCTCCTGCTTGATTTCGCCCTTCTTGTTCACGTGGAAGAGCGCGTGGCTGTAGAGCTTGTCCGAATTGCCCTCGGATGCCAGCCAGAACCCGCCTTCGCCGTCATTCGCGATGCCTTCGATGTCGAGCTTTTGCGCAGGCGCGCCATCACGGGTGATCGGCAGCGCCTCGGTGATCAGCGCCGGCTTCTCAGTCGCGTCGATCGTGAAGATCGTCGGCTGCGACGAAAGGACGGAATCATTTACCGCCCTGAGGAAGCCCGGCTTGTCCTTCACCGCCGCGAGGCCGGAAAGCGCACCGAAGCCGATCGGCAGCCCGTCCTTCTCCGCGGAGCGAAGCTGAGGGTAGGCGGCCTCCCCTTCGCCGCGCGCATAAATCATCACATGTGCCCGCGCACCGCCGTCTTCCACGAGATCGACCTCATTGGCGGTCGCGAACAGATTCCGACCGGGAATGGCGACGGCGCCTTCGGGGGAGATGCCGGACGGCAGAAGCTGGAGCAATTCCGGGTCAGCGCCGGTGTCCCTGTAGACGCCGACGATCGAGGCGCGCTCGGAGAGGACGAAGAACAGCTTGTCGTCACCGTACTGCGCCGTTTCCAGGCCTTCCGGCTCGATGCCCTTCGCCGAGGAGCGTTTTTCCGGATAGTGGCCGATCGCAGCGATGGCATGTTCCAAGCTTGGGCCGGACTCGAACAGGACCTTGCCGGTCGCGTCGAAGATCGTGAAGCCTCGGGCGCCGCCCTCGTAGTCACCCTCGTTGGCGACCACCAGGCGGTTGTCGTCGAGCCACTTCACCGCATCGGGCTCACGCTTGCGGCCGGCCTGTTCGCCGTTGAAGGCGATGGCACCGTCACGTTTCGCGTCGACGCTCTTGAGATCGACCGTACCGGCGGAGAAATGCGCCTTCACGGTCGCGGTTTTGCCGTCGATGATGACGATGTGATTGTTTTCCTGCAGCGTGAGCGCAATTTCGTCCTTGCCGTTGAAGGCGACGAATTCCGGCTCCGGGTCTTCGCCGGCGACTTCGGCAAGACCGGTCAGCGTCACATGCTTGATCGTCGCGCAATCTGCGGCGCCGTCCTTCAGCGACAGGATCACCAGATCACCGGCCGGCATCTGCGGGATTTGCCCGTCGTTGACCTTCTCGTCGCGCTCGTTCTCGATGGCGATCGCCGCGAGCGTCCGATCCTTGTTGACCGAGACGGAATCCGGCTGGCCGCCGAGATCGCAGGTGGCGTCGACCTTCTTGGTCGCAGCATCGACAACGGCAAGCAGGCCGGAGGGCTTGGTGAAGCTTTCGCGCGTGTTGACGGCGACGAGCGCCTTCGCTCCGGCGACGGCGACCGACGTCGGTTCGCCATCGAACGCGACGACGCCGCCGGCCTTCGGCGCTCGTGGATCGCTGACGTCGATGAAGCCGATGCGCTTGCCGGGGCTGTCGGTATAGATGAGCGTGTTGCCGTCTTCGGTGGCGGTGATGATTTCCGCCGATGTCGGCGCGTTCCGGTCGGCGCCTTCGGGCAGGTTGCCGGCGACGGCAAAGGAAGCGATGCGATTAAAGACCTGTTCGGCCTGAGCGGCGGGCGCCGTCGATGCGGCCAGCGCTGTCGCCAATGCAGCGGTGATGGAAAAAGCCCTCATTTGTCCCTCCTGTCGCGGCGCGCGCCCGGGGATCAGGCATTCCGACACCGCGGTGGCATCCGGAATCGGCGGTTCGCGCAGTCCGGATGGGAGGCTTGTGCAACCGCCCTGTAACAGCCCAATGACAGCGGCGGTTGAAATGAAAAGAGGCCCGGATCGACCGGGCCCCAATCAACCTGCCGACGTTTCTCCGAAGCGGAGACAACACGGCAGATGGAACATGAACCTGTTTGCGGCCTCGATGGCATTGCCACCAGGCCGTACGGGCATCGTCGAAGTCCTTGCGGACCTTAAACGCGTCCGATTAGTTGACGGCGTCCTTCAGGCCCTTGCCGGCCGTGAACTTCGGCACGTTGCGTGCCGGGATGTCAACTTCCGCACCCGTCGACGGGTTGCGGCCCTTGCTCGCTTCGCGGCGGGTCACGGAGAAGTTGCCAAAGCCTACGAGGCGGATGTCGCCACCGCTCTTCAGTTCGCCCTGAATGGTCTCAAACACTGCATCAACAGCGGAAGACGCATCGGCCTTGGAAAGACCGGCCTTCTCGGCAACGGCAGACACGAGCTCATTTTTGTTCATGTTTCCACCCCTTTCATATTGGTTCGAAACGACTGTCGTCTTAAGCCGGGGCCGCTTGCGCACGCCCACGTCTTGCCATTCCCAATTGCGCCGAATCCCTTGAAATGCAAGGCTTGGAGGGTGCTTTTACAACAGAAAAGACCGGCAAATGGCCGGTCTTCTCCGTTTTTCTCGGCAAAGGGCGCAAGCGGGACACAGTCCCCGCCCTTTTTGGGCCTTATCAGTGGGCGATCGAGGCTCCCGCCTCGTCCTGCGAATCGACCGGCGAAATGGTGCCGGCGTGGCTTGCCGGGTCCCATTCGATCGGTTCCGGACGCCGCGTCAATGCGTGCTCGAGCACCTCGCCCATCCGCGAAACCGGGATGATTTCGAGGCTGTTCTTCACATTGTCCGGGATCTCGGCAAGATCCTTGGCGTTCTCTTCGGGGATCAGCACCTTCTTGATGCCGCCCCGCAGAGCCGCCAGCAGCTTCTCCTTCAGACCGCCGATCGGCAGGACGCGACCACGCAGGGTGATCTCGCCGGTCATCGCCACATCCTTGTGGATCGGAATGCCGGTCATCACCGAAACGATCGCCGTCGCCATCGCAACACCGGCGGACGGACCATCCTTGGGCGTCGCACCTTCCGGCACGTGCACGTGGATGTCGCGCTTGTCGAAAAGCGGCGGCTCGATGCCGAAATCGATCGCACGCGAGCGGACATAGGATGCCGCGGCCGAAATCGATTCCTTCATGACGTCGCGCAGGTTGCCGGTGACCGTCATGCGGCCCTTGCCCGGCATCATCACGCCTTCGATCGTCAGCAGTTCGCCGCCGACCTCGGTCCAGGCGAGACCCGTGACCACGCCCACCTGGTCGTCGCGCTCGGCTTCGCCATGGCGGAAGCGCGGCACGCCGAGATAGTCGTTGACGTTGTCAGCCGTCACGTCGACCTTCTTGGTCTTGCCCTTGAGGATCTCGGTCACCGCCTTGCGGGCAAGCTTCATCAGCTCGCGCTCGAAATTGCGAACGCCCGCCTCGCGCGTGTAGGTCTGGATGACCGCCATCAGCGCGCCGTCCGTCACGGAAAATTCGTTCGGCTGCAGCGCATGGTCGCGGATCGCCTTCGGCAGCAGGTGCCGCTTGGCGATTTCCAGCTTTTCCTCTTCGGTGTAGCCGGCAATGCGGATGACTTCCATGCGGTCCATCAGCGGGGGCGGAATGTTCAGCGTGTTCGCCGTGGTGATGAACATCACGCTCGAGAGGTCGTATTCAACCTCGAGATAGTGATCCATGAAGGTCGAGTTCTGTTCCGGATCGAGTACTTCCAGAAGCGCCGAAGACGGATCGCCGCGGAAGTCCTGGCCCATCTTGTCGACTTCATCGAGCAGGAAGAGCGGATTGGCCCTCTTTGCCTTCTTCATCGACTGCACGATCTTGCCCGGCATGGAGCCGATATAGGTCCGGCGGTGGCCACGGATCTCGGCCTCGTCGCGAACGCCGCCGAGAGCCATGCGGATATATTCGCGGCCTGTCGCCTTGGCGATCGACTTGGCGAGCGAGGTCTTGCCGACGCCCGGAGGGCCGACGAGGCACAGGATCGGACCCTTGATCTTCGCCGAACGGGCCTGTACGGCCAGATACTCGACGATACGCTCCTTGACCTTGTCCAGGCCGAAGTGATCCGCCTCCAGCACTTTCTCGGCGTGGTTGAGGTCGGTCTTGATCTTCGACTTCTTGCCCCAGGGCAGACCCAGCAGCCAGTCCAGATAGTTGCGAACGACGGTCGCTTCCGCCGACATCGGGCTCATCTGGCGCAGCTTCTTCAGCTCCGCATCGGCCTTCTCGCGCGCTTCCTTGGAGAGCTTCGTCTTGGCGATGCGCTCCTCGATTTCGGCCATCTCGTCGCGGCCGTCCTCGCTGTCGCCGAGTTCCTTCTGGATCGCCTTCATCTGTTCGTTGAGGTAGTACTCGCGCTGGGTCTTCTCCATCTGGCGCTTGACGCGCGAACGGATGCGCTTTTCGACCTGCAGAACCGAAATCTCGCCTTCCATGAAGCCGAGCGCCTTTTCCAGGCGCATCTTCACGCTCGTCGTCTCGAGCATTTCCTGCTTCTCGACGATCTTGATCGACAGGTGCGAAGCAACCGTATCGGCGAGCTTGGAATAGTCGTCGATCTGGCTCGCGACGCCGACGACTTCCGGCGAAATCTTCTTGTTGAGCTTCACGTAGCTTTCGAATTCAGAAACGACCGAGCGGCTCAGTGCCTCGATCTCGACCGGATCCTCTTCCGGCTCGCGCAGCACATGGGCGACCGCTTCGTAGAAGTCGTCGCGGGAGGTGTAGCGGTCGATCTCGGCCCGTGCGCGCCCCTCGACGAGAACCTTGACGGTGCCATCCGGCAGCTTCAGGAGCTGCAGCACATTGGCGATTGTACCGACGCGGTAGATCGCGGAAGCTTCCGGATCGTCATCCGTCGCGTTGATCTGGGTCGCCAGCATGATCTGCTTGTCGGTGCCCATGACCTCTTCAAGGGCGCGGATGGACTTCTCGCGGCCGACGAAAAGCGGCACGATCATGTGCGGGAAGACCACAATGTCGCGCAACGGCAGAACCGGATAGGTCGCGCTTTCGGCCGGAGACGTTTTGTTCGTCATGTCATTTCCTTTCCGTCCCGATTTCGGGCCCGTTCCCGGGAGCCTCAGCGGCACTCCCGGCTGTCAAATTTCCTTCACGAAAGTGGAGTGCAACAGGGGCCTTTTCAAGGCCAGGCGCATTCTCCGCCTCCATGGACAATTCCCGTTTCCTACGCTGAGAGGCTGATGCCGGCCTTACGTGGCTTCCCGGACGCCGGCGCCCAAGCGCGTTCATTGAATCGTCGTATCATCGCGTTGTTGTAGAGCTTTCGCAATATTCGATTCGATTGACCCCAATCATTTTGGGGCGAAAATGTTCGCAAGCTTGCTCCGTTCTCACGATCGACGAGGCGCTTGGCGGACGAGCCTCGCGCCCTTCACCACTTTCACATCTTCGCGAGCATCAAAGATGCGCCGGCTGCGCACGAAAAAGCCCGCACGCAGGCGGGCTTTTCTGCAATTCCTTGTGGCACGCCGTCAGGCCGAGACGTTGGTCTTCTCGTCGGAACGATCCGAGTAGATGTAGAGCGGCCGGGCGGTTCCCTTGACCACCTCATCCGAAATCACCACCTCGCGAACGCCCTCGAGCGTCGGCAGCTCGAACATGGTGTCGAGCAGGATTTTTTCCATGATCGAGCGCAGGCCGCGCGCGCCGGTCTTGCGGATGATGGCGCGCTTGGCAATTTCGCGCAACGCGTCTTCGTGGAAGGTCAACTCGACGTCTTCCATCTCGAACAGGCGCTGGTACTGCTTGATCAGCGCGTTCTTCGGTTCGGACAGGATCTGGATCAGGGCATCCTCATCGAGGTCCTCAAGCGTCGCCAGAACCGGCAGACGGCCGATGAATTCCGGGATAAGACCGAACTTGACCAGATCTTCCGGCTCAAGCTCGCGCAGAACCTCGCCGACCCGGCGATCTTCCGGCGAGCGTACCGTCGCGCCGAAGCCGATCGACGTCTTCTCGCCACGGGCAGAGATGATCTTGTCGAGGCCGGCAAACGCGCCGCCGCAAATGAAGAGGATGTTCGTCGTATCCACCTGCAGGAACTCCTGCTGCGGATGCTTGCGGCCGCCCTGTGGCGGTACGGAGGCCACAGTGCCCTCCATGATCTTCAGCAGCGCCTGCTGCACGCCCTCGCCCGAGACGTCGCGCGTGATCGACGGATTGTCGGACTTGCGCGAAATCTTGTCGACCTCGTCGATGTAGACGATGCCGCGCTGGGCGCGCTCGACATTGTAGTCGGCGGCCTGGAGCAGCTTCAGAATGATGTTTTCGACGTCCTCGCCGACATAGCCCGCTTCCGTCAGCGTCGTCGCGTCGGCCATGGTGAACGGCACGTCGATGATACGGGCGAGCGTCTGTGCCAGATAGGTCTTGCCGCAACCGGTAGGACCGACGAGCATGATGTTCGACTTGGCCAGTTCCACGTCGCTGCTCTTGGCCGCGTGGGCAAGGCGCTTGTAGTGGTTGTGCACGGCGACGGACAGGATGCGCTTGGCCTGCTGCTGCCCGATGACGTATTCGTCGAGAACCTTGATGATTTCCTGCGGGGTGGGAACGCCATCGCGGGACTTGACCATCGAGGTCTTGTTCTCTTCGCGGATGATGTCCATGCAGAGTTCCACGCATTCATCGCAGATGAACACCGTGGGGCCGGCAATCAGCTTGCGCACTTCGTGCTGGCTCTTGCCGCAAAACGAACAATAGAGGGTATTCTTCGAGTCACCGCCGTTGCTGCCGCTGACCTTGCTCATTTTCACTTCCTTCCAGCACGCCGGACACCTTCGGAAAGATATCGCGGACTAGTCAATTCGCCTTGCGCGCGCTCGATACCGCCGCGCAGGGTTCCTGGGAGTACTCACCGCGTCAGGGCGAATGCCTGACTTCGGTTGCAACGACTCTCCCGTCAAATCCGAATGCTATACCCCAAACACCAGCATAGCATTAACGGTTCATATTAACGGCTTTGCCCTTCCGATAAAGCCCTCAGCCGTTACAAATGTGTCACAATCGCGTCTGCAGAGACACACGCGTGTGATATCAACCCTGTTCGGCGCCCTCGATTGCTTCCCGCGAGGTGATGACTTTATCGATCAGGCCCCAATCGAGCGCCTCGTCGGAACTCATGAAATGGTCGCGGTCGAGCGTCTGCTCGACTTCCTCATAGGTGCGGCCGCAATGCCTGACATAGACCTCGTTGAGGCGGCGCTTCATCTTGAGGATGTCTCTTGCATGCCGCTCGATGTCGGAGGCCTGGCCCTGGAAGCCGCCGGAGGGCTGGTGCACCATGATGCGCGCATTGGGCGTCGCGAAGCGCATGTCCTTGTGGCCGGCGGCCAGCAGCAACGAGCCCATCGAGGCAGCCTGGCCGATGCAGAGCGTCGAGACCGCCGGCTTGATGAACTGCATCGTGTCGTAGATCGCCATGCCAGCCGTCACGACGCCGCCCGGCGAGTTGATGTAGAGGGCGATTTCCTTCTTCGGGTTCTCCGCTTCCAGGAAGAGCAACTGCGCGCAGACGAGTGTCGCCATGTGGTCTTCGACGGGGCCCGTAAGGAAGATGATGCGCTCCTTGAGCAGCCGCGAATAGATGTCGTAGGACCGTTCACCGCGGTTGGTCTGCTCAACAACCATCGGCACCAGCGCCATGGCCGTATCAACTGGATTTCTCATATCGAACCTTCATAGTCGGGCCCGCAATCCCTTCGCGGACCGGGAATCATCGGATAAGCCTCAGTCCTTACATAGAGTGTCAATGCCCTTCACTTCAAGTCGCGAACATTCGATAAGCTTAATGGTCGCGGCGTTTCGGACCAACGTTTTTCATTGACCGCGGCGACCTGCCGATAGAACATTTTTCCAAGTCTGCCGCCGGATGGCGTCTCCTTTTCAGCGTTGCTCACAGGCATTCGCGAAGTCGCGGTAAACGATCCCTGAATCCGGCAGCGCTTGCTGTCAGAGCTGGGATTCCAGCGGCAGGAAACGGATCGCTCCAGCAATCAGCCGGCGGTGGGCGCCCGCGTCCGGCTCACGTCCGAGCAGCCGTGTGGCTCCGTTCGCCCGGTCGCGCCAGACCAGCCGCCCGCCTTCGAGGGTCAACCGATAACTCCTCTCCGGCAACGTCTCTTCGTCGAAGATGGACTGGATCTCGGCAGCCAGTGCTTCGTCGGAAAAAATCACCCCCATCTCCGTGTTGAGGGAGGCTGACCGGGGGTCGAAATTCATCGATCCCACATAGCCGTATCGGCCATCGATGACGAAAGCCTTGGTGTGCAGGCTGGCGTTGCGGGCGCCGAACAGCGACATGCGATGGCGGTCGATCAATTCGCCGTATTCCTTCAATTCATAGAGATCGACGCCACCCTGAAGCAGGCCCTTGCGGTATTTCATATAGCCGCCGTGCACGGCGGCGACATCCGTTGCCGCAAGCGAGTTCGTCAGCACCGCCACTCGCACGCCCCTCTTCGCGAGCGCCGTCAGTTGGCGCGTTCCCTCGGCGCCGGGAATGAAATAGGGGGACATGATGCGCAGATCGCACTCGGCACCGTTGATCAACGGAAAAAGTTCGCGCAGCAACCAGTTCTGCCGCTTCTGCAACAGCGCTTTTTCAGGCGGATCGAAGGCCAGGCGGACACCGGCGCTGCGGTGAAGCCTGCGGCTTCCCCAATAGAGATCCGCCCCGGCCTCCGCGTCGCTCACTCTTTCCAGATAGAAGCGCGCCGCCGCGGTTCGTGCCAGCGCTTCGAGCGTCTCGCGCAGCGCCGGCAGATAGTGTTTGCGCGGTGTCCGGAGCGCGGCGATGGGCAACACGGATGCGCTGTTCCAGTACTGGTCGAACATGGCCGTGGCCTGATCGACCACTGGTCCCGTCATCCAGACATCCAGGTCGCGGAAGTTCGACAGTTCGGCGGCATCGAAATAGGCGTCGCCGATATTGCGCCCGCCGGCAATGGCCATCCGGCCGTCGGCAATCCACAGCTTGTTGTGCATGCGACGCGTGGCGCTCAAGGCGCGCACGGCCATTTCAAAGCCGCGACGGAAACGGTCGGTCCGCGCCCGGCTGGGATTGAAGAGGCGCACGTCGATATTGGGATGCGCGTCGAGCGCGATGCATAGCCGATCGTGGATGCCGGCATTGATGTCGTCGAGCAGCAGCCGCACACGCACGCCGCGCTCGGCCGCCTGGATGAGTTCGCGGGTCAGAAGAAAACCCGTCAGTTCGTCCTTCCAGTAGTAATATTGCAGGTCGAGACTGCGGCCCGCCGAGCGCGCTGAATGGGCTCGCGCGACGAAGGCCTCGATATTGTCCGAGATCAGGGCGACCGCGCACTCGCCGGAGTTGGTGGCAAGACGCGACGCAACGCTTTCGTCGATCCGGGTCGGTTCCCCGCCGAAGGGCAGGGCAAAGGAGGGCGGCGCCTGCGGACGGCGCCCGAAGACGCCGTAGACGTATAAGGTCGCGGCGGCGGCAAGAGCGAGCAGAACGGCAAAAAAGAGCGCAATCCAGATGAACATGCCCGCCGTCCATAGCAACGGCTGCGTCCTCGGACGCGCCGATGATTCTATAACATGTTGAATCGACGAGCGATTCTACCTGAAAATCGGTTCCGGTTTAAGGGGCTGTCAGGTGGGCCTTCACGCCCGCTCCAGATCAATCAGGCCGGCGCGGTCATCGGCGCCCCCTTCCTTGAGAGCGGCCTTCAGATCGATCGACGCCTTGACCGGAAGATGATCCGAGGCGACCCGCGCCAGCGGCGTGTCGTGCACCGACACCGACGTCACGAGATGATGCGGATTGCCGAGCACGCGATCGAGCGGCAACAGCGGGAAACGCGACGGAAAGCTCGCAACCGTCGCATGGGTCGGGTCGAAAATGGGGCTGAGGAAGCTCAGCGATGAGCGCCTGCCCATGCGCCATTCGTTGAGGTCGCCGATAAGCAGTGTCGGCCGGCCGACGCCATCGGCCGCAACCCGCAGAATGGTCTCGGCCTGACGCGCCCGGGAGTGACGCAGCAGGCCCAGATGGGCGGCGATCACCCTGAGCGGCCCGGCCTTCAGGTCGAGATCGACGACCAGCGCGCCGCGCGGCTCGACGCCCGGCAGATTGAGCTGCCGAACGTCCGATACGGCGCCTTCCCTGAGCAAGAGGACATTGCCGTGCCATCCGTGCCCCTTTTCCGAGAAAGCAGAAATCGGCACCGAAACAAGATGGGCCTCGCGTCGCAGATGCTCGAGATCCAGGAGCCCGGCGCGCTCGCCAAACCGCTGATCGGCCTCCTGCAGGGCGACGATATCCGCGCCGATCTCGCCGATGACCTGGGCGATACGCCCCGGATCGAACCGGCCGTCGGTGCCCACGCATTTGTGAATGTTGTAGGAGGCGATGACGATATCGCCACGGCTCACGGCCGCGTCGCGATTGACCACGGTCGGCCGCCGTTTCCGGATCGCGGCCATGATGCCCGCGGAAAAACTGCCCTGCGTTCTTGCCATGCCGCTCCCTGCTGCTGCCGCATCATGCTCAAAGCGGCCGATCATTGCCACCGAAAAAGTCGATATTGCGGACATTGTTCCCTGAGCTCGATCCGTTATCGATTGCGCTTGCCGCAGCGGCGCCCGGCGCAATAGAGATGCGTGAGAGTATCAATCCGTCCGCTTCAAAGGGCCGATATCATGTCCGCAGTCCCCGGCATCACCATAGACGGCCCCGCCCGGCGCGTTTGTCTCGACGTCCGCAACCCGGACTTCTTCCGCAATCCGCTGCCGGCCTATGCCGCGCTCCATGCGCAATGTCCGGCCTTCTTCTGGGAAGAGCCGCAGCAATGGTTTTTCGCGGGTTACGAGCAGGTGAACGCGCTGCTGCGCGACCGCCGCTTCGGCCGGCAGATCCTGCATGTGGCGACCCGCGAGGAACTCGGCCTGCCGGAGCCGAAGCCGCATCTCAAGGATTTCGACGCGCTGGAGGCGCATTCGCTGCTCGAACTGGAGCCTCCGGCCCATACGCGGCTGCGCACGCTCGTCAACCGCGCCTTCGTTTCGCGGCAGATCGAACAGCTCCGGCCGGACATCGAAGCGCTCTCGCATGCGATCATCGACAGCTTCGAGGCGGACGGCGCGGTCGAACTGCTGAAGACCTATGCCGAGACGATCCCCGTCACCATCATTGCCCGCATGCTCGGCATTCCGGTCGAAGCGGCCCCTCGCCTTCTCGACTGGTCGCACCGCATGGTGAAGATGTATGTCTTCAACCCGTCCTTCGCGACGGAACTCGACGCCAACCAGGCTTCCGCGGAATTTGCCGCATATCTGAAAGACATCATTGCCGAAAAGCGCGCCAAGCCCGCAGACGACCTGCTGACCCACATGATCGGTTCCGAGAAGGACGGCGAGCGCCTGTCGGAGGCCGAATTGATCTCGACCACCGTCCTGCTTCTGAACGCCGGTCACGAGGCGACCGTGCACCAGATCGGCAATGCCGTGGGCGCCATCCTGCAATCCGGCCTCTTACCCGCCACGCTTTTTGCGGGCGAAGAAGCGACGGCGCGCACGGTGGAAGAGTGCCTGCGCTTCGCCGCGCCGCTCCATATCTTCCAGCGCTATGCCCTGTCGGACATCGTACTCGAGGACGGCATCGCGCTTAGAAAGGGCGACAGGATCGGTCTTATGCTCGGGGCGGCGAACGTCGATCCGCGCAAATTCACCGCGCCGGACACGTTCATGCCGGACCGCAACGAGGGCGCCAATATGTCGTTCGGCGCCGGCCTGCACTTCTGCATCGGCGCGCCGCTTGCGCGGCTTGAACTCAACCTTTCCCTGCCGATCCTGTTCCGGCGCCTGCCCGGCCTGCGGCTCAAGCACGAGCCGCCGGTCAAGGACAGCTTCCACTTTCACGGGCTGGAGCGGCTGGATCTCGTCTGGTAGCCGGCTTCCGGGCCGGCGTTCAGAATCGGTTAAGCATAGAGCCCTATTCGGGAGAGAACGGAACCGCGACAGGAGCCTGCCGATGCCGCCGACTAAGTTCACAAGCCTGGTTTTCGTCAGCCTTGCCTTGAGCGGCTGCCAGAGCGATCTGGCGACGGTCGCCGACGCGGCTCTCAGGAATCCGCCAGGGTTTCCGGTCATGCAACCTGATAAGGGGCGGCCGGCGCCTCCCACAACGCCAACCGATCCGTCGCCCCCGCCGACCACACCGCCAGTGGAGAATGTCGAAGCGAGACCGGGCTGCGACGCGGACGTTCAGTCCAAGGTAAAGGCGCCGGGAACCAATCCCATCACGCTCGCCTGCAGCCTTCGCCTCTCCTCGGCCGATGTCATCACCCATCCGCTGGTGTTCGAGGGAAGTGCGGCTTCGGGATCGGTGCTCGACTGCGGCGGTGGAACGCTCGATGTCAGCGCAGGCGCATCGCGCAAAGAGAAGACCGCCGTCGCCGTCCGCTCCAGAAAAGCCGGCTCGGGCCCCTGGGATGCGCCGTCGAGCGTGACGATCCGCAATTGCAGGATCCAGGGCTTCGTCCGCATCTATGGCCTCGGCGAGAACGCCAATGGCGCGGTCATGAAGGCGTCGTCGCGAAATCCCGACCACACGGCATTCGCCCAGGCATCGGCGCCGAAGAACGTGCGTCTCGAGAATGTTGCCTTCGACGCACCGGACGGCATCCCCTTCTATGTCGGGCCTGGCGTCACCAACGCGGCTCTCGTCAACTCGAAAATCAACGGCCGATCCACAGCCGTCGCCGTCTATCTTGATGCCGAATCCGCCAACAACACGATCAGCAACAATGTCTTCGGGATCTCCACGGAGAAGCGGGAACTGATCGCGATCGACGGATCCGCGAACAACAGGATCACCAACAACGTCTTCGAGCATTCCGACAACGGCGGCATATTCGCCTATCGCAACTGCGGCGAAGGCGGCGTCATCCGCCATCAGAAGCCGCAATACAATCAGATCGTCGGCAACACATTCCGCTACCGGTCCTCGTTTCTCGTGAGCCCGGCCGTGTGGCTGAATTCGCGCAACGGCAGCAGCAGCTATTGCTTCACCGATCCGGCCTACCCGTTCGGCAGCAGCGCCAGCAATCTCGATTTCGCGCAGCACAATGTGGTGCGCAACAACAAGCTCGATGGCGGATCAGACAGCCTTATCCGCAACGACGATCCGACCAACGAAGTCGGGGCGAACATGGCGACGGGCGGGTGATCGGCGCCGCCAGTACAGTCCTCGCGCTCAGAGCCGGATGACGTAGTCCTTGCGGGTCGTCTCGACGACCTCCCAGGTCCCGGCAAAACCAGGCCGCAGCACCATGCTGTCGCCCGCCTTCAGGTGGACAGCCTCGCCGCCATCTTCGGTTACGATCGAATGCCCGGAGAGGATGTGGAAATATTCCCATTCGTCATAGGCGATCCGCCACTTCCCGGGTGTTGACTCCCAGACGCCCGCATAGAGACCGCCGGACGCCTCTTCGAAATTCCAGGTGCGGAACTCTGGGCTTCCGGAAATCAGCCGGTCGGCGGCCGGCGCACCGATCTCCAGCTCAACCGAAGCAAGGTCGAATTTCAACACGTGACTCATGAGGCACCTCCGTCGGAGCGGCGCGTCCGTCGCCGGTTCAAATTGCAGTTCGTCGCATACCGCCGGCCGGATCCTAATTCAACAAGCAGGAAAACGCTTTGTTACCTGCTCTCATGGCAGGCTCGGCGGCGAGATGAACTGGTAATACGCCCACACCAGGACCAACGCGGCTATGACCGCGATCCAGTTAAGAGCTTTCCGCTGCAGTGGGCTGGCAGTCCTCTGCTCCTGCTTTGGTTTCCGTCGTTCGAACTTAACGATATTGTCGTCGCTCATGTCGTCCCCCTACAGCGCCGCGCGCCTTATCAGGCGCGCAAAGGTCGCTGTAGCACTTTGAATTGCTGCATGTCTTCGTCCTTAAATCGAGGTCGATTTAAGGAGACATGCAGTAGTCGGCGGTGGGCCTCATCAAATTCTTGCGAGCGACTGCTCCAGGTCGGCGATGATGTCATCGACATCCTCGATACCGATCGACAGGCGGACGACGTCAGGCCCAGCCCCCGCCGCGACCTGCTGCTCGGGCGTAAGCTGCCGATGTGTCGTCGAGGCGGGATGAATGACCAGCGAACGCGTGTCACCGATATTGGCGAGGTGCGAAAACATCTCGAGGCCCTCGACGAAGCGCTTTCCCGCCTCGTATCCGCCCGAAAGACCGAAGGTGAAGACCGCACCTGCGCCTTTCGGCGAATAGCGCCTCTGAAGCGCATGGTTCGGGTCGTCCTCGAGCCCGGCGTAGCGGACCCAGGAAACCTTGTCCTGTCCCTTCAGCCACACCGCGACGGCGAGCGCATTGTCGCAATGGCGCTGCATCCTGAGTGGCAGTGTCTCCACACCGGTCTGGATCAGGAAGGCGTTGAAAGGCGAGATCGACGGACCGAAATCGCGAAGACCGAGCACGCGCGCGGCGATCGCAAAGGCGAAATTGCCGAAGGCCTGTTGCAGCACGACGCCGCCATATTCAGCACGCGGTTCGGAGAGGAGCGGATATTTCCCGGATTTCGACCAATCGAAGGTGCCGCCGTCGACAATGATCCCGCCCATCGAGTTGCCGTGACCGCCGATGAACTTGGTGAGCGAGTGGACGACGATATCGGCGCCGTGTTCCAGCGGCCGCACGAGGTAGGGCGTCGCCATCGTGTTGTCGACGATGAGCGGCAGTCCGTGCCGCCGAGCGACTTCGGCGATCGCCGCGATATCGACGAAGATGCCGCCGGGATTGGCAAGGCTTTCGATGAAGATCGCCTTCGTACGCTCGTCAATCTGCGTCCCGAAGCTTTCGGGGTCGGCGCAATCCGCCCAGCGAACCTGCCAGTCGAAGGATTTGAAGGCCTGGCCGAACTGGTTGACGGAGCCACCGTAAAGCTGCCTGGCGGCGACGAAATTGTCGCCCGGACTCATGATGGTGTGGAAGACGAGAAGCTGGGCGGCATGCCCGGAAGCGACCGCCAGCGCCGCGGTACCGCCTTCGAGCGCAGCGATGCGCTCTTCCAGAACGGCTTGCGTCGGATTCATGATGCGGGTGTAGATGTTGCCGAACTGCTGCAGGCCGAAGAGCGCGGCCGCGTGATCCGCATCGTTGAAGACGAAGCTCGTCGTCTGATAGATCGGCGTCGCCCGCGCGCCCGTTGTCGGATCGGGCTGGGCCCCCGCATGGACGGCGAGCGTGCTGAAACCGGGGCCGGCCTTCGTCATTCTTTCCTCCATGGCTTTGTCGATCAACCGATCAGGCGGGGGTATTCGATCGCCGGGCAACGGTCCATGACCACATTGATGCCGGCGGCCTCGGCCCTGGAGGCCGCCTTGTCGTCGCGGACCGACAATTGGCCCCAGATCACCTTCGGCAGGTTCGGCAGCGCGAGGATTTCGTCGACCAGTGCAGGCAAGGCGTGGGCGGCCCGAAAGACGTCGACCATGTCGATCGGCTCGACGATATCCGCGAGCCTTGCCACAACGGTCTGGTCGAGGATCGTCCGGCCCGCATGACCGGGATTGACCGGGATGACGCGGTATCCCTTGCGCAGCAGGAAAGCCATGACGCGGTGGCTCGGCCGCTCCGCCTTCGGTGACGCGCCGACGAGAGCAATGGTCTTTGTCTCGCGCAGGATGTCGGCGAGGTAGTGATCCGGGTAGACATCGTGGTTCATGCTTGCACGTCCGGGCATTGTTATCGTTGGCGCGGATAGTTGGCGCCCGATGGCAACGAGTCAACCGAGCGTGTGATCGCGTCCGGGCATTTGCACCGTTTCGTTGCGGGCGGCCACTATCTCAACCCAGATCCATCGAACCCGATTGCATTTTGAGCGGAGCAAAGCGACAAACGCGGAGAACGCCTTCCAAATCGCCCGCTGAGGTTCATCTTGCCGCTTGACGTCATTGCGCTCGTGCTCTTCGGGGCACTGCTCCACGCGATCTGGAACGCACTTGTCAAAGCGGGATCGGAAAAGTCGCTGGATGCCGCCATGATCGCGCTTGGCGCCGCGGTCGTGGCGCTGCCTTTCCTGCCCTTCCGGCCGCTGCCAAACGCCGAAGCCTGGCCCTACATCCTCGTTTCGGCAGTCCTCCAGTTCGCCTATTTCCAGCTCGTGGCGGCCTCCTACCGCGCCGGCGACATCGGCCTCGTCTATCCGCTGATGCGCGGCGTCGCACCGCTCATCGTCGCCGCCACCAGCAGCGTCGTCGTCGGCGAACAACTGAGCGGCGGAGCGCTCGCCGGTATCCTGACAATCTCGGCCGGCGTGCTGACGCTCGCCTTCGAGTCGCGCAGGGGCGGCAAACAGGCCATCATGCTGGCGCTCTCAAATGCCTGCGTCATTGCGAGCTATACGTTCGTTGACGGCATCGGCGCACGGGTCTCCGGCGATGCGATCTCCTACACACTGTGGATGGCGCTGCTGCCGCCCGTCCTTCTCTTTACCTGGGCTTTCGCGAGCCGCGGCGTCAAGCCGGTATTGCGGCATGTCCATCACCATTGGTGGCGCGGGCTGATCGGCGGCGCCGGTTCGATCGCCGCCTATGGGCTGGCGCTCTGGGCGATGACCAAGGCGCCTGTGGCGACCGTCGCGGCCTTGCGAGAGACCGCCATTCTCTTTGCCGTCGTCATCTCCGTCGTCTTCCTGAGGGAGCGCGTCAGCGTCTGGCGCATTGCCGCCGCCTGCGTCATCGCGCTCGGAGCCCTGCTGCTGCGGCTGGCTTAGGTCGATTGAGCAGTATGCCGTAGAGAACTGACGAGCGCGAAGCAGCACCCCCTCTGCCCTGCCGGGCATCTCCCCCACAAGGAGGGAGATCGGCAAGACGCAGCTCTGCGCTTCATCTTGCCGACAATATTAATCTCACTGCTGGAGATCGGTCGCTCAGGATGGCGCTCACATACCTCATCCGTTCTGCGACGTTGCGAACCGGCGAAAAGCGTCGAGGGTGTCCGATCTCCCTCCTTGTGGGGGAGATGGCCGGCAGGCCAGAGGGGGTCTTTCACGCCCATCTGGAGTGTATCCCGCATGCACGTGATACTCCCTCGCCGTCCGCACGACTTAGTCTTCCTTCCATTCCGGCAAGCGCTTGCCGAGAAAGGCGCCGATCCCCTCCTGCGCGTCATTTGCCAGCATGTTCTCGACCATCACGCCGACCGCATAGTCATAAGCGTCGGCCACCGGCATTTCGGCCTGGCGGTAGAAGGCTTCCTTGCCGATCTTCAGCGCCTGCGGCGACTTCGAGGCGATGACGGCGGCGTATTTGTCGACCACCTGGCGCAGATATTGCTGCGGCACGATGCGGTTGACGAGGCCGAAATCCTTGGCGGTGGAGGCATCGATCGTCTCGCCCGTCAGCAGCATCTCCATCGCCTGCTTGCGATGCGCGGCACGCGACAGCGCCACCATCGGCGTCGAACAGAAGAGGCCGATGTTCACGCCCGGCGTGCAGAAGGTCGAACTGTCCGTGCAGATCGCCAGATCGCAGCTTGCCACCAGTTGGCAGCCGGCCGCGGTCGCAAGACCGTCGATTTCGGCGATGACCGCCTGCGGCAGCTTCGCGATCTTCAACATGATGTCGGCCGCCAGACGGATGGCGGCTTCGAAAAAGGCTCTACCGGCATCCTCGTCGGCGCGATGCAGCGTCATCTCCTTCAGGTCGTGACCGGCGGAAAACACCTTGCCCGTCGCCGCGATGACAACGACCTTGATCTCCTTGACGCCGGCAACGGCATCGAGTTCGGCCGCGAGCGCCTGCATCAGCGCAATCGACAGTGCGTTGGCTGGAGGGTTGTTGAGTGTCAACCGCAAGACCGGGCCGTTCGCCTCACGCAGCAGCAGGCCGTTCGGCTCTTCCTTCTTGAATGCAACGACATCCGCCATGGTCTTCTCCCGTTCACCGTAGGTCGGCTCCCGTGGTACGCCGCCGCCAACGGTCTTTCAACCCCGGCGGGATTTCCGCCTAAGACCATTTTCCGCCTTGCACGACGGACGCGGACGTCCTGTAACGGCAGCCAGGAATGGAGGGATGCGCATGACCTTGCAACCGATCATGACCGTCGAGGAGCTCAACCGCTTTCTCGACTCCGATTTTCCGCAGGTGCACACGGACGGCAAGATCTTCGCCGTGACCGACACCGGGCCTGGTTTTGCGACGATGCGGCTCGACCCGAACGAGCGCCATATCCGTCCTGGCGGGACAGTTTCCGGCCCGACGCTGTTCGCGCTTGCCGACGTCTCGGCCTATATCGCGCTGATCGCCCATATCGGTCCAGTGGCGCTAGCCGTCACCACCAACCTCAACATAAACTTTCTGCGCAAGCCCGATCCCGAACCGCTCGAATGCACCTGCCGGATCCTGAAACTTGGCAAGCGGCTCGCCGTTCTCGATGCCTCAATTGCGCCCGTCTGGTCCGGCGAACTGGTAGCGCACGCCACCGCGACCTATTCGATTCCACCCCGTTAATGTGTGGTATAGTAAAACCACACGACTAAGATGCTGATTTTGCTGCAACTTCTTTATCGACATACAAAACTCTGCTCTTGACCTCGTTTTCGCGCTTCCGTATAAGCTGCCGCAGATCGCGGTCCCTTTCGGGCCGCCTTCTTTTTTGGCCTCATCGGGGCCAAAGCAAGCAACAAGAAACGCCCGGCCTGGTACCGGGTCCAACGAAAGAGTTTAGATATGGCAACCTTCGTTCAGAAGCCTGCAGAGGTGGAGAAGAAGTGGATCCTCATCGACGCCGAAGGCCTCGTTGTCGGTCGCCTCGCTTCCATCATCGCAAACCGCCTGCGCGGCAAGCATAAGGCCACCTTCACGCCCCACGTTGACGACGGCGACAACGTCATCGTCATCAATGCCGAGAAGGCCGTTCTCACCGGCAAGAAGTACACCGACAAGAAGTACTACTGGCACACCGGCTATCCGGGCGGCATCAAGGAGCGCACCGCGCGCCAGATCATCGAAGGCCGCTTCCCGGAGCGCGTCATCGAGAAGGCCGTTGAGCGCATGGTTCCGCGTGGCCCGCTCGGCCGCCGGCAGATGAAGAACCTGCGTGTCTACGCAGGCACGAACCACCCGCATGAAGCACAGCAGCCGGCCGTCCTCGACGTCGCCAAGCTGAACAGCAAGAACACAAGGAGCGCCTGATAATGGCTGACCTTTCCGCTCTCAAGGAAATTGCCACGACCGCGGAACCGGCCGCTCCGGTTCACGTCAAGAAGGTCGACGCGCAGGGCCGCTCCTACGCGACCGGCAAGCGCAAGGACGCCGTTGCCCGCGTTTGGGTCAAGGCCGGCTCCGGCAAGATCACCGTCAACGGCAAGCCGTTCTCGGCTTACTTCGCCCGTCCGGTTCTGCAGATGATCCTGCAGCAGCCGATCGTCGCGGCTGCCCGTGACGGCCAGTTCGACGTCGACGCTACTGTTGCCGGCGGCGGTCTCTCCGGCCAGGCCGGTGCCGTTCGTCACGGTATCGCCAAGGCGCTGACCTACTTCGAACCGGGCCTGCGCCCCGTTCTGAAGCGTGGCGGCTTCCTCACCCGCGACAGCCGCGTCGTCGAGCGCAAGAAGTACGGCCGCGCCAAGGCACGCCGTTCGTTCCAGTTCTCGAAGCGTTAATCGCGCTCAGGGATTGCGAAGATCGAAAGGCGGGGCTTCAAGCTCCGCCTTTTTCTTTTGCGGATCGATCACGGAGTGTCGGAATGTCCTTCGCCAACCTGCCTGCCCCGCCCTATTACGTCGTTTGCTTCTCTTCGGCCCGAACCGACGGCGACAACGGCTATGGAGACATGGCCGAAGCCATGGAAGAACTGGCGCGGAAGCAGCCTGGCTTTCTTGGCGTCGAAAGCGCGCGCGGCGCTGACGGCTTCGGTATTACAAACGCCTACTGGAGCGATGAAAGCTCCATCCGAGCCTGGAAAAGAAATGTTGATCATCTCGCCGCTCAAAAGCAGGGCCGTGCCGAATGGTACAGCCACTACGAGGTGCGCGTGGCGCGCGTCGAACGCGCCTATGGCTCCAGGAAGGCAGAGGGCTGAACATGGCCCCGAAGACCATCGACCACGCCATCACCGCCCGCTCGCTTCATGGCGCCGCCACGGACCCGACCCATGCCGGCGTGCTTTCCTTCATGCGTCGCAGATATAGCAAGCAGCTCAAAGGCGCCGACGCCGTCGTCTGGGGTATTCCCTTCGATGCCGCCACTTCGAACCGGCCCGGTGCCCGCTTCGGACCGCAGGCGATCCGCCGTGCATCGGCGATCTTCGACAACGATCCGCAATATCCGTTCCAGCGTGATCTCTTCGCCGACATGGCGACGATCGACTACGGCGACTGTCTGCTCGACTATGGCAACCACGCCAGGACGCCCGCGACCATCGAGCGGGAGGCGGCAAAGATCCTGAAATCGGGGGCCTATCTGCTGACGCTTGGTGGCGACCACTTCGTCACCTACCCGATCCTCAGGGCGCATGCGGCGCTCCATGGCCCCCTCGCCCTGGTTCAGTTCGACGCGCATCAGGATACCTGGCCGGACGAGAAGGGTCGGATCGACCACGGCTCCTTCGTCGGCCGGGCCGCGCGCGAGGGGCTGATCGACGTCGAGCGTTCGATCCAGATCGGCATCCGCACACATGCCCCTGAGGACTGCGGCATCCGGATCGTCTATGGCTACGAAGTCGAGGAGATGCGCGCCGAGGAGATCGCCGAAACGATCCTGCGGCATGTCGGCAGCCATTCGGCCTATTTGACCTTCGACATCGATTGCCTCGATCCGGCCTACGCGCCGGGCACCGGCACGCCGGTCGCCGGCGGTCCGTCCAGCGCCAAGATCCTCTCGGTGCTGCGCAAGCTGGGAGCTTTGCATATCGCCGGAAGCGACGTGGTCGAGGTGGCGCCAGCCTATGACCATGCCGATCTTACCGCCATTGCTGGCTCGACCATCGCCATGTATATGCTGGGCCTCAGGGCCGAATGGCTCGCGGAACGGCGCGGCTGATCGCTGCCGTTCAAGAAACTGATTCAAGTCTATGCCAGATTGATTCCGGAAAACGCCGTAACCGTCTGCAGGAGCAGGGAAATCATGAAACCGAAGATCTTCATCGATGGCGAACACGGCACGACGGGCTTGCAGATCTGCGCGCGCATGGCCGGTCGCGCGGATCTCGAACTCCTGTCGATCCCGGAAGCGGAACGCCGCAATGCGGCAATGCGTGAAGACCTGTTGAATGGCGCGGACATCGCCATCCTCTGCCTGCCGGACGACGCGTCGCGCGAAGCGGTCGCCATGGTCGCCGGCAACAATCGCGTCCGCATCATCGATACGTCGACCGCACATCGCGTCGCACCCGACTGGGCCTATGGCTTTGCCGAGATGGACAAGGCGCAGCCTGCCAAGATCCGTGGCGCTCGCCACGTCTCCAATCCCGGCTGCTATCCAACCGGCGCGATCGGCGTGATCCGGCCACTGCGCCAGGCAGGCATCCTGCCGGACGGCTACCCGGTAACCGTCAACGCGGTCTCCGGCTATACCGGCGGCGGCAAGCAGATGATCGCGCAGATCGAGGACGAGAACCACGCCGAACACATCAGCGCGCCGCATTTCCTGTACGGCCTCCCGCTCAAGCACAAGCACGTGCCGGAAATGAAAATGCATGGCATGCTCGAGCGCGCGCCCATTTTCTCGCCATCGGTCGGCAAGTTCGCGCAGGGCATGATCGTGCAGGTGCCGCTCTATCTCGACGACCTGGCGCCCGGCGCGACACTGGAAAGCATCCATGCCGCGCTTGTCGAGCACTACGCCGGCCAGTCGATCGTCGAGGTGGTTCCGCTTGCAGAAAGCGCGCAGATCGCCCGTATCGACGCAACCGAGCTTGCCGGCAAGGACACGATGAAGCTCTTCGTCTTCGGGACCAGCGGCGGCGCCCATGTCAACCTTGTTGCGCTGCTCGACAATCTCGGCAAGGGCGCCTCGGGTGCCGCCGTCCAGAACATGGATCTGATGCTGTCGGCCTGACAAATGTTATGCAAACGAAAACCCCGGCAGTCACCTCTGCCGGGGTTTTCGTTTGTCCAACGCGAAGATTGGTCAGTCGCGAACCTCGATTGCCGTCGGCCTCGGATATTCGCCGACGAAGCCGCGCCAATGGGCGATCGCGAAGCCGAGCACGACGAGCGCGCCCGCCTGGTGCAGCACACCCCAGCCAATCGGCACCTGCAGAACAAGCGTGGTGATGCCGATCACGGCCTGGATGGTGACCAGAACAAAGAGAAGCACCGAACGGCGTGCGTGCGTGGTGCCCGGCGCAGCACGCAGCGACACGACCATATGCGCGAAGGCCAGCGCAAACAGCAGGTAGGCGCCGGCGCGGTGCAGGAATTGCACCGTCTTCGGATTCTCGAAGAGATTGATCCAGACGGGCTGCTGGAGGAAGAGATCACCCGGCACGATTGCGCCATCCATCAGTGGCCAGGTGTTGTAGCTCAGGCCGGCATCGAGACCGGCGACGAGCGCTCCAAGATAGATCTGGAAGAGGCTCATGGCCGCGATGATGCCGGCCATCGTCTGCGATCTCCTGGTCGGCGCCGCGTCGCCGGTATGCGGGGAAAGCCCGCGGTAGATCCACATGCAGGCGGCAAAGATCAGACAGGCGATGACCAGGTGGGTGGCCAGCCGGTACTGGCTGACTTCGGTTCGTTCGACGAGGCCCGAGGAAACCATCCACCAGCCGATGAAGCCTTGAAAACCGCCGAGCGCCAGAATGCCGAGGAGCGGCAGCCGCAGTCGCCGCTCGACCCGGCCCGCCACCCAGAAGAAGAACAGCGGCAGGGCGAAGGTCACGCCGATGGAGCGGGCGAGAAGTCGGTGCGCCCATTCCCACCAGAAGATCGTCTTGAACGCCTCGACCGTCATTCCCTTGTTCATCTGCTCATACTGGGGAATGCGCTGGTAGAGACGGAACTCCTCCTCCCATTCCTCGGCCGACAACGGTGGAACAACGCCGTGGATCGGCTTCCATTCGGTGATCGACAGGCCGGATTCGGTCAGGCGTGTCGCGCCGCCGACGATCACCAGGGCAAACAGGGCAAACAGCACGACAACGAGCCAGCCGCGGATCTGACGGCGATGGTGCTCAGTTTTGTCGATCTCGCTCCGCAGCGACTGTTCCGTTGCCAGGTCGGCATGCGCCATGACGTCTTCCTCGTTTGCCGGCTGCAGCCCTCCCAATGAACGGGTTGCCAGCCAAAGCCAGTCGAAAGCCGTTGATTTGCACCAGAGCGCCGTGCAAAACAAGGCCGAACCCTTTGCGGCATGCCGTCGCGGCCAATTCCAAATTGATCCCGTTCGGTTGCCGCTCTCCGAAAGAAATCCGATGCCCGTACGCCTCAGAAAACTGATCGGCACCGTCCTCATCATCATTCTTGTAACCGTCTACGCGCTGGCGGCGGTGACCTTCGCCTCACTCCTCCTCGGCACGTCGCCCTGGTGGGTGCATCTCCTCTATTTCCTCTTCACCGGACTTCTGTGGATCCTTCCTGCGATGCTGATCATCAAATGGATGGAAAAACCGGCAAACAATCGTTGAGCAGTGGAGGCGCACCATGAAGATCGCCGTCATCGCCGATATTCACGGCAACGACCTGGCACTCGAGGCGGTGCTGGCGGATATCGACGCACAGGGGATCGACGAGGTCGTCAATCTCGGCGACCATCTGAGCGGCCCGCTCAATGCCGCGCGCACGGCCGATATTCTGATCGAACGCAAGATGCCGGCGATCCGCGGCAATCATGATCGCTATCTTCTCGCACTTGACCCGGCCGAAATGGGACTGTCCGACCGGGCGGCCCACGACGAACTCGAACCGCGCCACAGGGATTGGCTGGCTACACTTCCGGAAACGCTTGTCTATCGCGACACGCTCTTCCTCTGCCACGGCACGCCGACAAGCGACGAAACCTACTGGATGGAGGCGTTGACAGCCGACGGCGTCGTCCACATGGCGGCGCGCAGAGCGATCGAAGGTTTTGCCGCGGAGGTCGACTACCCGGTGATCCTCTGCGGCCACACGCACATCCCTCGGGCCGTGCGGCTTTCGGGCGGGCGCCTCCTCGTCAATCCCGGCAGCGTCGGCTGCCCGGGATACGACGATGATCGACCCGTGGCGCATAAGGTCGAAACGGGCTCACCTGACGCGCGCTATGCCATCATGGAGGATAACGGGAGCGGTTGGAATGTCAGCTTCCGCTGCGTGCGCTATGACCATATGGCGATGTCGCGCCTCGCCGCCGAACGCAACCGGCCCGAATGGGCAACGGTGCTGGCGACCGGCTTTCTCGACTGAGGCTACTGCGCAGTTTCAAGGGCCATGATGTCGGCGCCGGTGATTGCCGCGATGTTGCGCGTCACCTTGTCGACCGGCCAGTTCCACCAGGCGATCGCCAGCAAGCGCTCGACGGCCGCCGCCGGGAACCGCATCTTGACGACCCTTGCCGGATTACCGGCAACGATGGCGTAGGGAGGGACCTCCTTCGTCACCACGGATTTTGCCGCGACGATCGCGCCGTCACCGATGGTGACGCCCGGCAAGACCGTCGCCTCCATGCCGATCCACACATCGTTGCCGACGATCGTGTCGCCACGATAGCCGGTCGCATAGGCGGCCGGATCGAAGCCGTCGCGCCACGCACCCGGAAAGATGCCGAAGGGAAAGGTCGAAAAGCCGCCGAGGGCGTGATTGGCGCCGTTCATGATGAACTGAACGCCCGTCGCAAGCGCGCAGAAACGCCCGATCACCAGCCGATCTCCGACGAAGTCGTAGTGATGGAGGACGCACTTCTCCTCAAAATATTCAGGTCCTTCCGGATCGTCATAGTAGCTGTATTCACCGACCTCGATCAGGGGCGAATGCACGAGATTCTTGAGAAATCCTATCCGCGGAAACTCGGCGACCGGAAACTGGGCAGCGGGGTCAGGCAAGGCATCACCAGGCATGATCGGCAGTTCCACAAAATTGGAGTTCTTCGTCACGTTCATATCGGTTGCGTGATGTAAGGCCTCAACGACGATTTCCAAGGCGCGGATGGTCCACTCGCTTCATGCTTTGCTAACCGCGTATGACGATGGCCGACGAAGCCACGCTGGAATTAATGCGTTCTGGCAACTTTTGCGCTCCAATAGAAACACGACGCATGCTGAACGATCCGAGACATGGCCAATTCCTATTTCACCCTTGCCGCGTCGAGCCGGCAATCGCCACGCGACCGCCGAGCGCGCGCGGCCGTCGAAACTCGCCCAGCCGAACGGATTGCCCTCTCCGTTCATCGCGATCTGGCGGAGATCGAGGCGGACTGGCGTGCGCTCGACGCAAACAAGCTGAACTCCCTGCATCAGAGCTTCGACTGGTGCGCGGCCTGGAAGAGCGCGCATAAGAGCCAATTGCGGATCGTGCGCGGCACTCTTGGCAAGCAACTGCTTTTCCTCCTGCCGTTCGAGATCGAGAAAGGTCGCTTCTTCCGCACCGCCAGGCTGATCGCGACCGAACACAGCAACCTCAACACCGGACTGTTTGCCGCCGAGCTCGAACGCGTGCCGCGGGGCGAACTCATCCGCGTTCTGACCGAAGGAATCCGTCGCGTGCTCCGCAGTCACGCCGATGTCGTTACATTCGAGAAAGCGCCGGCGGTTTGGCGCGGCCTGCCCCACCCACTCGCCGCCCTGCCCGGGATCGCCAATCCGAACGCCTCCTTCCAGCTCGGGCTCCTCGGCGACATGGAGCGCACGCTCGCCCAGCTCAACGCGAAACGCCGGCGCAAGAAGATGCGCCTCTCCGAAAGACGCCTCGCCGAACTCGGTGGCTACGACTATGTGGTTGCCCGCGACCCGGCGGAAGCGCATGCGCTGCTCGACACGTTCTTCCGGCAGAAAGCCGCACGGCTGGAAGCCCAGGGCCTGCCGGATGTTTTCGACAATTCGGAGATACGTGCCTTTTTTCGTCTGTTGATCGACCGGCAATCGGATGGCGACAGGCTGCTTGAACTCAACGCGATCCGCCTCAGGGGCGAGCACAAGGGCCGGATCATCGCCGTCACCGGCCTGTCGCGAAAAGGCGATCACGTCATCTGCCAGTTCGGTTCGATCGACGACACGATCGCCGCCGACAGCAGCCCCGGCGAGTTGCTGTTCTACCGGGTGATCGAACGCCTCTGCGGCGAAGGTGTCACGCTCTTCGACTTCGGCATCGGCGATCAACCCTACAAGCGATCGTGGTGTACGATAGAAACCCCCTTGCGGGACATTACCCTGCCGCTGACGTTGCGCGGAAATGCGGCAGCCGGCCTGCACCGCGCCGTGGTCCGCGCCAAGCGCACCATAAAGGCGAACAGGACCCTCTATACCTTCGTGCAGCGCGGACGGCGCCGGGTGTTGCAGGCCACCGCAGAACCCGCGGACGATTGAGAGCGGCTTCGAACCGGTCGTGGCCGCGACCGCGATCTGCCTCAGGCCGCGCGGCGGTCGGGAAGCTCCGGGCCGCCGTCGCCGCTGCCGGTCATCAGCACGATGTCGCGGTAACCAGCCTCTCCGAAGCTTGTCAGTTCTTCGATGATCTTTTCCTCGCTCACCGAAGGAGCCGACACGATGATCTCTACCTCCTCGCCTCTAGCCACCTTGGCGACGGCAGCCGGGTCCGCCGCACCGCATTCGACCAGCACCAGATCATAGGCATTCGTCAGCGCGTCGATGATCATCTGCAGGCGCTCGATACCGCGCATCGCCACGTGGGGATCGGCATCGCCCTGAGGGATGATATGCGCCTCGGAAAATCTGTCCGCATGGATGGTCTGCGTGAAGGCGACCTCGCCCGACAGCAGGTTCGTAATTCCAGGCAGATGCAGCGACTGGGCCATCAGCCGCGTCGGGCAGGCCGAACCGGAGAGATCGATGAGCACGACCTTGTGTTCCTCCTCGGCGAGCAGACGCGCCAGCATCACCGTTGCCGTCGATCCCTCGTCCCCTCCCGGCGAGACCGCAACGGCGACCCGGATGCCGTTGCCGAGCAGATGCTCGGCCACCGACTCGATCGAGAAGTCGTGCTCGGCAGCGATGCTCGGCTCTTGTGCCACTCGTGACTCCTCGGTGGGCTCTTCGACCGTGGCAATGGATGCCGGCGCTTCGTCCACGGCAAGCGTCGTTGCCGAAACCGCAGTCTCGGGCATCCTTCCGGAATCCGACCCCGGCCTCAGCGCCCTGCCGCTGAAAAGCTCGCCCAGCATGATGACGACGCAGGTGATCAGGAAGCTTGCCAGCGCCGCAACGATCGTGATCGGCGCCACCTTCGGAAAGCTCGCAACGGTAGGGACCACCGCATTCGAAATCACCCGGGCATCTGCCGGCGTGGCGTTCGCGACGGTTCGCGATGTCGCTTCCCGGTAACGGGCGAGATAGGTCTCCAGAAGCTGGCGCTGGGCCGCCGCCTCGCGCTCCAGCGCGCGGAGCCCGACCTCTTCCTCGCCGGCCTGCGCCGACTGGGCCTTCAGCGCGTTCAACTGCTGAAGCAACTGCTGCTCGCGCAGTTGACCCACCTTCGCCTCGTTGTCGAGACTGGAGAGGATCTTTCGCGTCTCCGCGCGAATCTGCGCCTGAATGCCTTCGAGCTGTGATTTCAGCCCCTTCAGTCGAGGATGACCGTCGAGCAGCGCCGTCGACAAATCGGCGAGTTGCGCCTGCAGGGCGGCCTGGTTCTCCTTCAGCCGCTGGATCATCGGCGAGCCGACGATGTCGGTGATCGTATCGACCGGGCGTCCATCGGCAAGTGCCGCACGCACGCCTTCGGCGCGCGCTGCCGTATTCGCCCTTTCCGCCCGGCCCCGCGCCAATTCCGTTGAAATGTCGGTGAGCTGCCGGGTCGCGAAATTCTCCGTCTCGCCGGTCGGAAGCAGGCCGGATTCGGCACGATAGGCAGCGACCTTCGCCTCCGCCTCGCGAACCTTTTCCCGGAGATTGGCGATCTCCGGCTCCAGCCAGCGGCTGGCTTCGGAGTTGGAGTCGAGCTTTGCGCCGCTCTGCAGCGAGAGATAGACCTTGGCCATTTCGTCGGGAATGGCAGCGGCGAGCTTAGGATCCTTCGACGTGAACGCAATGGCGATCACGCGCGACTTCTCGACCTGATAGACCTGCAGCTTCGTATTGAACTCTTTCAGGATCCGCTCTTCCGGCGGCAATTCGAGCGGGTTCTTCCTGAGCCCCAGCATGACCAGAAGATCGGAGGCCGCGGAGGGCTGCGCGGACGGATCGAACTCCTCCAGCTCGTGCAGCTTCATGTTGCGGGCGACCTGCTTGATGAGGTCGGCGGAGCGCAGCACTTGCACCTGGCTGGCGATGCCGGACTCGTCGAACATCCGGTCCGAACCCGTCTGAGAAGGCTGGTTCGGACTGCTGAATTCCGGCTCGCGCGATTCGATCAGGACACGCGTTTCACTCTCATAGGCCGGCGCGACCAGCTTCGCCACCCCAAAGGCGAGCGCCGCGGCACCGACTGTCGCGAGCAAAACCCGGGTGCGACGCTGCCAGATGGCGCGAAACAGCCCGCCGAGATCGATATCCACATCCTGCTGACCACCGGCACCCGACATGCCACACCCCAAAAGCTTCCGCATTCAGCCGGAAGGTAAAGGAACATGGTAACGCAAGTGTTAATTGCAGGCACAACTGTTGGATGTTGGCGCCTTGGAATGGTGCGGATCACGGCCGCATCGAAATTCCACCGGGAGTTTACCGGCTATTAACCCTAACGGATCGATAACAACGCGGAGAGGTGATCATTTCCGGAGCCAACGAGAACCCGCATGTCGATCGCAGGCACAAAGACAGCACGCGCTTTCGCCGTGGCAATATTGTCGGCGCTCGCCAGCGGTTGCACCAGCTATCAGCCGGCGCCAAAGGGCTTCAGCGAGGCGACCATCCAGCCCTACAGGCTGGACAGCGGCGACCGCCTTCGTGTCACCGTATTCGAACAGGCTGCCCTTAGCGGCACCTACACGGTCGACCAGGCCGGCTACGTCGCTTTCCCACTGATCGGTGCAGTGCCGTCACGCGGCCATACGCTTCCGGAACTCGAGGGGATGATCGCCTCCAAGCTGCGCGAAGGCTTTCTGCGCGATCCGGACGTGACCATCGAGGTGGACCGCTACCGCTCGGTCTTCATCATGGGCGAAGTTGGCCAATCCGGACAATACAGTTACGTTCCGGGAATGACCGTGCAGAACGCCATCGCGGTCGCTGGCGGCTTCACTCCCCGTGCAAACCAGGCGAATGCCACATCACCCGCAAGGTCAATGGCCGCATCATAACGGGTCGCGTGCCGATCACCGATCCGGTGCTTGCAGGCGACACGATCTATGTTCGCGAACGGCTGTTCTGAGACCATGCTCACCGAACGCCCCTTGCGCATTCTCCATTGCTTCAGATCGCCGATCGGCGGCATCTTCCGCCATGTTCGAGATCTCGCCGAGGCGCATGCGGAAGCGGGCCATCACGTCGGAATTCTCTGCGACAGCACCACCGGCGGGTCCTATGAGGACGCGCTTTTCGACGAGGTCCGTCCCTTTCTGGCGCTCGGCATCGTCCGCACGCCGATCCACCGCACGATCGGTGCATCGGACATCGGCGCGCTCTGGCGCAGCTACAAGCAAATCAGAAGCTTGCAACCGGATGTGCTGCACGGGCACGGCGCCAAGGGCGGCGTGCTGGCGCGCATCATCGGTTCAGCGCTGCGGGTCAACAAGTATCGCGTAGCCCGCCTCTATTCGCCCCATGGGGGCAGCCTTCACTACGAGCGGGGATCGCTCGCCGGCAGCGCCATCTTCCGGATGGAGCGCCTGCAGGAGCGCCTCACCGACGCGCTCGTCTTCGTCTGCGATTTCGAGCGACAGACCTATTTCGCCAAGGTCGGGCGGCCCGCCGGGCGCAACGAGTTGATCTACAACGGCATTGGCGACTCGGAGTTCGCGCCGGTCGCTACCGGGCCGGACGTCGTCGATTTCCTCTATATCGGCATGATGCGTGACCTGAAGGGTCCCGATCTCTTTATCGAGGGTTTCGCAGGGGCCGAGCGGCTTGCGGGGCGGCCTTTATCGGGGCTGATGGTCGGCGATGGTCCGCAGCAATCCCAATATGAGGAAGCGATCGCGCGCATGGGCCTCGGCGATCGCATCAGGATGCATCCGGCGATGAAGGCGCGCGACGCCTTTGCGCTTGCCCGCACCGTCGTCATTCCCTCTCGCGCCGAAGCGATGCCTTACATCCTTCTCGAAGCGCTCGCCGCCGGAAAGCCGGTCATCGCGTCCCGCGTCGGCGGCATGCCGGAAGTGCTGGGTGCCGACAGCGGAGCGCTCGTCGAGCCGGCAGATGCAAGGGCACTTGCCGAGGTCATGACGGCCGCGGCCGTCGACCAGGACTGGGCAGCCCGGACGATGCCCGACGCGGAACGCTTCAAGTCCCACTTCTCGGCTGCCGTTATGACCAGACGCGTCATGCTGCTCTATCGTGAACTCACCGGGGAATCGCTCTTCGCCGAGCCGCGGCTTCGTACAACGTAAGCGTTTCTTAGTGGCTTTCTGCTATCCGGACTTCGGGACAGCGCTCCGGAAAGCCACCATGAACCAGTTTGACAGGCCCGAGACCTTCGATACCAAGGCGCTTCGCAAGAAGGTCTCCGAGATCGGAACGACGTCTCCCGACCGAAAAGAGGCCGACAAGAGGCTGACGCCGCTCAATCCGCTGGCCCGCCAGATCGCACTCCAGTTCCAGGCCGATACCTATACTCCGTCGATGATCACCGGCCTCATCCGGCTGCTCGATCTCTGCGCCCTCTTTGCGATCGGCTATGCCATCAATACGCAATATGTCCGTCCGACGCTTCAGGACTTGCCTGTCTACCTCGCCATCCTCGCCTTCGGCTCAGCGCTCGCCGTGATCGCCATGCAGATCGCCGACACCTACCAGGTGCCGGCGCTCAGGGCCTGGCTGCGGATGACGCCGCGCGTTCTGGCCGCCTGGGTGGCGACCTTCGGTACCATCGCGCTCGTTCTTTTCTTCCTGAAATCTGGACATCTCTATTCGCGCGTCTGGGTTGGCGGTTGGTTCGTCGCCGGTGCGCTCTTTCTCGTCGCCGAACGTGCCTTCATCGCCTACTCGATCCGGCATTGGTCGCGAAACGGCACCATGGAGCGCCGTGCGGTGATCGTCGGCGGCGGCACTCCGGCAAGAGACCTGATCCGCACCATCGAGCACCAGCCGGACAACGACATCCGCATTTGCGGCATTTTCGACGACCGCGACGAGCGGCGCTCGCCACATGTGATTGCCGGCTACCCCAAGCTCGGGACCGTCGACGAGCTCGTGGAGTTCGCGCGGCTCGCCCGGATCGACATGCTGATCTTCTCGCTGCCTTTGACGGCTGAGAAGCGCATTCTCGAACTTCTGAGGAAGCTCTGGGTGCTGCCGGTCGACATTCGTCTCGCCGCCCATGCCAACAATCTGCGCTTTCGGCCTCGCAGCTACTCCCATGTCGGCCAGGTGCCGATGCTCGACATTTTCGACAAGCCGATCGCCGATTGGGATTCCGTCGCCAAACGATGCTTCGACGTCTTCTTCAGCGTCGTGGCGCTCGCCCTGCTCTGGCCCGTGATGCTGATCGCCGCGATGGCGGTCAAGCTCACCTCTCCCGGCCCGATCATCTTCAAGCAACACCGCCACGGCTTCAACAACGAGATCATCGAAGTCTACAAGTTCCGGTCGATGTATACGCATATGAGCGATCCGACCGCCTGCAATGCGGTAACCAAGAGGGATCCCCGCGTCACGCCGGTCGGCCGCTTCCTGCGCAAGTCCTCGGTCGACGAGCTGCCGCAGCTCTTCAACGTGCTGAAGGGCGAGCTCTCGCTTGTCGGACCGCGCCCGCATGCCGTCCTCGCCCAAACGCACAACCGCACCTATTCGGATGTCGTAGAGGGCTATTTCGCCCGCCACCGGGTCAAGCCCGGCGTCACCGGCTGGGCGCAGATCAACGGCTGGCGCGGTGAGATCGACAATGACGAGAAGATCCGCTTCCGCACCGCCTTCGACCTCTACTACATCGAGAACTGGTCGCTGCTTCTCGACCTCAAGATTCTGTTTCTGACGCCGATCCGGCTGCTCAATACGGAAAACGCCTATTGATCTCCGCTGACGCCTCCCAGGTCGCCATCGTTCGGCCACAGCTCGCCGCGGTTTCGATCATCGGTTCGGGCCTCGTCGCCGCCGGCGTTTTCCTGTCGGGCTTCGTCATCGCAGAGCCCGCTCCATATGAAGTCTTCATGGCGGGCCTCATCGGCCTCTGGTCGCTCTTCGGGCTGAAGATTTCGCGCGCCATTGCCCCCCTGCTCGCCCTGCTCATCCTTTTCATGGTCGGCGGCATCCTGTCGCTGACGGTGATGGCCGAACTCGGCACTGCACCGATGTACATGGCAGTCTCCGGCTTCCTGGTCCTGACAGCAGTCTTCTTCGCCGCGATCATCGAAGACCGCCACCAGCGACTGCGGCTCATCTTCAACGCCTGGGTCTCGGCTGCCGTCATCACCGCCCTTCTCGGCATTCTCGGCTATTTCGGTGCGATACCGGGTGCGGCTAACTTCACCCTTTATGACCGCGCCAAGGGAGCGTTCCAGGATCCGAACGTCTTCGGGCCGTTTCTCGTCGCGCCGGTGCTCTATCTGGTGCACGGCCTGCTGACGCAGCCGATCCGGCGTGCTCCGTTGAAAATCGCCGGTCTTATTGTCTTGACCCTCGGCGTCTTCCTCTCCTTCTCCCGAGCGGCCTGGGCGCTCAATCTCTTTTGCGTCGTCGCGCTGGTGTTCGTCATGCTCCTCAAGGAGCGGAGCGGCCTGTTCCGGCTGAGAATACTCGTGCTCGCACTCTGCGGCGCCCTCTTCGTCATGGCGGCACTTGCCGTCGCCCTGCAATCGGAGCAGGTGGCGACGCTCTTTTCAAGCCGCTCCCAACTGGTGCAGGATTACGACGGCGGGCACCTGGGGCGTTTCGACCGGCACCGGATCGGCTTTCTGATGGCGATGGAAAGGCCGCTCGGCATCGGCCCGCTGACGTTCGGCACGATCTTCTTGGAAGACGAGCACAACGTGTGGCTGAAGAGCCTGACCTCCTATGGCTGGGTGGGCTTCGTCACTTATGTGACGCTCATCGTCTGGACGCTTACGGTCGGCTTCCGGCTTCTGCTGCTCGACCGGCCCTGGCAGCCATATCTGATGATCGCCTGGGTGACACTCGTCGGCCATGTCGGGATCGGCAATGTCATCGACACCGATCACTGGCGGCATTTCTACATGCTGCTCGGCATTGTCTGGGGATGCGCCGCGCTCGAATACCGCAATCGGCGGCAGGTTCGTGCCGAAAGGCTCGCCTTGCGTTGAAGCCGCCTGTCGACAAGGAAACCAGTAGAAGCCGTTCGCTCGCACAGCGCCGCAGCGGTGAGGCACCAAAGCGTCCTCGGCAGAGGGATGATCGGGTCTACTGCATGTCTCCTTAAATCGACCTCGATTTAAGGAGACATGCAGTAATTCAAAGTGCTACAGCGACCTTTGCGCGCCTGATAAGGCGCGCGGCGCTGTGGCTCGGAAATCGGGCCTCGAAGGCGCCATAGAGCGCCCGGCGAGGCCCGCATTCGCCGCTCTCCTGGCTTAGTCTTCGGCGGTTGCTTCTTCTTGCTGCAGCTTCTGCTGCAGGAGAAGCTCGTCGGCCGGCTTGGACTGTTCGGTCTTCGTCACGCTGGCCGTGGTGATCTCCCTGTTTACCGGATCCGCCGAGGCCGTGGTGTCGTTGTGGCCGAGACACGCGGCTGTTGCTGCCGTCGCGGAAAGCGCGAGGGCGGCTGCAAGTACGAGGATGCGCTTCATAGGGCTTCTCCTGTTGTTGCAGGCGTAGTGTAGCTTCGCCTCTGCCGCCCACCAAATCACAAAACCGTTCGCTCCGGGCGTCCGGCGTCACACCGCCTTCCTCAAAGCTGCGGAAGGGCGGCCGAAAATCCATTTTCCCCTTGCGCCCTTCCTATGTTCCGACTAAGGAGAGCGGGCTTGTAAAAAAGCGGGTCGGAGCGTAGCGCAGCCCGGTAGCGCACTTGACTGGGGGTCAAGGGGTCGTGGGTTCGAATCCCGCCGCTCCGACCATTTAATTCCTTGAAAAACAAGGCTTATTCTGTTCCCGCCACAGGGGGCGGATTTCCACTGTGTCGTTCATTTCAGATCGAACGAATTGCCAGCGAGTTCAGCAGCCAGGCCGAGTCGATCGAGATATCGATGCTGACGTCGTTGAGCAGGGCCCAGATACGATCGGCAACGCCGACATAGACCCAGAGTTCGCGGCCGGCCGGGAAGGCCATCTCGGTGAACAGGTTGATGATTCGTCTTTCACCGGGAACCGCCTGAACGCTCGTACCGGGGAAGCTTTCGCCGTCGCCGCGGCAGTCGAGACCCGAGATGAACCACTGGTTGCTCACCTCGTTGGCTGGATCGACGTCATCCCAGTTCCAGAACACGGCCATCACGAGCCTGCCGCGCGTCGTGGCGTGGAAGTCGGACCAGCCGAACTCGTCATAGGTCGAAATATGATGGCGGCAAATGAGGGCCGACAGATCGGCCTTGACCTGGAGTATGCCGGTGCGAAGCGTCTTGAAGGGGACGAGATAGCCGTTTTCCCGGTAGGCGCAAAGCAGGTCCACGTCGGACGCGTCATCGTTCCGGGCGACCAGCTTGGATCCCATGCGGGCGGCGCAATCCAGATAGGAACGGTTCTCGACGATCGCTCCGTCGCCGGTCGCCTGGTTCTGATCAAGCCGGTCCCAGCAGCCGCCGAAATGCGGGTAGAACAGCTTTTCCTTGTCGGGATCGGGCGGGGCGTACACGATCGGCGGCTGAACCAAGGCATCGGCGAGGCTTCCGACCACCGATTCATGAAAATGAAAGGCACTGTAGCCATTCACCAACTGACCAAACTTGTCATAGGCACGGTCGTGCAGCCCCTTGACCGCCTTCAGGTCAACCTCGGCATTTCTGGCTTCGATCAGCGACTTGTAGCGTAGACCGGGCCCGCGGGGATCATCCCGTCTTCCGCCCCTTGCAGCGCTGGCGATCCTGTCGCGCAGCGCGGGCGGAAAGATCTGCCGCCGCTCTTCCCCGAACGACTGGCGCAGCGCATCCAGCCGATCCACCGTTGCGCGCCATTCCTCCTTCTGGCGACGTTGATAGATCGCCTGAAGCCGATCCAGGACTTCGGGCGCCGACCGATCCGTTCTCGTGCGTTCAATGTGGTCAGCTATTTGCATGGCTTCCTCCCGTGGTTGCGAATGCCAGCCGCCCGGCCACATCAGTCGAGGGGTCGGATCGGCCCAGTATATTGTTGCATGGAGTACGCGCCTTACGTGTTACCTGTGGAACGCTGCTTCCGGCAGCGGCTCGGGTCGGACCCGGACCATTACTGCCGCGGCTCAGGACGGGAGGCAATGAACACGCCGACGGCGAGCATGATCGCCGCGATGACGGATGCTGTGAGCATCGAGGGTTGTAGGCGGAGCCAGAAGATTGCGAAGCCAAGCGCCATCAGCGACAACGCACATATCTGCGCGCCCCGGGAAATCGCACCATCCTCTTGCCAGTCGCGCAGTGGCCGCCCGAACAAGGGATGATCGAACAGCCATCGTTCAAGTCGCGGAGACGATCGCGCAAAGAGCCAGGCGGCCAAAAGCAGGAAGGGGGTCGTCGGCAGAAGCGGCAGGAATATGCCCGCCACGCCGATGCCGACCATGACCCAACCGAACCCGAGAAGAACAAGGCGCATGGAAAGGTTCAACCGATTTCTCCTTGTCGGGGCATGAACCTGACGGAGCGTTGCTCCGCATCCTGTGGTGGTCGCAGTTTATCTGTCAATGCGACAGGACGGCGATCGCCGCGCCGATCCGGAAACGCATCCGACTGCGCTGCGGCAGCTTCCTATCTCAACCGCCGGCAGGGATGGTTGATCTGGAACAAGGACGGGCGGTGGCGTCCGGGCTATCTGCCAACCCGTGGATGATCGGAGAGCCCGATAGGGAATCGACGGATGGCGAGACGACGGATCGGATCGAGGCAGGGATTGGCACTGGTTGCCGTCTTGATGCTCGTCCTCCAATCCGTTGCCGCCGCGTCCGCCGGCCCGCGGCCGGATCTCCGGCAATTCGATTCAGTCGGCAATCCGCTCTGCATTACCGGCGCAAACCATTCCGACACCGAACACGGCGGCGATCGCAACCGGCCGCCCGAATGCTGCACTCCCGGATGCTGCATGTCGCCGCCGCTGCCGGCCACGCCTTCCGAGGGTGCATCGCTCCTTGCGCCACCGCCGTCTTCGCGGACTGCGTTGACCTCGCATTGCGGGTTTCTCGTCCGCAAGAGCGAGCACAATCCGGGCAGCGCCCGGGCCCCGCCGCTGGCCGCTTGAAGCATCTGCGTGCCTCTCGCCCCTGCCTTTTGCCCTTCGCATTCAGCCAACTGGGGGCGGCACGCACGATCGCGCATCCAACCGCTTCGACAATTTTACCGGAACAGCGACGCTGATCCGCACGAAACGTCGCCGGCTGCAAACCGGTGCCCAATAAGGAGAAACTCCAATGCTTAAGAAACTATCCATGGCCGCCGCCCTGGTCGCCCTCGGTGCGGGAGCGGCGATCGCTCACACGACCCTTGAAGCGCAAGAGGCCCCCGTCGGTGCGAGCCACAAAGCCGTCTTCCGCGTGCCGCATGGTTGCGACGGCAAGCCGACCAACGTGGTCCGCGTCCAGATTCCGGAAGGTGTCATCGCCGTGAAACCGATGCCGAAGTCCGGCTGGAGCCTGGAAAAGGTCACCGGTGCCTATGCGAAGGCCTACGACTATCACGGCACGCCAACGAAGGAGGGCGTCAAGGAAGTGCTTTGGAAGGGCGGCAACCTGGCAGACGACGAGTATGACGAGTTCGTGGTGCGCGTCTACCTGACGCCGGACCTGCCGGTGGGCAAGATGCTCTATTTCCCGATCGTGCAGGAATGCCCGGCGGGAGCGGTCGAACGGTGGATCGAGATTCCGGCCGAAGCCCAGAGCAGCGACGACCTCGAATTTCCGGCTCCCGGGCTGAAGCTGCTCGAAAAGGCGGGTGGACACTGAACAGCGAGAGGAGAATCGAAGCGCGCCTCGCGGCGCGCAAGCCACACTTTGACGGACACCGACCTCCCCCGGCTCGCATCGCGACCACCATGATACTGGCCTGCTCCGCCTGGTTCTGGTTCGCTGTTGCCGCCTTCGCCCATGCTTCGCTCGTGGAGACCAGCCCGGTCGACAATGCAGTGCTCACCGAGGCGCCTGCGACGTTCTCCATGACGTTCAGCGAGCCCGTCTCGCCGCTTGCACTCAGACTGGTCAAGCCGGACGGTTCGAGCACCAGCCTCGAGCGTTTCGTGCTGCGCGACCGTAGGCTCGACGTCGGCTCTCCGCACGATCTCGCCCAGGGCACACATGTGCTGAGCTGGCGCGTGATCTCCGAAGACGGCCATCCGATCGGCGGCTCCGTCGTCTTTTCGATCGGAATGCCGAGCGCAACATCACCTGAAGCCGCGGGACAGATCGATTGGCCGGTCCGCACAGCCGTTTGGTTGGCGAAGATCGCCCTCTATCTCGGCCTCGTTCTCGGGATCGGCGGAGCGTTTGCAGTGACGTGGCTCGGGCGGAGCGAACGCTCCGGGTCGCTTGCAAGCCTCGTGCTTCTCGGCATCGGGCTCGTCGGAGCGGCGCTGTCGGTCGGTTTCCAAGGACTTGACGCTCTTGGCGTACCATTCGAACGCATTTCGGATGCGGCGACCTGGCAAGCGGCGATGAACACGAGCTTTGGTCGAACCGCCGTCTTCGCCTTGCTCGCCTCGGTGATCGCGATCCTGGCGCTTGTCGCGAACGGCCGCCGCGGGCGCCTGCTTTCGCTCGCGGCACTTACGGGCACAGGTCTGGCGCTGGCGCTAAGCGGCCATGCCAGCGTCGCGGAACCGCTGTGGCTAACACGGACGGCAGTTTTCCTTCACGGAGTGACCGTCGCGTTCTGGGCAGGAGCGCTTGTCCCACTCGGGTTGGCACTCGCACGCCGCACGCCGTCGTCCACCGGCATGCTTCGCCGCTTCTCCGGAACAATCCCGCCACTGCTCGGCTGCCTCATCGTCACCGGTCTCCTGTTGGGCGTGGTCCAGGTCCAGGAACCGTTGGCACTATTTACGACCGCCTATGGGGAGGTGTTTCTCGTCAAACTGGCTCTGCTCGTCCTGGTCTTCGTCCTCGCCGCCTTGAATCGCTGGCGTTGGACAGAGCCGGCCGAGCACCGGGACCCTTCGGCAATGCGGCGCCTTGCGCTGTCCGTCGCCGCCGAAACCGCGATCGTCATCTTGATCTTCGGGGTGGTCGCCGTATGGCGCTTCACGCCGCCGCCGCGCGCTTTGGCGCTCGCCGCCGCCCAGCCGACGGTCGTCCATATCCACACGGACAAGGCCATGGCGAATGTCCAGCTCTCGCCACGAGGCGCGGGGCAGGTCGAGGCATCCATCGACCTTTCGACCGGCGACTTCGAGGCTTTGAATGCCAAGGAGGTCACGCTCGTTCTGGCGCACCCCTCGGCTGGCGTCGAAGCCATCCGCAGATCCGCGCGGCGAACCGCGGGCGAGAATTGGCGCATAGACCAGATCCTCATCCCCCTGCCCGGTACATGGCATGTGCGGATCGACATCCTGATCTCCGACTTCGAGATCGTGAAGCTTGTAGGCGAGGCCGAAATCCATCCCTGAAGTAGGAGTTCAGCGAAGGGGCTGTGGTCGACGCCGACGAGAGGCCTCGCGCCTTAGGTGCCGAGCCTAGTTTTCAAACGCTGTCCTGTGGATGTCATTCATGGCCCGCTTGAGGTCGTCGATGGCGGATGTCGACGGCAGCGTCTCTCCCTCGAGTTCCGGCGGCAGCTTCCAGCCAGGCTCGACGCCCTGCATATTCGGCAGTTCGTGGGCAATCCCCTTGTGGCAGTCGATGCAGGTGGCCTTTCCCGGCAGCAGGTAGCGGGTGTGGATCTCGGCGGCGCGCTGCGTCTGCTTGGAAAGGTCCATCGCCGCCGACGAGTGGCAGTTGCGGCACTCGAGGCTGTCGTTGGCCTTCAACCTCGCCCATTCATGCTTGGCGAGTTCGAGGCGGTGGTCGAGGAATTTCTCGCGGGTATTGATGGTCCCGAAGATCTTGCCCCAGACCTCCTTCGAGGCTTGCATCTTGCGGGCGATCTTGTCCGTCCATTCATGCGGCACGTGGCAGTCCGGGCAGGACGCCCTGACACCCGAGCGATTGGAGAAATGAATGGTGCGCGTCAGTTCCTCATAGACGTTGGCCCGCATCTCATGGCAGGAGACGCAGAAGGTTTCCGTATTGGTGAGCTCCAATGCGGTGTTGAAAGCGCCCCAAAACATGACGCCGCCAACGAAGCCGCCGAGCGTCAGGAAGGCGAGGCTGAGGGTTGCGGCCGGCGTGGTGAGAACCTTCCACGCCCAGAGCAGGACACGCTTTATCCGAGCCATGGCCTACTCGCTCCCCGCCTGCTTGACGCCCATGTCGCTCATATCCTTGAACGTGTTGCCGACGAGCGGACGCACATCGGCCTGCGGAACATGGCAGGCCGTGCAGAAATAGCGCCGCGGCGAAACGTCGGCGAGCATCTGGCCTTCGCGCGTCATGTAATGGGTGACGCTGATCATCGGCGCGCCCGACTCTTGCGTCAGTTCCCGTTTGTGGCAGGAAAGGCACCGGTTGGTGTTGACCGAAAGCTGATAACCCTCGATCGAGTGCGGAATGATCGGCGGCTGGTCGGGATAGGCGCGCTCCTTGCGGGCGTCGTCCACGACCCATTTCGGGATCGGCTCCGCCTCCACCTCACCCATCTCCTGCGGTGGCCCGGAGAGCTTCGGCACCCTTTCGCCTGGCACCATCTGGGCTATGGCCCCCGTTGCAACGAACAGGATCACCAACAGCGCCCCGAGCCATGACCCGGGGCTTCTCATCATGCGACAGAGACGATTTTGACCGCGCATTTTTTGAAATCCGTCTGTTTGGAGATGGGATCGGTTGCGTCGAGGGTCACCTTGTTGATCAGCCTGCTGGCGTCGAACCAGGGTACGAAGATGACGCCCGGCGGCATGCGGTTGCGGCCGCGCGTCTCGACGCGGGCGCGAATCTCGCCGCGACGGGAAACGATCCGCACCTCGGCGCCCTGGTTGATGCCGCGATCGCGGGCGTCGCCCGCATTCATGAAGCAGACCGCCCCGGGGAACGCCTTGTAGAGTTCCGGCACCCGCATCGTCATCGAGCCCGAGTGCCAATGCTCGAGGACGCGGCCCGTCACCAGCCAGACGTTGTATTCGTCGTCGGGCGATTCCGCCGGCGGTTCGTAGGGGACGGCAAGGATCACCGCCCTGCCGTCCGGGCGGCCGTAGAACTTCACGCCCTCCCCCGGCTTCACATAGGGATCATAGCCTTCCCGGTAACGCCACAGCGTCTCCTTGCCGTCGACAACGGGCCAGCGGAGCCCCCGTTCCTCGTGGTAACGGTCATAGGGCGCCAGGTCATGCCCGTGCCCGCGCCCGAAGGAGGCGTATTCCTCGAACAGGCCCTTCTGGATGTAGAAGCCGAAGGCTTCAGCCTCGCGGTTGGCGTATTCCTTGTTGATTTCGCTTGCCGGGAAACGGTCGACATTGCCGTTCTTGAAGAGCACGTCGTAGAGGGTCTTGCCGCGATAGCCTGGGTTGGCATCGAGGATATCGGCCGGCCAGACCTCGTCGGTTGTGAAGCGCTTCGAGAATTCCACCATCTGCCAGAGATCGGACCGCGCTTCTCCAGGCGCGTTGACGAGCTGGTGCCAGACATGGGTGCGGCGCTCGGCATTGCCATAGGCGCCTTCCTTCTCAACCCACATGGCGGCCGGCAGGATCAGGTCGGCGCTCATCGCCGTGATCGTCGGATAGACGTCGGAGACCACGATGAAATTGTCCGGGTTGCGATAGCCCTGATAGGTCTCGTTCTGCGTATTGGGAGCCGCCTGGACGTTGTTGTTGACCTGAACCCAATAGAAATTGAGCTTGCCGTCCTTCAGCATCCGGTCCTGCTCGACGGCGTGGTAACCGGGCTTCTCCGGAATGAGGCCGTGGGGAACGCGCCAGATCTCCTCGGCGTGCTCGCGGTGCTCCGGATTGGTCACCGTCATGTCGGCCGGCAGCCGGTGGGCGAAGGTGCCGACCTCGCGCGCCGTACCGCAGGCCGAAGGCTGGCCGGTCAGCGAGAATGGGCTGTTGCCGGGCTCGGAGATCTTTCCGGTCAGGAGATGGAGGTTATAGACCATCTGGTTGACCCAGACGCCCCGCACATGCTGGTTGAACCCCATGGTCCAGAGCGACATCACCTTGCGGTTGGGATCGGCATAGAGGTCAGCCAATTGCTCGAGGAACCCGGCCTCGACGCCCGTCAGTTCGACGGTCTTGTCGAGCGTGTATTCCGAAACGAAAGTCTTGAAGCTCTCGAAGTCGCTCGGCGTCATCTTCGCCGCGTCCTTGGCGTTCTTCGCCTTGACCTCAAGCGGATTGTCCGGCCTCAGGCCATAGCCGATGTCGGTGGCGCCAACCATGAAGGTCGTATGCTTCTTGACGAAATCCTCGTTCACCCGGCCCGTCTGGATGATGTGATTGGCGATGTAGTTGAGGATCGCCAGATCGGTGCCGGGCTTGAAGACGATCGGAATGTCGGCGAGATCCATGCTGCGATGCGTGAAGGTCGAGAGCACCGCCACCTTGACATGCTCATGTCCAAGCCTTCGATCGGCAAGACGCGTCCACAGGATCGGGTGCATCTCCGCCATGTTCGAGCCCCAGAGCACGAAGGCGTCGGCATGCTCGAAATCGTCGTAGCATCCCATCGGCTCGTCCATGCCGAAGGTGCGCATGAAGGCGACGGCGGCCGAAGCCATGCAGTGGCGGGCATTGGGATCGAGATTGTTGGAGCGGAAGCCGGCGCGCATCAGCTTGGTGGCCGCATATCCTTCGAAGATCGTCCATTGGCCGGAGCCGAACATTCCGACGGCGGTCGGTCCCTTATCCTTCAGCACCCTCTTCGCCTGTTCCGCCATGACGTCGAAGGCTTCGTCCCAGCTGACGGGCTCGAACTCGCCGTCCTTGGCATAGGCGCCGTTGCGCTTGCGCAGCAAGGGCGTTTGCAACCGATCGGCGCCGTACATGATCTTTGAAAGGAAGTAGCCCTTGATGCAGTTGAGGCCACGGTTGACCTCGGCCTGCATGTCGCCGTGGGTGGCGACGACCTGCCCCTCCTTGACGCCCACCATGACGCCGCAGCCCGTGCCGCAGAAGCGGCATGGTGCCTTCGCCCATTTGATCTGCAGCGCTTCCACACCGCCCGGCACGGGCTGCGCCGCGGCGGGAAGCGCGATGCCTGCCGTCGCTGCGGCGATGCCGGCGGCATGCGCCTTCAAGATTTCACGCCGCGTCAGTTCGCCGGTCATGGCGATCGTCTCCTTCAGCTTCGACATGCTCAAACACCATATTGGCTGCCACCACGCCCTCGAGCACCGAGATGCGCGACAGGATTTCACCGAGCATTCCAGTGCTCGTTCCCTCGATCACAACGACGATCTTTCCGTCCTGATGCGCGTAAACCTCGACGTTCTGCATCTCTGCGAGCCGAGCGAGGACGCGCTCCTGCATAGGCGGCATCGTCACGACGACGGCGCTGGAAATGTGATAGAACGCACTCGCATCAGACATGTGCGCGCTCCCTGTCGAATTCGCGAATGCCTGTGGCCCCCACGGGGCAGACAGCGAGACAGGCGCCGCAGCCGGTACAGGCCTCCTCCCTGAGCTCGGGCAGGAACGGTCCGCCGGCACGCGGACGGAACCGGATCGCCTCCGTCGGACAGCCGTCGCGACAGGCCTGGCAGTCGGTGCCGTTCCTGGCGAGACAGCTCTCGCCGATCATCGCGACATGTGGAAAGGACTGTGGTCGGCCGGTGAAAACCGGCTCGGGACAGAGTTCCGCGCATTGGCCGCAGAAGGTGCACTCGGCGACGGAGAAATCGAGCGCCGGGCGATCCGCGATCAACCGGATGATGTGCGTCGGACAGGCGTCGACGCATTTCCCGCACCCCGTGCACGCTTCGAGGCTCGCGGCGGGCACCCCAGGGGGGCGGACGCGTTGGCCATACCCTTCGTACCTGCCACGCAGAAAATTCCGCCTCGATGTGTCGATGCCCTCGCCCATGCCACCCTCAATGCACTGGCGGACCGGGTGGTCCGAAGATGATCTGGAACATCCAGACGAGAAAGCCGTAGGCACCGACCACGCCCACGGCCACGATCGGCCAGATGCCGAACGCCAAGACGAGAAAGGTAAGGAACTCGGTTTTCCGCTGCGACCGCAACGGGCCCGCCGTGGTCCGATCGACATCAGACATCTCGCGTCTCCCTCCTCGAACGCACGCGCCATTCACAAGTCTAGCGCGGTGAATCCAAAAATAAAGGGAGAGCCGAAATAATTTATCCGTTCGATAATTCTTGACTTACCGAATTGATTTTCGTCAATTACTTGACGGTGGCGAGACGAAGTATCGCGCACATTTAGTATTCCTGAAATATCAAGTTTCAGCCCGGCGCACTTGGATTGTATTGCGCCGGGACCCATTATACGTTTGTCATACTGTCGATTGACTATTGAAGAGCAGCGGCAAGAGCGGCGTCGAGGCGTTCCTGAGCCTTCTTCGGTAGTTTGACGCCCTTGACCTTCTCGACATTGGCAGGCGCGTCACCGACGACCACGACGCCGACCATGCCCATGCCGACATGCGGCGCGCATTTGACGGCGTAGATACCAGGCGCGTCGAACGCCACCTTGTATGTCTCGTTCATCTTGCTCTTGAAGGGCGTGGCGCCGTCGGGGATCATGTCCTTGATGGTCTCGACATTGTGCCCCTTGTCGGTCGGCACGAAAGTGACGCTGTCGCCCGGATTGACCTTGACGAATGCCGGCTCGAATACCATCGACCCTTCCGCGCCCTTGTTCAGCATATGAACCTCGAAGTCGGCGGCGAATGCGGTACCGGTAAAGGCGGCAAGAATGGCGGCGACTGCAGCGCCCTTTGCGATTATGCGCACTGAAATTCTCCTTAGGTTTCAGAACCCTGTTCGGTTCCTGCAGAAAGGAGATAAGACAGCAACGGCATCCGGTCTTTGATGTCTGTCAAACAACTGCGATGTTGTTCGGCTCAGTCCCGCCCGCCGTCGGCAAGCTGCGCCAGTCCGGGCAGATCGCAGATGATCAGCTTCTGGCGCCCGCCTTCGACCAGACCCTTCGCCTCCCAGGCGCTCAAGATGCGCGACACGGTGTGGAGCGTGGTGCCGGTCATCTCGGCGATATCCTGACGTGAAATCGGAAAGTCGATGCGGATGCCGCCTTTTTCCTGCTTGCCCGCCTGACGGGAAAGGCGCAGCACCGCATGGGCGACGCGCCGTTCGACTTCCTGCGTGGACATTTCGCGGATTCGCGTGTGTGCCTCTTCCAGCCGCTGTCCGATCGTCTGCATGGTACTGATGGCCAGACGCGGATTCTGCTCGACGAATTGCGGCCACAGGTCCGTCGGCCAGGATAGGGCGACGCTTTCGGTGACCGCCGTCGCGGTGCCTGGATAGTCCGAACGCTGCAGTGCCTTGGCGAAACCGAAGAGGTCGCCCGGATGGACGACGCGCACAATGATCTGCTGGCCATCCTCGGTGACCTGGGTCACTTTCAGCCGCCCATGCAGGAGAAGGAAAAAGCTGGTGGCCGTCTGACCCTGCTCGAACACGGCGTCGCCCGGCGGAAGCCGTTTCGCCGTGGCATGACCCAGCAACCTGTCCAGATCGGCGTCGGTCATCCTGTCGAACAGGGGAAGCGACCTCACCACGCTCCGGTCGATCTTCATTCCATCTCCCCTATCGGAGCGCCACGCGCTCGCTCACCTGCACCCCTTGAAGGTCCTATCATGGCAGGCAGGAGGAAGAAAGCCGAGGTTCACGGCGGCCGCGCATAACGGAGATCATATGCTCAGGCCCTTCGCCCTCAGCGTCTGGAGAAGCGGCGCATACCAGCGGCTATCCTTCACCAGGCGGAAGCCGACATTGTCGGGAGGAGCGCCAACGGCGCAGCCGCCACCCTTGGGATTGCGGACGAAGGAGCTCAGCGCGGCACGGTGCTTGCCGGTCGCGATGTAGATCCCGCAGGAGGCGGCATCGCTGATGACGGATCCGGAGCGATCCAGAGTGACGCGGCGGCTGCAGGTCGTCGTCCATTCCCAGACATTGCCGGCGAAGTCAGAAAGTCCGGTCTCGCTTTCCCCGAAGTGTCCGAGCGACTGCGGTTTCGGCTCGCGTGAAGCCTTGCGGGCCGTCTCGCGCCGGTAATCGGCGAGCCAGCGCAGGGCCGGGTTGGATGTGTCGGAATCGACGCCGAGCGCATCGTCGGGGAAACGGCTGCCGGCCGCAAAGGCGAGTTGCTCGTCCGTCGGAAGCACCCAGACCGCTCCGGTGCTGCGGCTGATCCAGGCGGCGTAGGCCTCCGCGTCATCGAAGCTGACGCCCGTCGCCGGTGTCAGCGCCGGATCCGCCGGCACATGCTCAGGTTCAGCGGGCGGACAGGCCCCTGCCGTAACACAGCGCGCATAGTCGGCGGCCGTCACCTGGTATTTCATGATGGTGAGCGGCACGCTCATGCGCACCGTCATCATCGGCCCGTCGACCGCATAACCATTCTTGAAGAATTCGCCGGCGACGCGGTAGCTGAAATCCCGCGGAGCGATAACGACGATCGGCGGCTCGTCGAGCGGCGTGCCGACCGGAGCGTCGAACACGAGGCCCGTCTGCTTTGCGAGAAGGCCGGCGAGAAGCAGGAAGAGGACGGAAGGGATTGCCAGCGATAAGGACGTAGCGTCTCGTTTTTCTGAAAGCGCGGCCATGACGGCCTCCTTGCGACGATCCTTCTTTGCTCGTTTCCGCCCAAGGATCATGCGGCGATATCAGGGCCTGCGCTGGCGGAATTCCCGCCGGCGCAGGCCGCGCGCGGCGGTCTCAGGTGCCCGACGGCGCGCGAACGGAGGTCATGAGATCGTCGTTCCAGTCGCCGGTGACGGTGAAGTGGGCAGCGGCGCCAAGCTCGAAGGCTTCGATCAGGTTGTGGTTCACATAGGCGTAGATGCCGGGCTGCTCGAAAGTGTAGAAGGCCGCGCCCGCCGTGCCGCCGGGAATGAACCAGGTTTCCTGATCGCGATCCGGAGGATTGCGGAACTTGCCCGTCGCCCAGACATAGTCGCCATGGCCGCCGATCAGATGCGGGCGGGTGTCGCGGTTGGCTTGCGAATGGACGATCAGAACCTTTTCGCCGACGGCTGCCTTCAGCGCGTTGTCGCCGGTGAGCGCCCCCACCGCACCGTTGAAGACGATGTGGGTCGGGGTCAGTGTCCGCATGACTTCCAGCGTATCCGCGTAGGCATCGCCGGCGCTCTCGTATTTCTTGTAATTTCCCTGCGCGTCACGCGGCACGTAGAAGTCCTGCTCGCCGACATAATAGACCTTGTCGTAGGTCAGCGACTTGCCCTGGCCGTCGGTCAGTCCCTCGCGCGGCAGCACCATGATCGCGCCGTTCATCCCCGAGGTGACGTGCCACGGGACCATGCCGGGAGGTGCGCAGTGGTAGACGAAGACGCCCGCCTTGGTCGCCTTGAAGCGCAGGACCGTGGACTCGCCCGGATTGACGACCGTCAGCGCGCCGCCGCCGAGCGCGCCGGTTGCCGAGTGGAAGTCGATATTGTGCTGCAACGTATTGGTTTCGGGGTTGATGAGGGTCAGTTCGACATAGTCGTCCTGGTGCACGACCATCATCGGACCGGGAACCGAGCCGTCGAAGGTCATCGCCTGGACTTCCGTGCCCTGGTCGTCGACGACGATCTTCTTCTCCTCGATCGTCAGGGTGAACTCGACGACCTTCGGACCGCCTTCGGCCTTCTGCGTGTGGGCGTGGACGAAGGGCGGCTTGACGAGATCGACCTTCACGCGCGGCAGCGAAGCAATGTCTACGGGGGCGATCTTGGCGACCGCCTCTTCCGCCTGTGCGGAGGCTGCGCCGACGAGCGGGGTCAGCGCGCCCGCAATCGCCGCGCCGGCCAGCATGCTGCGGCGTGTCATCTGGAATTGCTCAGACATGGAACCTCTCCTTGAAAAGGACGGAGCGAATATCGCCCGGTCGTTCTCATCCTAGGAGGGTCGCGGCCATCCTCTTTGAGGTGGAACAAATAGTCAGATTGCACGGGTGCGACATTTTGACGGGCAGCAGCGACAGATCTCCCGGCAGGCGCGGCATGCACCGGGCCGTGTCTTTGCCAATTGTCAAAGAAGACCCTTCGCAACTCCGGTACTCAGATGCGAGCTAAACCTCAGGAGTTGAATCATGAATGGATCGAAGGTGGCGGAGCGGCCCGGCCACGTGCCGCGGGGCCTGGGACGGACGGGGCCCGTGCTTTTCTCATACGGTTTCCGGCCGTTTTTCCTCGGAGCGGCGCTTTGGGCTGTCTCCGCCATGGGCCTGTGGATCGCCGCGCTCGCCGGCCATGTCGAACCTGGCGGCAGCTACGGCGCTCACGCCTGGCATGCGCACGAGATGCTGTTCGGTTTCGCGTCCGCCGTTCTTGCCGGCTTTCTCCTGACGGCGGTGCCGAACTGGACGGGCCGGCTGCCGGTCTCCGGCTGGCCGCTCGCCGGACTGTTCGCGCTCTGGCTGGCGGGGCGCGCGGCCCTGCTTTCCCCGGATACGATCGGCGTTCCGGCCGCTGCCGCAATCGATAGCCTCTTCCTTCCTGCGCTGCTTTTCATCTGCGCCCGCGAGGTAATCGCCGGCCGCAAGTGGAAGGACCTGAAGGTGCTTGGCGGGCTGTTGGCACTGTCCCTCGCCAATGCCTGCTTTCACGTGGCGGTGATCACCGGAGACCATGCGCATATTGCCATGCGCCTCGGCATCTCCGCCTATGTTGTCCTCGTTACAATCGTCGGCGGACGAATTCTGCCGAGCTTCACCCGCAACTGGTTGAACCGCTTCGGCCGCACCGACTTTCCCGTTCCTTATAATGGCTTCGACACGGTGGCCATCCTCGCAGGCATTGCCGCGCTCGCATCGTGGACGCTCTTTCCCGAGCATCCGGCCACAGCGCTTACCGGCCTTGTCGCCGCGTTGCTGCACGTCATCCGGCTCGGCCGCTGGCGGGGCTGGGCCACCTGGCCGGAAATGCTGCTCGTCGTCCTGCACGTTGCCTATGCCTTCATCCCATTGGGCTTTGCCGCGATCGGCTTCGCCGCGCTCGGCTTCGTCGAAGAGCACTCCGTCATGCATGTGCTGACCGTCGGCGCCATCGCCTCCATGATGCTCGCGGTGATGACCCGCGCCAGCCGCGGCCATACCGGCCATGCGCTGACGGCTTCGCGCCCGACGGTCGCCTCCTACGCCGCGGTCTTGCTCGCGGCCGTGCTGCGGCCGCTGGCAGAAATGCTGCCTGAGGCCGCGACTATGCTCTACGCCGCATCCGGTGGCCTCTGGATCCTGGCTTTCGCGCTGTTCTGCCTCGAATACGGGCCTATTCTGGTGCGCAAGCGCCGCGCGTTGCATTGATTACGATACGTTTGCCACAGCAAAAACGGCCCGGAATTCCGGGCCGTTTCCGTTTCTCCGCACTGGTGAAGCCTCAGTTCGCCATCATCTCCGGCGTCCAGGCCGGCTCGTAGGTCAGCCGCACTTCGGCATATTCGACACCCGGCACATACCAGACGCAATTCCGGACTGCCTCCTTCAGATATTCGCTGGCCGGGCAACCCCTCGTGGTCGTCGTCATCGTCACATGGGCGATGCCGCCATCATCGACGGAAACGTCGTAGATGAGGCCGAGATCGACGATGTTGCGGCCAAGTTCGGGATCGATGATCATGCGCAGCGCGTCGCGGATCGCGCCGCAGACGGTCTCGTTCGTCGCTTCGGTCATGGCATCAGCCTTTCTTTCCGGCGCGAACGAATATGCGGAAGGTCGTGCGCGTTTCGTCGAAATTTCCCGCCCACTGGTGGCCGCGTTTCGCAAGCTCCGGAAAGAGAAATATCGGCTCGCGCGAAAGCAGGGCGAACAGAACCTCGCCCGGCTGGAGCCGTTCGGCGGCGGCCAGGATGCGCACCATCGGCTCCGGCGGGTCCAGCTCGGTCAGGTCGAGGTGTTCGGCCGGGTCGGGCCAGGTGTCCGCATTCTCAGCGTCGGCGGACGCTTCCACCGGCGTGCCCGTCGCGTTCGGCGTGAACAGAACCTCCCAGTCGCCGCCCTCTATCTCCTTCGCCGCGTGGCCGAAGCCGCGGCTCTCCATCACCTTGAAGAGCGGTAGCGGGCGGAATGGGGCGAACAGCCGCAAGCCCTGCCCGGGCTTCAGCCCGCTTACGGCCTCCATGATGGCCTGGAACGGTTCGCCGCCGCTCCTCAAAATGGGGCGAACGTCGAGTTCTCGGGGTGCAGGGTTCATCGGTCACTCCTGTTGTCGAGCGATTGGAAGAAAGAGATGGGGTCTGGGCGCCCCGATCGGGAAACGCAGCGGCTCGGCAACGGATGAAAGCATCCGGGCGCGGACGAGTTCCGCGATCAGGCCGACAGTTGCGATGAGTTGCAGCAGCAGCGCCGCGCGAAACCATAGGGCGCTCTCGGCAAAAAGCGCACCCGTGGCCGCCGCGACGGCTCCGTAATAGAGGCAGAACCACAGGCTCGATCGGCGCTCGCGGACGAGATCCTGCACACGCGGAACCGCGACGCGACCGAGAACCGAGCCATAGCATTCGAGCCAGGTCAGGAAGGGAACGATCTTGTAGAGCTGCGCGAGCCCCAGTCCGGTGAGCCAGCCGAAGACGAAGAGATAGACAAGAGCCGCGCCCCCCTCACCGGCCGCCGCCCTGGCACCCGGAACGATAAACAACACCACAGACAGAAAGAGAGCCACAAATGCTGCATAGCTTGCGCGAATATTGAGCTCCACCGCCTTGCGCCGGCGCTCGCGAAACAGACGGATCACATCGGCGCAGTAGAGAAGAGTGGCGATACCAGCAAGAAGCGCTGCAAACGCGAGCGGTCCCTGCGCGGCCGAGTCATCAAGGACAAGCCAGGTGATACGGCCCACGACCAGCGCCAATGCGGCGCTGCCGGCCCACCAGACGAGGCGCGACGTGCCGCGCGCCTCCTCGGGCGCGAGCATGAACATCGGCAGCAGCCGGTAGCTGACCCCTACGGCGGTGAGGGTCAGCCAGCCGCCGAGACCGAGGGCTGCGTGCGACGGCACGCCGTGGATGAGCAGCGTGGTAGCGAAATCACTCGCGACGGTGCCTGAAAGAACGAGTGCGAAGACGGCGCCGATCAGAACCGTCGCCACCAGCGCAAGCAGGCCAAGCCCGACGAAACGGGCCGGCAGCGGCAGCGGCCGCGCTGCAACGAGCGTCGCTGCAAGCATCGCGGCCGCAAGCCCGAAGCCGGTGACCAGGAGCAACGCGCCGAGCGGCAGCATGGCGGGCGAAAGCTCGCCTAGGTCGGCCATGGTACCAAAGCCGCCGACGAGCAAGAGAAGTCCGCTGACAAGCAGAAGCAGCACCGGCAGGGCAAGCCGCCCGCCACGAAGCGGCGCGGCGACCAGCACCGGCACGAATTGCAGGAGTGCTCCGACCATCAGCAGGCCGAGCCAGCCGATGGCGAGAACGTGGACCAGCGCCAGCGTTTCCGGGGCATCGACGTCCGCAAACGGATAGCCGTAACCGGCCACCATTATGCCCTGGCCGATCACCAGGAAGAGGCAGGCGGCAGCGAAGTAGGACATCGTCCATCGGGAAAGCGTGGCGCCTGGCATTTCGCCTCACCCCTGGATCACGATGATTTTGGGTCTGTTCGACCCAAAATCATAAAATGTGATCAATTCTAAAAAGCTAGAGCGGGATGCGGGCGGAAAACCGCGCACATTTCTCCTCATTCCGCTCTGGTTACGAGATCACCGCATTCAAATGAAGCGGATCAATGATCCGACCCGCAGCAGCATTCGCAGCCTGCCCCATCTTCCAGGCGGGCTATCTCAACGCGCCATACCTCCGGCCCTTCTTCCAGATAATCCCAGCCGAACTGGCCCGGAAAATTCGTCTCCAACTGGTAGTGAAGGGGGCGCGGATCGTGGTCACTGGTGATCTGCATCGCCCCCCCCGGAAGGAGCGCGCCGAGCATACCGAAAATCCGGGGATGACGCTCGCGCGGCGGAACGGTGCGAACGTCGATGGATGGCTTTGTGTCCGTCATTTTCCTGGCAATTCTCTTGGTGGCCGCCCCTCGTTCGTTCCGGTACGGCGGCGGCTTCACCATACAGGAACTTGGCTGACCGTAGCCTCGGACCTGCTCCGCGACTTTGACGCCGAGCAAACAATTCGCGAGAACGCCTTCGTCCCGCTCCTTGACATTGGTCAAAGAGAGGAACCCGGTGCACCTCTAGGATGGCGCTCGAACCGTTCTCCCGCACCGGAAGGAATTTCTCATGCAACCGTCCCTAGTCGCGAAATATGGCGAGGCGCGCCTGCCGCGTTACACGAGCTACCCGACGGCGCCGCGCTTCTCGCCCGCGATCGACGTCGGCACCTATGGCGACTGGCTTGCCGCGACGCCGCTCGACAAGCCGGCATCGCTTTACCTGCACATACCTTTCTGTCGCTCGATGTGCTGGTACTGCGGCTGCCACACGACGATCACACAGCGCGACCAGCCGATCCTCGACTATCTCGACATGCTCCGCGAGGAGATAGGCGTCGTCGCCGCAAGGACGAAGGCACCACTCAACATCGACCATGTGCATTTCGGCGGGGGAACGCCGACAATCATGCGGCCGGAGGAAATGCTGGCGCTTGTCCGGCTTCTGCGCGAGCGTTTCGACTTCGCCGATACCGCCGAGATCGCGGTGGAAATCGATCCCCGGACGCTCGAGCAGGAGATGGCGACGGCTCTCGGAGAAGCCGGGGTCCGCCGGGCAAGTCTCGGGGTGCAGAGCTTTGACCCGGTCGTCCAGATGGCGATCAACCGGGTCCAGAGCGAGGAGCAAACGTTGGAGGCGGTTTCCCGGCTGCGGCGGGCCGGTGTCGACAGCATCAATTTCGATCTCATCTACGGCCTGCCGCACCAGACGGTCGAGTCCTGCATCGCGACGGCCGAAGCCGCAATCGCCATGGGGCCGGACCGTTTCGCCGTCTTCGGCTATGCCCATATTCCTTCCTTCAAGAAGCATCAGAAGCTGATCGACGAGGCCGCGCTCGCCAACGCGGAAGGCCGCGTTGCCCAGGCGGAGGCGATCGCCGCAACCCTGATTGCGGCCGGCTATCGCCGTATCGGCCTCGACCATTTCGCCCGGCCGGACGACAGCCTGGCGCTCGCGCAGGAAAATGGGCAGTTGCACCGCAATTTCCAGGGCTACACCACCGATGCCTGCGAGACCCTCATCGGCTTCGGCGCCTCGGCAATCGGCCGGATGACGGCCGGCTATGTCCAGAACGAGATACCCCCCGGTGTCTACGCACAGCGGATCGCCTCCGGCCGTCTTGCTACCGTGAAGGGCTACAGCCTGACGGCGGAGGACCGGCTGCGGGCAAATGTCATCGAGCGGCTGATGTGCGACTTCCGCGTCGACGTGCCCGCCATCGCCGCCGCACACGGCTTCGATCCGCAGATGCTGCTCCACGGCAACGCCAAGCTCGCAATGCTGGAGAGCGACGGCGTCCTCGAAAACGTCGGCGGGGTCATACGGTTGCACGACGAAGGACGATTCCTGATTCGAGCCGTCGCCGCCGCCTTCGACGCCTATCTGGAGCAATCGGCGCGAACCCACAGCAAGGCGGCGTAGCCTGCCAGGAAAGGCGGGCGTTGATACCCCCTCTGCCCTGCCGGGCATCTCCCCCACAAGGAGGGAGATTCGACACCGGCAATGTCTCGCCCATCATCCACGCTTCGCCTTGGGCGAAGTTGAATTTTGCAAGGCAGATCGGTGCTTTAGCCGATCTCCCCCCTTTGTGGGGGAGATGGCTGGCAGGCCAGAGGGGGGTGTTCCCAGAGGTGCTCCCTGCGGCATCGGTGGCGTCATGTTTCGGCGTGCATACCCAGTCGGCCCGAACGCTGCAGTCGGATGAGATGTCGCCTCAGACAGAAAGGCCCGGCATGTACGCGCATGCCGGGCCTTCCACCTCGCGACCTGCCCCCGTCTATCTTACGAGGCCGCGATAGATTGCCGGCAGGGCCTGAGGCAGCCGGCCGATATTGCTGACGACGGCATAGCCGTTCTGCCCGAAGATCACCGGGACATAGGATTTCGCCTCGCGATCCACCGTCACCCCGAATACGCTGATCCCCGAGCGGCGTGCTTCGCCGACAGCCCGGCGGCTGTCCTCGAGCGCGAAGCGTCCCTCGTAGTGATCGACGTCGTTCGGCTTGCCGTCGGTGAGGACGATCAGGAGCTTGCGGCGGTTCGGCCGTTCGACAAGCCCCGCTGCTGCGTGCCGGATGGCGGTGCCGATGCGGGTATAGTAACCGGGCTTCAGCGCCGCGATGCGTGCCTCGATCGTTGCGCTCATCGCCTCGTCGAAAGCCTTGACCGTCTCGATCCGCACCCAGTCCCGCCGCCGCGAGGTGAAGGTGAGGATTTCGTGGGCATCGCCACAGGCGGAGAGCCCGTGCGCCAGAACCAGAAGCGCCTGCTTCTCGACGTCGAGGACGCGCAGATCGTCGAACCAGGCGTCGGTTGAAAGCGACACGTCGACAAGGATCGTCACTGCGAGATCGTGCGCCTGCGGACGGCTCATCATGTGGATGCGGTTGCTGCCCTGCCCCCCGGCCCTAAGGTCGGTTCGAGCCCGCACAACCGCATCGAGATCGAGATCGGCTCCGTCGATCTGTGCCCGCAGCATCTCGTGACGCGGCCGCAAGACTTCGAACTGGCGACGCACGCGCCGGATCAGGCTCTTCGTCGCCGGGTCCGCTTCGCCGACCGTGCCTGCTGCCGAAGCCGGCGCGGCAAGCACTCGGCAATGATCCTTGAGGTAGCTGCCGCTGCGATAGTCCCATTCGGGATAGGTAAGTTCCGCCATGAGCGGGGTCCGGTCGAGCGCTTCTGGCGGCAGGTCGAGGTCGAAGCGAAAGCGCGCCGCCGGACGACCATGACGCTCGCCGAGCGTCATGTCGTCGAGCTCGTCGGCCGCGCTGGCGTCGTGATCGTCGCTGTCGTCCGCGGGGCGATCGACATTGACCATCTCGGCCATGGCGAGGATCTTCTCGAAGCGATTGAGAATGAAGGGGCTCCGCTCCGACTGCCGCTGCGCCTCGCGCGTCGCCACATGGCGCGTCGTCTCCGGTCCCTCCGCCCTGCCGCCACCGCGCGCCGGCTCGTCTTCGCCGTTTCGCCGCTCCGTCTCTTCACGCAGCAGCGCGTCGGGCCAAAGCGGCACCGGCAGCATCGGCAGGTAGCCGGGCGGCGCACGACTGGGAAAGATCACCGGCATCACCTCCTCGATCCGTCCGGCACCTCTTTTCAGCATGTCCAGGATTCGATTTTCGACATGCTGCTCGACCGCCGGAAGCGACCGCCGTTGCCGTACGTCGAGCACTGCCCTGCAGAGACGCCGATAGCGCGGACGCAGCGCCGGGAAGGTCGTGAGTACTGCCCTCACCGTCTCTTCTGCCCGAGCGAGGCTTGACAGATCACGGGCGAGAGGATCGCCGTCACGGACCGGCGAGAGCGGCATGACCGCCATCGTCGCCGCCAGCCAGAAGTAGAGATCGCGGTTGAGCCGACGCAGAGGCAAGAAATCGATTTCCGCCGGTAGCATCAGCGTTGCGTGGTCGCGCGCCGGCTGCACAAGCTTTTCCTCGCCGAGCCCCATGCGCTGGCGCAACCGCAGACGATGCGTCGAGGTGCGGCCGCGGGCAGGCGCGATCTGCACCGCCCGCTCACCGCCGAGACCGCGGAAGTAGACGGCAAGGACGGCCTGAACCTCTTCGAGCCTGACGGCCTCGTCCGGAAATCGCGGCCAGGTGCGCGTATTGCCGACGAGGCGGTGCCAGGCGCGGCCGACGGTTTCTTCGAGTTCGAGAAAATCCAGCATTCGTCGGTCCTTTAGAGAATTGGAGCGGGATGCGGGCGAAAAACCGCGCACACTTTCCTCATCCCGCTCTAGCGGATGATCGCGTCGGCGACCTCGATCAGCGCCGCCTTGACGTCCGGCTCGTCCGCCAACGGCTCGATCATCGTCGCGATCACCGCGTCGCGCAGCGACAGGCCGCTATCGACCAGGCTCGCGCAGTAGACGATGAGGCGCGTCGACACGCCTTCCTCGAGGTCGTGGCCTTTCAAGGCCCGCAGCCGGTGGGCGAGATCGACGAGCGGCGCGACCCGGGCTTCGTCGAGGCCGCTTTCCTCAGAGACGACGGCGATCTCGCGATCCCGCGGCAGGAAGTCGAACTCGATGGCGACGAAACGCTGGCGCGTGCTCGGCTTCAGGGTTTTCAGGAGGTTCTGGTAGCCGGGGTTATAGGAGACGACCAGCATGAAGCCGGGCGGCGCCTCGAGCACCTCGCCGGTGCGTTCCAGCGGCAGGATGCGCCGGTCGTCGGTGAGCGGATGGAGCACGACGGCGACGTCCTTGCGGGCCTCGACGATCTCGTCGAGATAGCAGATGCCGCCCTCACGGACGGCGCGCGTCAGCGGCCCGTCGACCCACACGGTATCACCGCCTTTGAGGAGATAGCGGCCGGTCAGGTCCGCGGCGGCAAGGTCGTCATGGCACGATACGGTTGCGAGCGGCAGGCCGAGTCTTGCGGCCATGTGGGCGACGAAGCGCGTCTTGCCGCAGCCGGTCGGCCCCTTCAAGAGCAGCGGCAGCTGGCGAACCCAGGCGCTTTCGAAGAGCGCACATTCCTGACCCGAGGGAGAATAGGCCGGGATGTCGTGTTCCGCAGTCAGCGGGCTTTTCAAGGCGATGTTCATGGGGGGAGACTCCGAAATCAATTGAGAGGAGAAAGGGCGGGCGGCCCGTCATCGGACCGCCCGCTGGACCTCATTCGGCAGGTTGAACGGCCTGGCTGGGAGCCAGACTCCGGCTTCGGCCGGGGACCAGGACCGCCCAGATGAACATCAGCGCCGAGATCAGGACGACGACGCCGGAGCCGAGGCGCACCCAGTAGAAGAGCGCCAGTTGATCCTGCACGGCCATGAAGCTCTCGCCGAGGACCCGCTGCAGGTGAACCTGAACGACGCCGGCGAAGGTGAGTGCGAAGGTCATTACCGACATCGCGCTGCACATGGCCCAGAAGCTGACGATCGACAGCCACTGGTTATAGGGCGCCCGCCCGCGGATCTCCGGAATTGCATAGGCCATGATCGCAAGGTTGAGCATCACATAGGCACCGAAGAAGGCGAGGTGCCCGTGGGCGGCGGTGACCTGCGTGCCGTGGGTGTAGTAGTTGACCGACGACAGCGTGTGCAGGAAGCCCCAGACGCCGGCACCGAAGAACGCCATCACCGAGCAGCCGATCGACCAGAGCAGTGCCGCCTTGTTCGGATGCTTGCGGCCGGCCTTCCAGGTCATCACGAAGGTGAAGACCACCATGGTGAAGAAGGGCGCGACCTCGAGCGTCGAGAACAGCGAGCCGATCCACTGCCAGTAACCCGGCGCGCCGATCCAGTAATAATGGTGGCCGGTGCCGAGGATGCCGGAGAAGAGCGCCAGGCCGACGATGACGTAGAGCCACTTTTCGACGACCTCGCGGTCGATGCCGTTGAGCTTGATCATCAGGAAGGCGAGCACCGAGGCCATGATCAGCTCCCACACGCCTTCGACCCAAAGATGCACGACATACCACCAGTACATCTTGTCGAGTGCGAGATTGATCGGGTTGTAGAAGGCGAACAGGAAGAAGATTGCCACGCCCCAGAGGCCGAAGATCAGGATGTTGGTGACCGTCGTCTTGCGGCCTTTGAGGACCGTCAGGGTGATGTTGAAGAGAAACATCAACGCCACGACAACGATGCCGACCTTGATCGCAAAGGGCTGTTCGAGGAATTCCCGGCCCTCGTGGATGTGGAAGAGATAGCCGACGACGGCAACGGCCGCGGCGATCAGGAAGATCCAGAACTGGGCGATCGCGATCTTCGGACTATAGAGTTCGGTTTCCGCTTCTTCCGGCAAGAGATAATAGGTGGCGCCCATGAAGCCCATCAGCAGCCAAACGATCAGCGCGTTGGTATGCACCATGCGAACGATGTTGAAGGGCAGCAGTTCGGAGAGCGTGTTGGGCAACACGTAGATGGTGCCGGCGAGCACGCCGAACAGGACCTGGGCAAGAAACAGGCCGAGCGCACCGTAGAAATACAGCATCGCGACCTTTTGGGTTTGATATTTCATGTCTTTTCTCCTTGTCCCGCCGTCTCAGCCCGCCTCGTTCGGAGGCCAGTTCTGCGTCTTGATGCGGCTCGTCCATTCGAGGAAGTCGGCAAGGTCGTTCAGTTCCTGCTCGGTGAGATTGAATTGCGGCATCTGCCGCCGCCCCTCGGCACCGGAGGGCTGTGCGGCCATCCATGACTTGAGCGTCTCGCGCGCGCCTTCGGGATCGGACTCGCCGCCCCATCGCTTCCACACGTTGCCGATCTCCGGCGCGAAATAGGCGCCTTCGCCGAGCAGGGTGTGGCAGTTGATACAGGAGTTCTTCTCCCAGACGTGCTTGCCGCGCGCCACGGAGTCGGTCAGCGTCGACTCGTCAGTGGATTCGGTCTTCATGTAGTAGTGGCTGTGGGCCGTGAGGCCGACAAAGATTGCGAAGAAGAAGATGGAGCCGCCGTAGAAGACGTTACGTGCCCCTGTCTTGGTAAGGCGTTCTGCCATCCCATGGTCCTTTCGATTCCCGGAGGCCGCAATCACGCGGACCTGCGCAATTCCCGCCGGTCGGCCGCGGAGTCCCCCGCCCACCGGTAAACGCGATCCCTTCTAAGGTTTGCACGCGGCCGGTCTTTGCGTTTCGGCAAACAAGCGGCGAAGAGCCGTTCAACCGACGTGAGAAACGGATGCGATGAGAGCTTTTGCCGCAGCGGCAAGCGAAAAGAAGAGCGGCCAGGCGATAAGGCCGACCCGCAAGACCCGCGGGCCGGAACGCAGGCCGAGAAAATCCAGCACGACGAGACGGGCCTTCAGGACCGCGAGCATCAGGAAGCCGAGCGTGAGAACCAGTGGGGCGGCAGAGTTCTGGACTTTAAGCGAAAGCAGCAGACCAGCAAGAACCATCAGGACGAGGATGATCCAGGTGTTCGTCAACTGTCGGGGGGTGCGATCGGTCATCCTATTCACACCAGATAGAGTATCGGGAACATGACGATCCAGACGAGATCGATCACGTGCCAGAGGGTGGTGACGAGAACGACATTGGCCGGACGCGGTCTCCAGGCGACGATGAGCAGCACGATGCCGACGAAGCCAACGTGGACGAGATGAAAGCCGGTGAGGATGAAGTAAAGTTCGAAGAAGGAATGAAACGCCGCCTCGCCGGCAAAGCGGATTTCGGTGCTGTATTCGTAGATCTTGATGGCAACGAAAGCGAAGCCAAGAAGCGCCGCCAGCACCAATGCCCGGCGCCGCCTGCTGACGGACGCGCGCTGCCCCGCCGCGATCGCCGCCTGCCAGCCGCTGGTCAGCAGCACGAGGGTGTTGAGAGCGGCAATTCCCGGTTTGAGGTGCAGCCGTGCGACGGCGAAATCCTCCGGCGCGATCATCGACGCCACCAGGAAGGCGCCGATGAGAATGCCGAAGGCGGCAAGCTCGCTCCAGATCAGCACCCACAGAATGAAGGTGTCGGTTTCCTCTTCGCCGGCGGCGCCGGCCATCGTTGCGTTTTCCATGCCGCGTCTCCGCATCGGTTACTGAGCGGATAGGAAAAAGGAGCGGCCGGTTCTTTGCTCTTGATCAAAGACCAGTCCAGCCGTCCCGCTATGTTCCGTGAAAACGGAGATCGCCATGAACGACGCACAGATCGGCCTCTCGGTCGCCACCCCGATCATCATCATCTTCTCCCTGGTGCTCTACCGGATGGGCGTCCTGCAACGCACCGGCACCGTCGCCGCCGTGCTGGCATCCGTCGCCTGCGCCGCCGTCCTGTTCATCGACCGATGAGGGAGTAAAGATCATTGGTCCCGCCCGCGCCGCTCGACAGCCTTCAGGCAAGATATCGCGAGTTGCTCGCCCTCTGTGATGCAGTAGAGGCCATCGTCGATTCGATCGCCGGCCGCATGGACCGGGCGCATTGCATCGCGACCGCGACGCAGATATCGGCCTTGCATCTTGTCGAGACGGTCGAAAAGCCCTCGCACAAGCATCTCGCCGCGACGCTCCAGGGGGCTGCATCGGGGAGAAGCAAGTTTGCCTGGGAGGCGATCGACTCTATGCTGCGCGTCTTTCTCGATGGGCTGCGCCGCCACGTCGCTGCGGACCAGGCGACGATCGAAGCGATGCGGCGGTCGAAGACATCACACTAGAATGGAGCGGGGCATTTCTGGTCAGCTCCGAGGCAAATTCAGATGGCTGAATTCTTACTGGCGCTGTTCGTTTTTCTGCTCCTCCACTCCATTCCGGCGATGCCCGCCATTCGCGAGCGGCTGATAGCACGCCTCGGCAGGGCGACCTATTTCTCGCTCTATTCGCTCGTCTCTATCCTCGTCCTCGGCTGGGTGTTCTACTCGGCGTTGAACGTCGACTACATTCCTCTTTGGGACCCGGCGGCCTGGCAGGCCTGGGTCACGCTGATCGCCGCCCCGACCGGTGTCTTTCTCGTGGTCGCTGGGCTCTTCAGCGTCAACCCGCTGTCGGCCTCGATCCGCCAGGGCGCGATGCCTGGCGCAATCGTGGCGATCACCCGACATCCTGTTCTCTGGGGCTTCGCCATCTGGGCGCTCGGCCATCTGGTCGCCAATGGTGACCTGCGCTCGCTGATCCTCTTCGGGGGCTTCGCGCTGTTCGCGCTCGCCAGCATACCGATGCTGGAGAAGCGTGCGCGCCGACGGCTCGGGGAAAAATGGTCACGAGAGGCCGCGGCGACGTCGATCCTGCCTTTCGCGGCGGTGCTCTCCGGACGCACTCGCATCAGAGGCGATCGGCCGCTCGCCTTCGCAGCCGTGGCGACCGCGGCCCTCACGCTGTGGCTGCTCGCGGGCGGCCATGCTGCGCTGTTCTATGCCGACCCCTTGCTTTTGGCGACTGCTTTCTAACCGCAAATTGCGGGCTTCCGGCTGCTCATGAACTTTGCCCGAGGCCCAGTTCCCCCCACAGGCGATCGACCCGGCTGACGATCTCCGCGGGCATTTCGAGAACACGTCCCCACTCGCGCTCCGTCTCGGCCCCGAGCTTGCGGGTCGCATCCAGCCCTAGCTTGCCGCCGAGGCCGGGCTTTGGCGAGGCGAAATCGAGATAGTCGATGGGCGTGTCGTTGAGGATGGTGACATCGCGGCTGGCGTCGAAGCGGGTCGAAAGCGCCCAGATGACGTCGGCCCAATTCCTGACGTCGATATCCGGGTCGACGGCGATGATCAGCTTGGTGTAGGTGAATTGCGGCAGCATCGACCACAGGCCCATCATGATCCGCTTCGCCTGACCCGGATATCGCTTGTCGAGCGAGACCACCATGGCCCTGTACGAGCACGCCTCCGGCGGCAGGTAGAGGTCGACGATTTCCGGGAATTGCCGCTTCACCAGCGGCAGGAAGAGCTCCATCATCGCCTCGCCGAGCTTCGACGGCTCATCCGGCGGGCGGCCCGTATAGGTCGAAAGATAGTAGGGCTTGCGGCGCATGGTGATGGCCGACAGCGTCATCACCGGAAAGCGCTCGACGGAGTTGTAATAGCCCGTGTGGTCGCCGTAGGGACCTTCTTCGGCAGTCTCCTCAGCCGAGACAATGCCCTCCAAGACAATCTCGGCCGTGGCCGGGACCGACAGCGGAACGGTGATCGCCGGGGCGACCTGCGGCCGCTCGGCCTTCAACAGTCCGGCGAAATTGAGCTCGCTCATATTCTCGGGCAAGGGCATCACCGCCGCAAGGATCGTCGCCGGATCGGCACCGATCGCGACCGCCACCGGCATGTCCTCGCCGCGTTGCTGCCATAAGCGATGGTGGCGGGCGCCGCCGCGATGCGCCAGCCACCGCAGGACGAGCCGGTTCGGGCCGAGCACCTGCATGCGGTAGATGCCGACATTGACGTCGCTCGGATCGTCCGGCGCACGGGTGATCACCAGCGGCCAGGTGACGAGCGGCGCGGGCTCGCCCGGCCAGCACCATTGGATCGGCAGACGCGCCAGGTCCACTTCCGCACCGCGCCACACCATCTCCTGCACCGGCGGCCGTGCCACGCTTCGCGGCCGCATCGCGACCGCGGCTTTCAACAGCGGCAGCTTGCTCCAGGCATCCTTCACCGATTGCGGCGGTCTCGGTTCGCGCAGCTCCGCCAGCATATCCGCCAGCGCCGGCAGCCCGCCTGTCGGAAGGCCGAATCCCCACTCGATCCTCTCTTGCGTGCCGAAGAGATTGACGAGAAGCGGCATGTCGCAAAGGCGGCCGGAGGCATCGACCGGGTTCTCGAAGAGCAATGCCGGCCCCTCTGATTTGAGCACGCGCCGGTGGATCTCCGTCACCTCATGCACGAGCGAAACGGGTCGCGATATGCGGCGCAACCGGCCGCGCTGCTCGAGCATGGCGGCGAATTCCTGAAGCCCGGAAAAGCGGCGAATGGGTGACTCTGCGCGATTCATGCGCGCTGTCTCGCCCGCGAAACCACTTCTGTCTTTGCGCTGGCTCAAATTGTGCAGCGGACATCGCGCTAGGCTCAGTGCCGAATCGTCATTTCGCGAAAGGCGAGAGTTATGGAAGTCCCACGCCCGCTGGCCGCGCCCCTTGCCGTCGTGCCGATTCCCCTGATCGAGGGGGCGGTGAAGCTCATGTTCAAGAGTTTGCTCAAGCGGCATCCGACGCTCTTCGAGCGCCTTGGCGAGCACAAACCGAAGCGTTATGCCTTCCGGCCTACCGACCTGGCGCTCGTCTTCCTGGTCGAGCCGGCGCGGCCGGCAATCTCCGTATTGCGCCGGGCCGCAGATCCCTCGACCGATGCCGCAGTGGAAGGACCGTTGTTCCTGCTGCTGGCGCTTCTCGAAGGCCGCTGCGACGCCGATGCGCTGTTCTTTTCACGGGCGCTCACCGTCACCGGGGACATGGAGGCGATGCTGGCGCTGCGCAATGCCCTCGACGGCTCGGACATCGACCTGCCGCGCGATCTCGGCGCGGCCACCGGACCATTCGCCCCGCTTATCAGCCGAACGGCGGCTGCGATCCGTCGGCGCGCGCTTGCCGGGGAGACGGTCGCATGGAACTGATCTGCCCGGCCGGAACCCCGGCCGCCTTCCGCGAAGCGGTCGATGCCGGCGCCGATGCGGTCTATTGCGGCTTCCGTGACGAAACAAACGCACGCAATTTTCCCGGCCTCAACTTTTCGCGCGAGGAGCTTCAGGACGCGATTTCCTATGCCCGGCGCAAGGGAACCCAGACTTTCGTGGCGCTCAACACCTTCATGCGCGCCGGCCACGAGAGCCTGTGGTACGAGGCTGCGGCGGATGCCGTTCGCCTTGGCGCCGACGCGCTCATCCTTGCCGATTTCGGCCTGATGGCCCATGTCGCCGAGACCTATCCGGAGCAACGGCTGCACGTCTCGGTGCAAGCCTCTGCATCGAACCCGGACGCGGTGAATTTTCTGGTCGAAGCCTTCGGCGCCAAGCGGGTCGTGCTGCCGCGCACGCTGACGATCTCCGACATCGGCCGCCTCGCCCGTCAGATTCGCTGCGAGATCGAGGTCTTCGTCTTCGGCGGGCTCTGCGTGATGGCCGAGGGCCGCTGCTCGCTCTCCTCCTACGCTACCGGCAAATCGCCCAACATGAACGGTGTGTGCTCGCCGGCCAGCCATGTGCGCTATCGGCAGGATGGCGGCGACCTCGTCTCGGAGCTCGGGTCCTATACGATCAACCGCTTTCCGCGCGAGGAAGCGGCCGGCTACCCGACGCTCTGCAAGGGCCGCTTCGATATCGCCGATGCTAGCGGCTATGCCTTCGAGGATCCGGTTTCCCTCGACGTCATGGACCAGATCGACGCTCTGAGAGAGGCGGGCGTCAGCGCGCTCAAGATCGAGGGCCGGCAGCGCGGCAAGGCCTATGTCGCCGAAGTCGTCTCGACGCTGCGCAAGGCACTCGATGCTAAACCCGAGCACCGCCGGCCCCTGCTTGCCCGCCTCAGGCTGTTGAGCGAGGGGCAGCGCACGACGTCCGGCGCCTACGAAAAGCGCTGGAGGTAACGCGATGGTGAATTCCGGTCCTCCCACACTCAGCCTCGGCCCGGTCCTCTATCTTTGGGAGGGCGACAAGTGGCGAGACTTTTACTACCGCATTGCCGACGAGGCGCCGGTGCACCATGTGATCATCGGTGAAACCGTCTGTTCGAAGCGGCTGCACTTCACCGAACCGCATTTGCCGGCAGTGATCGAGCGGCTGGAGGCGGCAGGAAAGCATGTCGTCCTTTCCACCCTCGCCCTCGTGACGCTCGAACGCGAGAGCCAATATGTGCGTTCCCTGGTCGCCGACAGCCACTTTCCGATCGAGGCGAACGACCTTTCCGCCCTCGCTTTGCTCGAAGGCAGACCCCATTCGATCGGGCCGCTCATCAATATCTATAACGCAGCGACGGCCCGCTTGCTGGCAAGGCGGGGTGCGTCGAGCATATGCTTGCCGCCCGAACTGCCGGCGAGCTCGATCGCCGAGATCGCCGCCGGGACACCGGACACCGCGTTCGAAGTGCACGCCTTCGGGCGAATGCCGCTCGCCATTTCCGCGCGCTGTGCGCATGCCCGCGCCAAAGGGCACATCAAGGACAATTGCCAGTTCGTCTGCGCCGAGGACCCCGACGGTTTGCCGGTGAAGACTCTCGACCGTCAGTCCTTCCTCGCCCTTAATGGGGTGCAGACAGTTTCGTTCACCTGCCAGTCCCTCCTTACCGAGTTGCTGGACCTCGTCTCAATGGGCGTCAGCCGCTTCCGGCTGTCGCCGCAGGATTGCGACATGGTGGCGGTCGCCAGCCTCTACGATGACGTTCTACACGGCCGCACGGATGCCGAAGGCGGTATTGCCCGGCTTCGGCAGCTCTATCCCGCGGCCCCGCTTTCAAACGGATTTCACCACGGCCAGGAGGGCGCCGCCTGGGTGGCCCGCGCCCGCAACATTGGACACCGGGGGGCGGAATGAGACCGAACGACGCTGCAACCGCGATCGCATCGGCTTTCGCCCAAACCAGCGAAGAAATCAGTCGCGCAGTCAAGCGGATGCGTGGCGTCATGCTGAACGGCGCGGCCGACTGCGAATGCCGCGACCGAATGGAGGAGGCGCTGCGCGACCTCGAGAGACTTGAAGGTGCCCGAATCACGGAGCGCCTCCTCGGTCTCGCGGACAACCAGCGGCGACGAATCGAGGCGCTGCTTGTGCTGCTCGGCGATTTCAATCCGAACGAACCCGGCGCACTCGACGAAGGCATGATCGCGGAAGCCGGACTGCTTTTCGGCGATATCGCGCAGCGGAGCTGGCGTCAAATCTGCTGAAACAGGCGCGTCAGTTGCAGTTGGCTCCGGAGACTCAGTCGGAGATCGATCGAGCCGCCGGCGCGCACCAGCCGCCGACGAGCGAAGACTGAACGGTGAAAGGGTGTTTTCCATGGACCGCTCGAAGCGCAATCGTTGGCGGGACGCGGCGTTGGATGTCGTCATGTCGCAATCCCCTGGGCTCGGCGAGATGAGCTTCCTCCTCGACGCGTTGCAGGAGGATGCGGGACGGCCGGCATGCGGCGACGGACGATCCGTGGTCTTTCACGACAGGATCCCGCCTCTCCGGTCTCGCCTGTAACAGCGACCAATGGGCGTTGTTGACCCCGATCAATGTCGACGTCGTTACCGGGAAGTAAATTGCATTCCAGGCTCAGGCTTCGGGAGACCCAACCATGTCCTACAAAACCATTCTCCTTGTCGTTGGCGTCAGCCAGTTCGAAAGTGACCTTCGGGCAGCAGCAAATCTTTGCGCATCGGACGGTGCGCATCTCTCGGTTCTGCCTATCAAGATCGCCACCTTGCCTCCGGTGGGAGACTTTGCCGCCATGTCGGCGGCCTGGCTCGACGAAAGGGCCAGCGACATCGAGGACCTTGGCAGGGCGGTCAAGGAAGCCAGGAACGTGCTCGACGGCCTTGGAGTATCTTACGATGTGGTTGGACGATACGCCGAGTCGATGTGGCTCGAGCACGACATCGGAGAACGGGCGCGGTATGCCGATCTCACCGTGATCGGCTCGAGCTTGAGAAGCGACGAGCGACTGCGGGCCGGCGTCGTCGAGGGCACTCTCTTCCATTCAGCGCGACCGGTCCTGCTCGCCGCCGATCTCCAATCGGCGACCTTGCGGCCGAGAAAAGTTCTCCTGGCGTGGAACGCGAGCATCGAGTCGGCACGGGCGGCCCGCGAAGCGCTGGATATGATGAGAAATGCCGAGGGCGTGAATGTCGTCCTGGTCGATCCAAAACCGGCTTCGGGGGCAGCTTCGGGCAGGAGCGGCGGAGAGCCAGGCGCCGATATTGCCGCCTATCTCGCGCGTCACGGCGTCAAAGTGACGGTCGATCGGCTTCCGGGTGCCGGACGCCGGGTCGAGGAGGTTCTCAATCAGCATGCGCTCGACATGTCGGCCGACCTGATGGTGATGGGCGCCTATGGGCATTCGCGTGTGCGCGAGAAGATATTCGGTGGTGTGACGAAGGCGATGATCGACGTCCCGGTTGTCCCGGTATTGATGGTGCGATGACCGTCCTCCGCCAGAGCGGGATGAGGAAAAGTGTGGGCGGTTTTCCGCCCGCATCCCGCTCTAAGTTTTTAGAATTGATCACGTTTATGATTTTGGGGCGATCAGGCCCAAAATCATCGTGATCTAAAGTGTTACCGCACTTGGTCGAGCAGCCGTTTGCACTCCAGAAGATCATAGAGCGCTTCCTGCAGGAGCGCCCGGTCCTCTTTGCCGACAGAGGCTTTGCCGATCGAAATTTCCGCATCGTCGCTGCCGGCGCCAAATGAGAAGAAGCGTCGGCTTGCCGGGGCCTTGGCGCGGCCGACGATCTGATCCTCATCCGCGACACCGATCTTCGGCGCCGGCGGTTCTTCATGGCTGGACGCCGCAAGCGCCTCGACGGTGGCCAGATCGCCACTCGCGATCGCGGCGACGAACTTGTTGCCATTGGCCTTCAGAAGCTTCTGCACGCCCTTGATCGTGTAGCCGTGATCATAGAGCAGGTGGCGAATGCCCTTGAGCAGATCGACGTCTTCGGGCCGGTAGTAGCGCCGGCCGCCGCCACGCTTCATCGGTTTGATCTGCTGGAAACGCGTCTCCCAGAACCGCAACACGTGCTGAGGCAAATCGAGTTCGTCTGCGACCTCGCTGATGGTGCGGAAGGCGTCCGGGCTCTTTTCCATGTCGTCCCCATTTCCATAGCGAAGTGACGAGTCGCAATGACTGGATCATGCGCGATGATCGCACGAATCAGGCCCATTTCAATGGCTTATGGATGGGTTTTCAACCACATTTGTGGTTGCGGCCGTTCCTCAGGAGGCCGTGCCTGTCTGCTTCTGCTTGGCCCTTCGGCTAAGATGCGCCTTCAAGACCCGCTGCTTCAGCACGTTGGAGGCCTTGAACGTCATCACCCGGCGCGGCGAGATCGGCACCTCCTCGCCGGTCTTCGGGTTTCGCCCGATGCGTTCGTTCTTGTCGCGCACCTGGAAGGTTGCGAAAGAAGACAGTTTCACGCTCTCGCCACGCACGATTGCGTTGCAGATCTCGTCGATAACAGTCTCCACTAGCTCGGCAGACTCCGTCCGAGACAAACCGACTTTGCGAAAAACCGACTCAGCCAAGTCTGCTCGCGTTACTGTTTTTCCGCTCATCTTCCCCCACCGATGTCTGGCATGCCGATCAGCGATTGAAGACTATTGCCCTTGTCTTTTTCGGTCAAGCGCCTGCGGTCATTCAATTTTTTTACCAGCGGATGAGAACGGAACCCCAGGTGAAGCCACCGCCCATGGCTTCGAGCATCACGAGGTCACCCTTCTTGATGCGGCCGTCGGAGGCGGCGGTGTCGAGCGCCAGCGGAATGGAAGCGGCGGACGTATTGCCGTGCAGGTCAACGGTCACCACAACCTTTTCGTTCGGAATGCCGAGCTTCTTCGCCGAACCGTCGATGATCCGGCGATTGGCCTGGTGCGGAACCAGCCAGTCGACATCGTCGGCCGACGTTCCCGTTGCTTCGAATGCCGCCTCGATCACGTCGGTGATCATGCCGACGGCGTGCTTGAAGACTTCGCGCCCCTCCATGCGGAGATGGCCGACGGTGCCGGTCGTCGAAGGGCCGCCGTCGACATAGAGCTTGTCGCCGTGCATGCCGTCGGAGCGCAGTTGCGCCGTCAGCACGCCGCGATCGGCGGTGGTGCCCTCGCCTTTCTGCGCTTCGAGGATGATTGCGCCGGCGCCGTCACCGAAGAGCACGCAGGTCGTGCGGTCCGACCAGTCGAGAATGCGCGAGAATGTCTCGGCACCAATGACCAGGGCACGCTTGGCAAGGCCGCCCCGAATATAGGCATCGGCCGTGGCGACCGCATAGACGAAGCCGGAACAGACTGCCTGCAGGTCGAAGGCTGCCCCATGGCGCATGCCGAGGCGGTTCTGGATATTGACCGCCGTCGCCGGGAAGGTGTTGTCGGGCGTCGAGGTCGCAACGATGATCAGGTCGAGGTCATCGGCGGTCAGGCCGGCCCTCTCGAGCGCCGCGCGCGCCGCCTTCTCGCCGAGCGAGGCGGTCGTCTCGCCCTCGCCGGCGATGTGGCGCTGGCGAATGCCGGTCCGCTGCACGATCCATTCGTCGGACGTGTCGACCTTGGATTCCATTTCCTTATTGGTCAGCACTCGCTTCGGCAGCGCTGCACCGAAGCCGCGAACGACAGAACGGATCATCTAATCAAACCTCTTCAATCATGCCGGCGGCAGGGCTTCGGTCGGCTCGGCGCCATGATAGCGTGCCAGGTCGGCCTCGATCTTGGCCTTCAGGCCGTTCTTTACCATATCGTAGCCGACGTCGATCGCGGCGGCGAAGCCTTCGGCATCCGTGCCGCCGTGGCTCTTGATGACCACGCCGTTGAGCCCGAGGAACACGCCGCCATTGACCTTGCGCGGGTCCATCTTCTCGCGCAGCCGATCGAAGGCCCCCTTGGCGAAGATATAGCCGATCTTCGCAAGAAGGGTGCGCGACATGGCGGAACGCAGATACTCGGCGATCTGGCGGGCCGTGCCTTCGGCCGCCTTCAGCGCGATGTTGCCGGAAAAGCCCTCGGTGACGACGACGTCGACGGTGCCGCGACCAATGTCGTCGCCCTCGACGAAACCGTAATATTCGATGCCCTCGATATTGGCCTCGCGGATGAGCCTGCCGGCTTCCTTGACCTCTTCCTGGCCCTTGATCTCCTCGACGCCGACATTCAGCAGACCGACGGAGGGACGCTCGACTTCGAAGAGGGCGCGGGCCATGGCGCCGCCCATCAAGGCGAAGTCCATGAGCTGCTGTGCGTCCGCGCCGATCGTCGCGCCGACATCGAGCACGATGCTCTCGCCCTTGAGCGTCGGCCAGATGGCGGCGATCGCCGGGCGCTGGATGCCCTGCATGGTGCGAAGGCAGAAGACCGACATGGCCATCAGCGCGCCGGTATTGCCGGCCGAGACCACCACATCCGCCTCATCGGCATTGATGGCGTCGATCGCTTTCCACATGGTCGACTTGCCGCGGCCGCGCCTGAGCGCCTGGCTCGGCTTCTCATCCATGCCGACGGCGATTTCGCAATCATAAAAGGTGCTGCTTGCCTGAAGCTTCGGGTACTTGGCCAAGAGTTCGGCGCAGCGCGCTTCCTGGCCGAACAGGACGAACTTTATGTCCGGGTGACGTTCGAGTGCCCTGGCAGCACCCGGGATGACGACCTCCGGACCATAGTCGCCCCCCATAACGTCAAGTGAAATTCTGACCACGCGTGTCTTATCCCTTCTTCCCGCCACGCGACGCATTCCGCCCCTGCGCAATCCTTACGCAACGGCGATTCGTCCTACCTTCTGACACTTGGCCAGCATGCAGCGCGTCGGCACCACGGCCCCCTCGGCTGAAGTCGGGCCAAAATACTGCTTTTCGCCTGCGTGACAACCGAATTGTAAGCCCGGCCGACCGCGTTTCAATCCTTTTTCAAATCCTTCAGGACGGCGAACGGGTTGGGCCGCTTGTCATCTGCCGCCGTGCTTTCAATGCGCTCGCCGAAGACAGCGCCCTCCTTGCGGGGATAGGGATCGATCGCAAGCGCCACATGCTCGCTGACGACCACGCCCACGTCGATCGTATCGCCTGAGAAGGTATCGGGAATGTCCGGTCCGCCGGGATCGAGGATCATCTCGCCGCCGTCATTGTCGGCTTGCCGCGCCAGGCGGGAGCCCTCCGGCACGAAGATCGCCTCGACCGGTTCGGATATCTCCGCCTCGACGGGGTCCAGCGTGACGACGCAGCTCTGGACGAGCTCCGCCCGCAACTCGCCCTTGATCTTGACGCCGTCCTTCTTCCAGCGTCCGATCTGCAGGTCGGCGACAAGCGAGCGGACCTCATTGACCTTCCACAGTGTCGCAAGCGCCCGCCGCTCGGCCTCGTTGGCGGACAGATGCACACTGACCGGGTTGGCCGAAATATGCCCTATCCTTACCGGGTAGGAAAATGCCGGTTTGGTTTCCTGCGTCATGACAATGATCCTTCCTGCAGCGCCGCGTCCTTACCGATGCGCAGATGCCGCTGCGTTGCCGAGCGCCTACTGGCCCGCTGCCGGCGGAACGCGCAACTGTCCCGTTTCGACCAGGTCTTCCGAGACTTCCGCGAGCGCGGCTTCGGCGGAAATGAGGTAGCGTGCCAAGCCGATCATCGGCGGCGCGTCTTCTTGCTGCGGATGAAAATTGCGCCGCAGTGCGTCGGCGAGTGCCTGCCTGTCGCCGTTCTCAAGCGCCGCCGCATAGGACTCCAGACGGCCATAGAACATGCCGGCAAACTTCTTCATCTTCTTCGGCACGCTAACGTCGCCGACGCCGAGTTCGCGGATCGAGTGGTCGACATCCTCGAAGAAGGCATCGACGATCTCCTGCGCGATTTCCTGGCCGGTGCGTGCCGAGGCGCGGGTACGGCGGAAATAAAGTATCAGGATCGCCGACAACATCTCGAAACGCCCCATCACCGTGTCGGGCACATCGAGGTCAGTATAGAGAAATGGCTGGCGCGCCGCCGCGGTTAGAAGTCCGTACTGGCGCTCCACAATCGCAATGTTGCCGCTTTTTCTCTTGAACAGTCCAAAAATCATAACAAGGCCAGCCGTGGCTTTCTCGAATTCATGGGCACGCGCCCATGACGTTATTGCATGATAGCCGAAGCTGGTTTACCGAAGCAGGCACGAAATGCAATGGCGCATATGCCATCGTTACTCCAAGGGGAGCAGTCGTTGACGAAGCGGTATCTGACATCAAACCTGAAAGTTCTTGGCCGTGCCGTGGTCGTGGCTTCCCTATGCACTGGAGTGCTTGCCGGCTGCCAGGCAACCAATGTCGGCGAAGTCCTGCACCAGGGCTATGTCGTCGACCAGGAGACCCTCAACCTGGTTCCCGTCGGGTCGAGCCGCGAACAGGTGCTGCTCTCGCTCGGCACGCCCTCGACGACGGCGACGTTCGACAATGAGGTGTTCTACTACATCTCGCAGAAGCGCAAGCGTCCGGTCGCCTTCATGAAACCCAAGCTGATCGACCAGTCTATCCTCGCGGTCTATTTCGACAAGGAAGGCGTCGTCAGCCAGCTCGCCCACTATACGATGAAGGACGGCAAGGTCTTCGACATGCTGTCCCGCACCACGCCGACGGGCGGCAAGGAAACGAGCTTCCTGGGCCAGCTTCTGACCGGACCCGGTGCTGGACAGGCTGCGGCACGCAACCTGTTCAAGAACTTCGGGCAATAACTGACGAAATGCCCTCACAATAAAGCCCGCGGAACCGTGTTCCGCGGGCTTTTCCGTTGAACGGACGTCGCGTCAGGCGAGCACGGCGAGCAGCAACAAGGCCACGATATTGGTGATCTTGATCGCCGGGTTGACAGCCGGACCGGCCGTATCCTTGTAAGGATCGCCGACCGTGTCGCCGGTGACCGACGCCTTGTGCGCCTCCGAGCCTTTCATGTGGCGCGTGCCGTCCTTGTCGACGAAACCGTCCTCGAAGCTCTTCTTCGCATTGTCCCAGGCGCCGCCGCCTGAGGTCATCGAGATAGCCACGAACAGGCCGTTGACGATGACGCCGAGCAACGAGGCGCCGAGCGCCGCGAAGGCCGAGGCCTTCGATCCGGAAATCAGCAGCACGCCGAAATAGACGACGATCGGTGCGAGAACCGGCAAGAGCGAGGGAATGATCATCTCGCGGATCGCCGCCTTGGTCAGCATATCGACGGCGCGGCCATAGTCCGGCCGGTCCTTGCCTTCCATGATGCCCGGCTTTTCCTTGAACTGACGGCGCACTTCCTCGACCACGGCGCCTCCTGCCCTTCCGACGGCGGTCATGGCAATGCCGCCGAAGAGATAGGGAATGAGACCGCCAAAGATCAGCCCGGCGACGACATAGGGGTTGGAGAGATCGAACGAGATCGGGCCCACGTCGGCGAAGTAGGGATGCTTGTCGCCATTCGCGGCGAAAAAAGCGAGGTCGTTGGAATAGGCCGCGAACAGCACCAGCGCACCCAGCCCCGCAGAGCCGATCGCGTAGCCCTTGGTCACAGCCTTCGTTGTGTTGCCAACGGCATCCAGGGCGTCGGTCGACTTGCGCACCTCGGGCGGCAGGTGCGCCATCTCGGCAATGCCGCCGGCATTGTCGGTGACCGGGCCGAAGGCGTCGAGCGCGACGATCATGCCGGCGAGGCCCAACATGGCCGTGACCGCGATCGCAGTGCCGAAGAGACCGGCGAACTGATAGGTTGTGATGATGCCGCCGACGATGACGATCGCCGGCAAGGCGGTCGATTCGAGCGACACGGCAAGCCCCTGGATCACGTTGGTGCCGTGGCCGGTCACCGAGGCCTGCGCAATCGAGTTCACTGGCCGCTTGTTCGTGCCGGTATAATATTCGGTAATCACGACGATGAGCGCGGTGACGATGAGGCCGATGATGCCGCATGCGAACAGCGCCCAACCGGTGACTTCCTGGCCCGCCACAATGCCAATCGGACCCCAGCCGATCGTCAGCGATGTCGCAGCGCCGAGACCGAAGATCGAAAGGAAGCCCGTAACGATCAGTCCCCGGTAGAGCGCGCCCATGATCGAGCCGTTGGTGCCGAGCTTGACGAAGAAGGTGCCGATGATCGAGGTGATGATGCAGGCCGCGCAGATTGCCAGCGGATAGACCATGACGGTCGCGAGTATCGGCGCACTGGCGAAGAAGATTGATGCGAGTACCATGGTCGCAACCACAGAGACCGCATAGGTCTCGAAGAGGTCGGCCGCCATGCCGGCGCAGTCGCCGACATTGTCGCCGACATTGTCGGCGATCGTCGCCGGGTTGCGCGGGTCGTCTTCCGGAATGCCTGCTTCCACCTTGCCGACCAAGTCGCCGCCGACATCGGCGCCCTTGGTAAAGATGCCGCCGCCAAGGCGGGCGAAGATCGAGATCAGCGAGGCGCCGAAGCCGAGTGCGACAAGCGCATCGATGACCTCACGCTCGGCCGGTCCATGGCCGAGGCCGACGGTGAGTATGAAATAGTAGACCGAGACGCCCAGGAGCGCGAGGCCGGCCACCAGGAGGCCGGTGATTGCACCGGATTTGAATGCGATGTCGAGACCGGAGGCAAGGCTGACCGATGCGGCCTGGGCCGTGCGGACATTGGCCCTGACCGAAACATGCATACCGATGAAGCCGGCCGCACCCGAGAGCACTGCGCCGATCAGGAAACCAACGGCGGCCGCACTCGACAGCAGAGCCCATGCGGCGAAGAAGACGACGACACCGACGATGGCAATGGTAGTATACTGACGCGTGAGGTAGGCCTGCGCCCCCTCTCTGATAAAACCTGCGATCTCCTGCATGCGGGCATTCCCCTGGTCGGCGGCCAGCACCGACTGTGTTGCCCAGATGGCATAGGCCACCGAAAGCAACCCGCATGCGATAACGCCCAACAATATGGTCATTTCGCACTATCCTCCGTTAAAAACCCGCGGCCTCAACTCCCTGCCGCGGGCCCCTCGTTTTCCGCGAATCGCACCCGCCTCCTCTACAGCGCCGCGCGTCCAGTTAGACGCGCAAAGGTCGCTGTAGCACTTTGGATTGCTGCATGATTTTGTCCTCAAATCGATTCTGATTTAAGGAATCATGCACGCGGCATGCCGTCACGGCGCGGCCAGAGTGCGGTTGCGAAAGTAGATCGTCAAGCCCCTGAAAATACCGGCACACCGGGCCCCGTGGTCCAGTTTCCTCACGGAAGAAACGGCGGCTTCAGGCTGCAGCTCTCTTGCCTGCACGCATCAGGAGAAAGAGGAGTAAAAGGCAGAAGCCGGCCACCGGCCAGATGACGGCGTTGAGCATATCCCAGCCGTATACGGCCAGAACCTTGCCGGAAGCGAAAGACGAGCCGGCGACGGTCGAAAACAACACGATGTCGTGGAAGCCCTGGACCTTGTCCGCCTCCTGCGGTCGATAGCTCTGGGCGACGATCGCTGTCGCGCCGATGAAGCCGAAGTTCCAGCCAAGCCCGAGGAGGACGAGCGCGCCCCAGAAATTCCAGAGCGCCAATCCCAGATGGGCGACGGCCGCACAGCCCATGAGCAGCAAGAGGCCGCAGGCGACGACGCGCTCCGCGCCGAAGCGGCTGATCAGCGAGCCGGTGGCGAAGCTCGGGGCGAACATGGCAAGCACGTGCCACTGGATCCCGAGCGTCGCCAAGTCGCTCGAAAAACCGCAGCCGACGACCATGGCGACCGGGGCGCCCGTCATCATGAAGGTCATCAGTGCATAGGAGGAGATGCCGCAGATCATTCCGGTCGAAAAGCGCTGGCCGCTGACGATCTCGCGGAGTGACCGGGCGGGCAGGTCCGCATGCACGGCCGATGTCGCCGTGGCTTTCGGCAGCCGCAAGGGCAAGAAGAAGGCAAGGGCGACGAGGCAGACCGGCATCAGGGCGACAAAAGCGCCGGCGAACCAGACGGGTGCGAAGTAGTCACCGGCGAAGATGACGATCTGGGGGCCCAGGACCGCCGAGACGATGCCGCCGCCGAGAATCCAGGAAATCGCCTTCGCCTTGTAGAAGGAAGGCGATGCATCCGCGGCAGCGAAACGCAGTTTCTGGGTAAAGCCGTTCGAGGAGCCGAGTATCGCCAGACCGGCTGCGAAAGCCCAGAAACTCTCCCGGAAAAGGGCCGCAGCGGCGATCAGGCCGCCGATCACAGCAATCATCGCGCCGACCATGAAGGCAAAGCGCCGTCCGACGGATCGCGACAGGATTGCCACCAGGATGACGCCAAGCGCCATGCCGACATTGTAGGCAGTCAGCGGCGCAGTCGCGAGAGACTTGTCGTCGCCGAGCAATTGATGGCCGGCAACCCCGCCGACGGCAAAACTGATCGGTCCGACGACGCCGAGCAGCGCCTGAGCGACGCCCAGCAAAAAGACGTTGCGGCGGGCCTCGCGAAGAACCGTTCCGATGTCTTCAGCGGCCGCAATAAGCATCAGGGACTATTTCCGCCGCTCGCAGCGAATCTGCTTGGCGATCCTGTCGAGAACGGCGTTGACGAGTTTCGGCTCCTCGTCCTCGAAGAAGGCCTTGGCGATCTCGACATATTCGGTAACGATCACTGCAATCGGCACGTCCTTGCGCTCCAGCAATTCGAATGTGCCGGCGCGCAGGATGGCGCGCACGGTGGAATCGAGCCGCGAAAGCGCCCAGTCGTCCTGAAGGGCCGATCCGATCAACGGGTCGAGCTTGCGCTGGTCGCGCACGACGCCGGAGACGATAGAGCGGAACCAAGAGGCGTCCGCCTTCAGATAGGTCTCGCCGTCAAGTTCCTGACCAAGGCGATGCGCCTCGAACTCGGCAACGATCTCGAGGACACCGGTTCCGCCGATCTCCATCTGGTAGAGCGCCTGAACGGCCGCAAGGCGCGCGGCGCCGCGCTGGTTGGCCTGCTTCAGCGGCTGATCCGAAGGCGTGTTCGTCACTTTTCTGCACCCAGCTTGTTCTTCAGTTCGATCATGGTCAGCGCAGCGCGTGCGGCAAAGCCGCCCTTGTCCCCCTCCGACCGGCGGGCACGCGCCCACGCCTGCTCCTCGTTTTCCACCGTCAGGATGCCGTTGCCGAGCGCCAGGCTCTCACTCACGGCAAGATCCATCAGGGCGCGCGCCGACTCGTTGGCGACGATGTCGAAATGATAGGTTTCGCCGCGGATCACCATGCCGAGTGCGACGAAGCCGTCGTAGTCGGTGCCGCCTTCGTCGGCGCCGTCGAGCGCCATGGCGACCGCCGCGGGAATTTCCAGTGCGCCCGGAACCGTGACAATATCATAGCTCGCGCCGACGGCGTCCAACGCATGTTTCGCTCCGTCGAGCATTGCATCCGCCATATCGTCATAGAAGCGCGCTTCCACAATCAGGATGCGGACGGGCTTGGTCTTCGCCATGGATCACCTGTCTTGAAATATCGGCCGGCCTTGGCCCGCACAGGCGGCGGTCAAACCACGGCCTGCACAGAATGGCAAGCAAATTCCTCCATGCGGGGGCCATTTGCCGCGCCATGCTCCGCTTCAGACTGCCCGATGACAGTTCCGGCGTATACTAGCCTTAAAACCTCAAGTATATTGCGGACGATTCTGCAAGGTGAAGCTGTTCATGTTGCGGAGCGCCGCCACGGTCGGGAGGAACGCCATGTCGGAAGTCCGCAAGCCGATTGTCAGTCTCAGGGAGCTCGGCCTCAACCACTGGCGCCGGGGCGCGTTCTTCGAGTCGCGGGACGCCTCGTTCGGCGCACTTCTTGGGCTGAAGGACCTCGGCATCAGCTATGGCGAGGTGCCGCCCGGCAAATCCGGCTGCCCCTTCCACAACCATCATGTCGAGGAAGAATTGTTCGTCATTCTCGAGGGTGAGGGAACATACCGCTTCGGCGGTGACCGCTATGCCGTCAGGCCCGGAGACGTGCTCGGCGCACCGGCCGGCGGCCCCGAAACGGCCCATCACCTGATCAACACCGGAACGCTGCCGCTCAAATATCTGTCCATATCGACCATGGCGGCGACCGAAATCTGCGAATATCCCGATTCCGGCAAGTTCCTCGCCAGAACCCGGCGGGCCGACACGGGCGAGACTTCGTTCGACTTTATCGGCCGGCCCGGATCCACGACGGAATATTGGGACGGCGAGCCGGGCGCTCATGCTCAAGACCCAACACCACTTCCCCCATCAGCCAAACCGGAGTGAAAATGCATCGTGTGCCCGTGATCGAGACCGAGCGGCTTCTACTGCGTCCCTACCGGCGCGACGATTTTCCCTCCTACAGCGCGCTCTTCGCGGACGAGCAGGTGACACGTTACGTGGGCGGCGTTCCCTACACGCGCGAACAATCCTGGACGCGCTTTTTGCGCCAGGTCGGGATGTGGCACTATTTCGGCTTCGGATTCTTTGCGATCCAGGAGAAGGAGGGCGGTGCTTTCATTGGCGAGGCCGGCTTTCACGATCCCCACCGCCAGATCACACCGTCGCTAGAGGGAACGATGGAGATGGGCTGGGCGCTTTCTCCCAGGAGCCATGGCCGCGGCCTCGCGTCGGAAGCCGTCTCCGCCGCGCTCGCCTGGGGCGACCGCGAGTTTCCCGCCCTCAGAAAGACCTGCATCATCGAACCCGGCAACGAGGCTTCGATCCGGGTCGCGCTCAAGCACGGGTTCAGGGAATTCTGGCGCACCACCTACCACGGCAGACCGATGCTCATGCTCGAACGGCGGTCGACGGGCGCAACCTGAGCCGAGCCGGCGACGACGCGCCTCCCCATTGCCTGACGCCCAGGCATCCGCCAACATGAACAATTTTTAATTATTTTTCAGTGCGTTACGCCATGGAAACGGCCACATTCCGGTCCAGTTTCCTAACCGTTGGCACGGCGCGGAGACGCCGCCTCAACCAGTCGAAACAGTCCAGCACCCCTCGCTGCGGATGACCCCACCCGCAAACGGTCCGTGCTGGCCAAGGCGGCGCTGCCCGATGGATCTGGCGATCGCGACGAGTCATGCGTTCGATTGCCGGCCCGGGCCGCGGCCCGCAAAGCAAAGGAGCATGACAATGAACCGCATCGCGACTTTTTCCGTCATCGCCGCCCTCTCGACGCTGAGCTTCGGCGGCATGACCTATGCCACCGACGCCAAGATGAATTGGCCGAGCCACATCGACCAGAGCGTTCGCGCCTTCAAGGGCGACAATATCAGGGTCGTCGACGTCGACACGTTGAAGCAAGAAAACCAGACACGGATGTGGATCGACGAGGCGTCGGCGGAGCAACGCGCCTCCCTCTTGGCCGCAGTCGAGGCCAACAAGCCGCTGGCCGCCAAGCTGAAGACGCAAAACGTCGAGATGAACAACATCGCCGGCGCCGAGGAAGCCGCCGATGGTGGATTGACCATCTATGTTCGCTGACAGATTGCCCGCCCCCGGGGTCACCGGGGGCGGGCTTCTCGGCTACAGCGCCGTGCGTCTTTTTAGACGCCCAAAGGTCGCTGCAGTAATGTTTTCATTCCGCCTTCGGCGCGGGGAACTCGGCAAGCCTTGCCGCATAGCGGGCCATGGTGTCGACCTCGAAATTGACAAAGTCGCCGGCCCGGCGGTCACCCCAGGTCGTGACCTCGAGCGAGTGGCGGATCAACAGCACGTCGAACTCGGCGCCATCGACCCGATTGACCGTCAGAGATGTGCCGTCGAGCGCCACGGAACCTTTCGGCGCGACAAATCGGGCGAGATGTTCCGGCGCCCTGAGCCGAAAGCGCACGGCGTCGCCTTCCGGCTCGACGGCAAGGATTTCCGCCTGGCCGTCCACATGGCCGGAGACGATGTGGCCGCCGAGCTCGTCGCCGATCTTCAGCGAGCGCTCGAGATTGATGCGGGTCCCCTCTTGCCAGCCGGAAATAGTGGTCAGCCTCAAGGCCTCTTCCCAGGCCTCGACTTCGAACCAGCGCTCATTGCTGCCGGCCTCCGGCAGGGCCGTTACGGTCAGGCACACGCCGGCATGGGCGATCGAGGCGCCCATGTCGATCGTCTGCGGATCATAGCTGGTGGCGACGCGCAGCTTGACGCCTTCTCTCAGCGCCGTGACCTTCTCCACGGTACCGATATCGGTGATTATGCCTGTGAACATCCGCTATCTCTCTCGTAGTCGTCGAATATATCGTCGCCGTAATGGGCTGTGCGCTTGAGCGAGAATCCTGCCGGTACGGTCGTCCGATCAAATGGGGATCGGATGCCGTCTTCGCCAAGGGTCGCCGGTCCCGTATAGAGCAGAATTCGATCGACGAGACCCGCATCGAGAAACTGGCGCGCGGCCCGCGCCCCGCCTTCGACCAGAAGCGATGAAATGCCGCGCGACGCAAGTGCGGTCAAAAGGTCGGATATCGTGTCGGCGTTCAACACCTCTACACCCGCTTCTTCCAGCCTGCTGCGCCTCGTCATTGCGGGCGCATCGAGCACCGAATCGGCAACGGCGATCAATGGAACCGCACGGGCCGAACGAACGAGCTTCGACCCGACCGCCAGATCGAGACGACGATCAAGGACAATGCGGATCGGAGAACGCGCTTCAAGCCCAGGTAACCGAACGGTGAGTTCCGGATCGTCGGCGCTTGCCGTGCCAACCCCGACGAGGATGGCGTCGGTCTCGGCGCGCAGCACTTGGACCTGGGCGCGCGCGACCGCACCGGTGATCCTGACCTGCCCCTCGCCCTTTCGCCCGATCATGCCGTCCGCCGAAACGGCAAGCTTGAGGGTGACATGCGGCCGTTTCATCCGCTGGCGCATGAGATAGGCTTCGAGCACACGCTCGCCTTCATCGCGGAGAACGCCAAGATCGACATCGATGCCGGCGTCGCGCAGCATCACCACTCCACGGCCGGCGACACGCTCATCGGGGTCGAGAAGGCAGACGACGACCCGGGCAACCCCCGAGGCGACCAACGCATCGGCGCAGGGCGGCGTCCTGCCGTGATGCGAACAGGGTTCGAGCGTGACATAGGCCGTCGCCCCCCTCGCCTTCTCACCGGCATCGGCGAGCGCCTGCGTCTCGGCATGCGGGCGCCCGCCCGGCGCCGTCACGGCCCGCCCGACGATTGTTCCGTCCTTGACGATAAGGCAGGCGACCGAAGGATTTGTGGATGTCAGACCAAGATTGCGGCGCGCGAGGCGCAGCGCCGCCGCCATGAACCTCTCGTCCTCACGCGTCGGCCCGCCCATGCGCTCCTCCGCTCGCTACAGCTATTCGCTGGGATCGCGCGCGATCTTGGCGCTGATCTCCGCGATGACCTTCTCGAAATCCTCGGCGTGGGAGAAATCCCGATAGACGGAGGCGTATCGCACGAAACCGACGTCATCGAGGCTTTTCAAGGCCTCGAGCACCTGAAGGCCGATTTCCTCCGAGGGGATTTCGGTCTCGCCGGAGCTTTCCAGCCGGCGGACGATGCCGGACACCGCCCGCTCGATACGGTCGCGATCGACGGGGCGCTTGCGCAGGGCGATCTCGAAGGAGCGCAAGAGCTTGTCCCGGTCGAAAGGCACCTTCCGACCGGTCTTCTTGATGATCATCAGCTCACGCAGCTGCACCCGCTCGAAGGTCGTGAACCGGCCACCGCAATCCGGGCAGATGCGGCGACGGCGAATGGCGTTCCCGTCCTCGGCCGGACGGGAATCCTTCACCTGGCTGTCTTCGGAACTGCAATAGGGGCAGCGCATGCAATCGTCCGATCACATGTAGCCGTACATCGGGAATCGGTCAGTGAGCTTCACGACCTTTTCGCGAACGGCAGCTTCGACGGCCGCATTGCCCTCGTCGGAGTTGGCGGCCTTGAGACCGTCAAGCACCTCGACGATCAACTCGCCGATTTCCTTGAATTCCGCCTCCTTGAAGCCGCGCGTCGTGCCGGCCGGCGTGCCGAGGCGAACGCCCGAGGTGACGAAGGGCTTTTCCGGATCGAACGGGATGCCGTTCTTGTTGCAGGTGATGTAGCCGCGACCAAGCGCCGCCTCGGCGCGCTTGCCGGTGGCGTTCTTCTTGCGCAGGTCGACCAGCATCAGGTGGTTGTCGGTGCCGCCGGACACGATGTCGAGGCCGTTTGCCTTCAGCGTCTCGGCAAGGGTGCGGGCATTCTTGACGATCTGGGCCGCATAGTCCTTGAAGGAGGGCTGCAGCGCCTCGCCGAATGCAACGGCCTTGGCAGCGATCACATGCATCAGCGGGCCGCCCTGGAGGCCCGGAAAGACGGCCGAATTGATCTTCTTGGCGATGTCCTCGTCATTGGTGAGGATCATGCCGCCGCGCGGGCCGCGCAACGACTTGTGCGTGGTGGTCGTCGCGACATGGCAATGCGGGAACGGCGACGGATGCTGCCCACCAGCGACGAGACCGGCAATGTGGGCCATGTCGACCATCAGCCAGGCGCCGACTTCATCGGCGATCTCACGGAAACGCTTCCAGTCCCAGATGCGCGAATAGGCGGTGCCGCCGGCGATGATCAGCTTCGGCTTGTGCTTGCGGGCCTTCTCGGCGACATCGTCCATGTCGAGCAGGTGATCGTCTTCGCGCACGCCGTAGGAAACGACGTTGAACCACTTGCCCGACATGTTCACCGGGGAGCCGTGGGTCAGGTGACCGCCGGAATTGAGGTCGAGGCCCATGAAGGTGTCGCCGGGCTGCAGGAGCGCCAGGAACACCGCCTGGTTCATCTGCGAACCGGAGTTCGGCTGCACGTTGGCGAAGTTGACGCCGAAGAGCTTCTTGGCCCGATCGATCGCCAGTTCCTCGGCGATATCCACATATTGGCAGCCGCCGTAATAGCGCTTGCCCGGGTAGCCCTCGGCATATTTGTTGGTCATGATCGAGCCCTGGGCCTCGAGCACGGCGCGGGACACGATGTTCTCGGAGGCGATCAGCTCGATCTCGTGGCGCTGGCGACCCAGCTCCTTCTCGATCGCACCGAAGATTTCCGGATCGCTATCGGCGAGCGAGCGGGTGAAGAAGGCGTCAGTGGTCTGTGCAAGCATCGGGGCGAGGCTCCTCTCAAGGGTGGCTGTTCCTTTATCTTCCTCGCACGCCGAGAGCAATATCCGCTGTGCGGTTTGCGCCATTTCCACCGTCCGCCGCGCCCAAAGTCGCGGCCGGCCAGTCATGAAAAAGCCGCGCATCCCGGGGAATGCGCGGCTACGAATCTAGGAATGCTGCACTTTGCTTATTGCGGCAAAGCGTCGGCGTCGATTGGTCCGGGCGATTGCTCGACTCCGGTCGTCGTCTGGAGGGCCAGCTCCGCTGCGCCGTCGCGCTGATAGATATCGTCGCGGAACTGGACGACGCGGTCCTTGGCCGACCAGGCGGTGATGTAGGTGAAGTAGACCGGCACTTCTTCGGCAAGCTTGATCGGCGTATTGACGCCCGTTTTAATGGTCGCCTCGATCTGCTGGCGCGACCAGCCGGGCGTTTCCTTGAGCAGCCAGGTGGAAAGGTCGCGGACGTTCTGCACGCGCACGCAGCCAGACGATTCGAAACGCATCAGCTTGTTGAACAGGCCCTGCTGCGGCGTGTCGTGCATGTAGACCGCATGTTCATTGTGGAAGTTGATCTTCGTCGAGGACATTGCGTTGATCTTGCCAGGATCCTGACGGAACATCAGGTTGGGCGCCTTCTCGGCGTTCCAGTCGACGGTTTCGGGCGACACTTCGTTGCCGCTTCCGTCGAAGAGGCGGATGGCGTTGCGCTCGAGATAGGTCGGGTCCTTGCGCATCAACGGCAAGATGTCCTTCTGGACGATCGAGCGCGGCGCGGTCCAGTAGGGGTTGAGGATGACCTCGTAGATTTTCGAATTGAGGATCGGCGATTGACGGTCGATCTTGCCGACGATCGCGGTATGGCGCAGCACAACGCGACCATTCTCGACCGCCTCGATATAGGCGGCGGGGATGTTGACCATGACATAGCGGCGGCCGAGATCGCCCGACATCGACTGGAGCCGCACAAGGTTGGTCTCGAGCTGGGCCAAACGCGTCGCGGCGTCGACGTTCATCGCCTTGAAGGAATATTCGCCGATCACGCCATCGGCCGGCAAGCCGTGGCGCGCCTGGAAGCGCTTGACCGCGCCGTCGACATAGGAGTCGAAGGAAGAGGAAATACCGGCCGACCGCGGCAGGTCGCCCGAGACCATCAGGCGCTGACGCAGCTGCTGTACCGAGGGATCGGTGACGCCGAGCTCGAGCCTTACGCCGGTCTGCGGAACCTGGGGCCAGCCGCCGCCGGCGACGATCTGCTGGTAATCGAAGATGGCCTGCTGCACATGGCCGATCGTCTGAGGACCGAAAACCGGCGTATTGGAGAGGACTGCCGTCGCGGTGCGCGAGGCCTTGGCGTCGAACTGGTCATCCCAGGAGCCGCGGCGCGGCGAATTGATGAGCTCGCCCAGTGCGTCCTGGGCACTGGCGGCGCCAGCCCACGCGGCGGTACCGAGCGATGCGGCCGAACGCAGAAACACGCGGCGCGAGAAAGCATCAATTCCGTTCTTTTTCGACATGTCCTACCACCCAATGCGCAAAAAGCGCGCTGCCCGAGCCCTAGCACGCACATGGTTAACAAAGGTAAACCCGCGTGCCCACCCGGCCCTCAAATTGCTTTCACGGTCGTGCGAGCGAGAGCCATCCCGGCAGGTCGGGGCGAAAACGAATCGCCGCGAAAAAACGCAATTGCGCACCTGCCGCATGAAAGCGTCGCTGTCATAGCAATATGGCCAATTCGTGTCTCGACCTCTCCCGAGGCATGGCGCGGCGGAGCTTCGACAACAACTCGCTCGGGAAATGCCAGCAAAGGTCGGACACGCAGGGATTGCGTCCGACCCTTGAAGCTGGAGGTGCGTATGGCCGTGATTACAGGCGATACATGATGCTGTCGTTCCAGAAGCGGTCGAGGCGCTGCAGGAGCTTGTTCATCTGGGTGAACTCGTCCGAACCGATGCCGCCGACCTTGTGGATCGAGCCGATATGGCGCTCATAGAGCTTGGCAACGGTCTCGGCGATCTCCTGGCCCTCTTCCGTCAGGCTGATGCGGACCGAACGCCGGTCGATGCGGGAGCGCTGATGGTTGATGAGGCCAAGATCGACGAGCTTCTTGACGTTGTAGGAGACGTTGGAACCGAGGTAGTAGCCGCGGGAGCGAAGCTCGCCGGCCGTCAGCTCCGAATTACCGATGTTGAACAGCAGCAGCGCCTGGACGGCATTGACGTCGCTGCGACCCTGCCGGTCGAACTCGTCCTTGATGACGTCGAGCAGACGGCGATGCAGACGCTCGACGAGGTGAAGGGATTCCATATAGAGACCACGGATCGTTTCTTCCTGCGGGTCCCGGGGTGCTGCTACCTGCGGCTTCATCTTGGTGTTCATTTTCGTGCCTCACTGTTTCGTTTGGCGGTGTTTCTTTGTCTTCCCGCCTTGAGTGAGACCCTATCGAATACGTATAAAATTCTACTTAAACCGCAGCCTTAACATGTACTTACCATTCGCAGAGCCTGTCTCAGGGTGAATCAACCCTTACCTGCCGCGCCTGGCGCAGGCGCTGCCAGAGTATCGCCGCACGGAAGAGAACAAAGGTGACGGCGACCGTCCCATGCAGCACGAGGAGCAGCGGACGAGCCTCGAGCATGCCAGGATAGAACTCGTACATGACCATCTCGATGGCGGCCGCAAGCACCCAGATCACCGGCCCCCAGGAGACCAGCAACCAGAGCCCGATGGCGGCGACCGGATAGAGGACGGCAAGCGCGGTCGCCGCGGCACGCCACTCCGGCGCCAGCAAATCGAATCGACCGGCACCGCCGTGAGAGAAGCCGATCAGCATCGCCCAGTAGTTCAGCGCGAACCAGAAGCAGGAAGCCGAGACCAGGCGCAGGAACCAGCCGAACAGCATTTCGGTGAGCGACGGCTTCGGGACATGAGCAGAATCGTGAAGCATGGCCGGCAAGATAGGCCGAGTGCCGGCAATCCACCAGCGCTAAGCGCGGGTGGAAATGCCGCAGCCCCTCACCCGCCGCGATGCGGTTTTCAATCTGCCGAGGCGCGTGATAAACCGCCTTCGACCGACGCAGATGAAAGAAGAAGGACATGGGCGCGATGAACGACAGGACAAATCTTGTGGACAGGATCACCGGACACCGTCGGATGCGCCGCAACCGCAAGGCGGACTGGACACGCCGCCTGGTACAGGAGAACCGGCTCACCGTCGACGACCTGATCTGGCCGATCTTCATCGTGCCGGGCAGCGGCATCGTTCAGCCGATCGAAGCGATGCCCGGCGTCAGCCGCATGAGCATCGACAAGGCCGTCGAGGCGGTCAGGGAGGCGGCCGACCTCGGCATTCCCGCCGTCGCCACCTTCCCGAATATCGAGATGGCGCTCCGCGACGAGACCGGCTCGAACAGCCTTGCCGCCGACAATCTCATCAACGAGGCGACGCGGGCGATCAGGAAGGCCGTGCCGAATATCGGCGTCATTACCGACGTCGCGCTCGATCCGTTTACCAGCCACGGCCATGACGGCATCCTGCGGGCCGGCGAGATCGTCAACGACGAGACGGTGGAAGCGGTCGCCCGCGCCGCCGTCATCCAGGCGGATGCCGGCTCCGACATCATTGCTCCTTCCGAAATGATGGACGGGCGGATCGGCGCTATCCGCGAGGCGCTCGATGCGGCCGGCCACCAGAATGTCGGCATCATGTCCTATGCGACGAAGTTCGCCTCCGCCTTCTACGGCCCCTATCGCGAGGCGATCGGCACCGGCGGCCTGCTGAAAGGCGACAAGAAGACCTACTACATCGATCCGGCCAACGGCACCGAGGCGATCCGCGACGCCGCGCTCGACGTCGAGGAAGGCGCCGACATGCTGATGGTGAAACCGGGCCTGCCCTATCTCGACATCTGCTGGCGGATGAAGGAAGCCTTCGGCCTGCCGGTCTTCGCCTATCAGGTCTCGGGCGAATACACGCAGATCAAGGCGGCAGCCGCCAACGGCTGGATCGACGGCGAGCGCGTCATGCTCGAGACGCTGCTTGCCTTCAAGCGCGCCGGCTGCGACGGCATCCTCAGCTATTTCGCCGTCGAGGTGGCGAGGATCCTGGCAAAGCGGTGAGCGGCCGGTTCGCACGCCAGACGCATTGTTTTGTCGAATTCGGTCCCCATATGTGATCGAAACGATGCGAGGCTGACATGAGCATGCAAAACCAGGAACTCCGACTTCCGAGCCAGGACTGGCGCGCTTACCAGGGTGTCCTGTCGCGCCGCGTGTTCGCCTTCATTATCGACTATCTGATCGTCGCGCTGCTGTGGATCCCGGCTGCAGTGGTGGTCTTCTTCCTGGGCATCCTGACGCTCGGCCTCGGCTTCTTCCTCTATCCGGTGCTCTTCGCGCTCGTGGCGATGCTCTATTTCGGCCTGACGGTCGGGGGCCGCGAGCAGGCGTCGCTCGGAATGAGGATCATGGGCGTAGCGATCGCTCGAACCGATGGGCGGCCGATGGATTTCCTGACCGCGATCGTCCATCTGGCGATCTTCTGGATCGCCAATGCGCTGTTGACGCCGCTGATCCTGCTGATCGGGCTGTTCACGGACCGCGGCAGGTTGCTGCACGATCTTCTGATCGGCACTGTCGCCGTCCGACGCGACATGTATTGACCGTTTTACGGCCCGGAAAAGCCGGCCAGAGCCGGAAGCGACGGCCCCAGGAAAAATTTGCCGGCACTTTGCTCGCTCGCCCCGAACGAGTGTGTTGACGTTTTTCATTCTTCGGCCATCCTATTGCAGAGTAACCTCGCGAAGAGTGACCCCCGCGCTCGATGAACACGCAGACCACATCGTCTCCGCAATTCTATCTGACCGCTCCGGCAGCCTGTCCCTACCTGCCGAACGAGATGGAACGGAAAGTCTTCACGCACATGGTGGGCGAGCGCGCGCCCGAACTGAATGATCTTCTGACGCAGGGCGGCTTCCGCCGTTCGCAGAACATCGCCTATCGCCCGGCATGCGAGACCTGCCGCGCCTGCATTTCGGTGCGAATACTGGCCAACGAGTTCCTGCCCACCCGCTCGATGCGTCGTGTTCTGGCGGCCAACCAGGACGTGGTCGCCACCGAATACCCGGCAGAACCATCGAGCGAGCAGTACAACCTCTTCCGCCGCTATCTGGATTGCCGGCACCAGAGGGGAGGCATGTCGGACATGTCGGTGCTCGACTACGCCATGATGGTCGAGGATACCCATGTGCACACGAAGATCATCGAGTACCGCTTGCGGGCCGAAGGCGATGGCATCAGCGAGAAGGCCAGAGGTCCTCTGATCGCAACAGCGCTCACCGACCGGATGGGCGACGGGCTGTCGATGGTTTATTCCTTCTTCGATCCAGGCCTCGCAAACCGCTCCCTCGGCACCTTCATGATCCTCGATCATATCCGCCGGGCAAAGGAACGCGGCCTGCCGCACGTCTATCTCGGCTACTGGGTCAAGGGATCCCGCAAGATGGGGTATAAAACAAAGTTTTTACCGCAGGAGCACCTTATGGCCCGCGGTTGGGAGCGTTATGCTGGAGGGGAAGACTCCCCCGAAACCGCCACGGATTGACGATTGACCCCCTCCTCTGACGCCGCCCGGCACCGGCGCGGCCTTGCCATCACGGGCCTCGGCGGCCTTGCGCTTTCCTTCGACATCCCGCTGATCCGTTCGGCAGACGGTGAAGTGTGGTCTATCCTCGCCGTGCGCAGCCTGTCGACCTTTGCGGTGGCGATTGCCGCCTGGTTCTTCATCAATCGCGTGCTCCGCCGCCGCATCGCGCTGATCCCCGGCAAGGCCGGGCTAATCGCCGGCCTTTTTTACGGCATCAATTCCTTCACCTTCCTGCTCGCGGTATTCAACACGTCGACGGCAAACGTCGTCTTCATCCTCGCCTTCACCTCGATGTTCGCAGCGATCCTTTCCTGGATCTTCCTGAAGGAGCGGCCCTCCAACGCGACGCTGCTGACGATGGCGATCATGCTTCTCGGCGTCGGGGTGATCGTCCAGGACGGGCTTGAAAGCGGGCACCTGTTCGGCGACGCCATGGCCGCCTGCTCCGCCTTCCTGCTGGCGAGCGCCATCACGATCAGCCGCGCCGACGGACGGGACATGGCGCTGGTGCCGCTGACGACGGCGATCTTCCCGGCGCTCGCGGCGCTCATGCTCCTGCCAGCGAGCGGAATCGCCATTGCCGAACCGGGCTACATTCTCTTCAACGGGCTGGTGATGATCCCTGTCGCCTTCTTTTGTCTGGCGACGGGACCGCGGTATCTCTCGGCGCCGGAAGTGGGGATGTTTTACCTGCTCGAGACGATCCTGGCGCCGATCTGGGTGTGGGTCGTCTTTTCCGAGATGCCCACTCTCCAAACGGTCATTGGCGGCACAATCCTCATTCTCGCTTTGCTCGGCCATTCGCTCTGGCAGATGCGCAGCAAGGCGGCGAAGGCGCGGCTTCCCTGTGCAGAATTGCCATTTACCGGCTGATGCTGCAGCGACCCGTGCGCGTCTGATCAGACGCGCGGCGCTGCAGGAGTCACTGCGGGGGGGCCGGAGCGGGCCCCGTTTCCTCGATCTGCGATCGCATCGCCCAGAGCTCCCGATTGGTGTTGATCCATTCCGCCGCGACCTCCAATGGGCCCGGATCGGCGGCGACCACTTCGCGATCGTCCTTGTGCCGGCGGGTAATCAGCCCCGCCTCCTCCAGTATCACCATGTGATTTGACAACTCGTCCTGTTCGGCGCCGACCGCAGTGGCGACGTCCGCAATGGCGGTTTCACCAGCAAACAGGACTTCGAATATGCGGCGGCGCGTGGGATCGGCGAGCGCCAACAATGTATCGTCAAGAGCCGAGATCATCGCGTTCCTCTCTCCGGCGCATCATTCGGCAAATCGCGGCCGATTTAAGGAAACATCGAAGAGTTGCGGCCGTCGGCGAATGAGACGCGGAAGCTGTGGATAAACAGATCCGAACCAGCGACCAGGGGAGCCGAAGGTCCGGCAATCAGCCGCTGAACCTGCCGCTTCGCGGAAAGCCCTTGGGCACAAGGCGACCGGCGCCGGCGCGGTCGCCCAGCCACTCGACCAACTCGTCTTTCGTCTTCGTGAAGACACGGCCGGCACTATCCTCCCAGGTGAGGCCGTCGGCCATGTTGAAGCAGCGGATGTCGGAAATACCGCCGTCCTTGTAGCGCTGCAGGCGCACGCCCTTGCCGCGCGCCATTTCCGGTATCTGCGCCAGCGGGAAGACCAGCATCTTGCGATTGTCGCCGACGACGGCAACGTGATCCCCTTTGATCGGCACGACAAGCTTCGCCTCGTCCGGCATCACGACGTTCATCACCTGCTTGCCCTTGCGGGTATTGGCGACAATGTCGCTTTCCGTGACGAGGAAGCCGTTGCCGGCGGCCGACGAGACGATCAGCTTGCGCGCTGGATCATGCACGAGCGCCGTCAGCACATCCTGATCGTTTTCCATATCGACGATGATTCGCAACGGCTCGCCATGGCCCCGGCCGCCCGGCAGTTTGTCGCCGCCGAGAGTATAGACCTTGCCGCCGGTGGTGAAGACGAGGATCTTGTCCGTCGTCTGCGCCGGGAACGCCACCTTCAGCGCATCGCCGTCCTTGAACTGCAGCGCGGACGTGTCGGAGATGTGCCCCTTGAGCGCCCGGATCCAGCCCTTCTCCGAGATGACGACGGTGATCGGCTCCTTCTCGATCATCGCCTGCTGGATCGCCTCGATATCGGCGTCGGGCGCATTGGCGAAGGTGCTGCGGCGCTTGCCGAGCTCGGTCGCCTTGGCAAATTTCTTCTTGACCTCGCCGATTTCCCAGGCGACCGCCTGCCACTGCTTGTCGTCGGAAGCGAGCAGCGCTTCGATTTCCGCTTTCTCCTTCGACAGCGCGTCGAACTCGGTGCGGATCTCGAACTCCTCGAGCTTGCGCAGTGAGCGAAGCCGCATGTTGAGGATCGCTTCGGCCTGGACATCGGTGAGCGCGAAGCGCTCGATCATCACCGCCTTCGGCTCATCCTCCTCACGGATGATGCGGATGACCTCGTCGATGTTGAGATAGGCGATCAGATAGCCGCCGAGGATCTCGAGCCGCCGGTCGATGGCGGCAAGCCGGTGGCGGGAACGTCGCTGCAGGACCTCGCGGCGATGCGCCAGCCATTCGCTCAACACCTCGTTGAGCGCCATGACACGCGGCACGCGGCCCATCGACAGCACGTTCATGTTGAGCGGAATGCGGCTTTCGAGCTCGGTCAGCTTGAACAGCGATTCCATCAGGATATTGGCATCGACCGAGCGGCTCTTCGGCACCAGCACGACACGGACGTCCTCAGCCGATTCATCGCGAATGTCCTCGAGCAGCGGCAGTTTGCGCGCAATGAGCAGCTCGGCGATCTTTTCGATCAGCCGCGACTTCTGGACCTGGTAGGGAATTTCCGTAACGACGATCTGATAGCCGCCGCGCCCCAGGTCCTCGACACTCCAGCGGGCCCGGACCCGGAAGCCGCCGCGGCCGGTGCGGTAAGATTCGAGCATGCTGGCGCGGCTCTCGACGATGATGCCGCCGGTCGGGAAATCCGGACCCTCGATGCCGCCGCGCTGCGGATTGGCCGGATCGAACAGCAGATCCTCCAGCGGCGCGTTCGGATGACGGATGAGATGGAGCGCCGCGTCGCAAAGCTCATGGGCATTATGCGGCGGGATGGACGTCGCCATGCCGACCGCGATGCCCGAGGCGCCGTTGGCCAGTAGGTTCGGGAAGGCGCCGGGAAGGACGACCGGCTCCTGATCCTCCTCGTTGTAGGTCGGGCGGAAATCGACGGCATCCTGGTCGATGCCCTCCAGAAGAAGGGCCGCGACCTCGGTCATCTTTGCTTCGGTGTAGCGGTAGGCGGCGGCGTTGTCGCCGTCGATATTGCCGAAGTTGCCCTGCCCGTCGACGACCGGGTAGCGCTGTGAAAAATCCTGCGCGAGCCTGACCAGCGCATCATAGACCGACTGGTCGCCATGCGGATGGAACTTACCGATGACATCGCCGACGATGCGGGCGCATTTCTTGAACGAGGAATTGGGCCTCAAGCCCATCTCGCTCATCGCATGGATGATGCGGCGATGGACCGGTTTCAATCCGTCGCGGACATCCGGAAGCGCGCGATGCATGATGGTCGACAGCGCATAGGCGAGATAGCGCTCTTCCAGCGCCGCCTTGAGGTCAACCGGCTGAATGTTGTCGTCCCCGCCTGACGGCGGCAAAAGGCTTTGTCCCATGCCTCCTTGCTACCGCAACCGGCTCGCCGCGGCAAGAATCCGAGGCGATAGCACTGTGGAGAACGCGCTTCGGCCACTTGCCTATACCCCGGGTTGCAGGGATGAAATCCTTCCGGGTAATTATCCGGAAAGCATGATCCGCAGGGAACATCCGTCATTCGACTCGGCGATATAAATCTGCCCTGTTTCGTATTAGGGTCACGTCTGCCGATTTGGCCAGGTTGAGGGGTGGAATTTATGCAAGGAACGATGTTGGACGCGAACGGCCGTATTGCATTGCAGTGGTCGCCTCCCCGCCGCAGGTCGTCTGCGCATCCTCATGGTTGACGCTTTTCGAGACGACCGCCAAAACCACCCGCAGCCTCGCAAACAGCCCCACAAACGAACGTTTTTACAAGGAACACCGCAATGATGAATACGCGCAAGATCCGCCTGATGATGGCCAGCGCCGCCTTCCTCACGCTTGCCGGCCCGGCCCTCGCCCTGGACGGCGCGGACATGATAAAGAAACTGAGTGCCGCACTCGAGGTGAACGGCACCTCGCTCGCCTTCGACAAGGCGGAGGCGGACGGCGACGTGGTGACGGCAAGCGGCGTGAAGCTGCAAGTGACAGGACAGCCCGGCGAGTCGATCAACATAGGCGACGTGACGTTCGAAGGCGTCGAGGAAAGCGATGACGGCGGCTACACTGCCGAAACGGTCTCCTTCGCGGATGTGAATGTCAGCGAGAAAGAGGACAGCGTCTCCATAAAGGATATCGCGATCGGCGGCCTTTCCATTCCGGGCAATGCCTCGGGCGGCACGATCGACGACGTTCTGCTCTACGAGAGCTTCGGCACCGGTCCGATCGAGGTCAAGGTCAAGGGCAAGGACGTCTTCAAGATCGCCAGCATCGACAGCAATCTGAACCGGCAGGAAAATGACGCCGGCTTCGACTTCGATGCGACATTGGCCGGACTGTACGCGGACCTCTCGGATGTGGAGGACGCCAAGGCGAAGGATGCGATCGAGAAGCTCGACGTGAAGCAGCTCGACGGCCAGATGACGATGAAGGGAAGCTGGGAACTCGAGAGCGGCAATCTCGCCGTTGAGGAATACGCCTTCGACTTCAGGAACGTCGGCCGGTTGAACATCGCCATGGATTTTTCCGGCTACACGCTCCAGTTCCTGAAGGCGTTGCAGGAGGCGAACAAGGCCGCGCAAGCCAATCCGAACAAGGAAGAGGCCAACCAGGCAATGGGCCTCGCCATGCTCGGCCTCATGCAGCAACTGACGTTCAACAGCGCCTCGATCCGTTTCGACGACGCCTCGATCACCAAGAAGGCGCTCGACTATGCCGGCAGCCAGCAGGGCGTCACCGGCGAGCAGATGGCACAGTCGCTGAAGGGTCTCGTGCCGATCATGATGGCGCAGTTGAACCTGCCGGAACTGCAGAACCAGGTGTCAGCCGCGGTCAACGCCTATCTCGACGCGCCGAAGAGCCTGACGATCAGCGCCGAACCGGAAAAGCCCGTGCCGTTCCCGATGATCATGGGTGCCGCCATGGGCGCGCCGAACACCATCCCATCGGTTCTCGGCGTCAAGGTGACGGCGAACGACTGACGCACCATGAAACGCCGCGACTCGGAGCGGCCTTCGTGTCCAAGCCTGGCGAACTCCGCCAGGCTTTTTTTGTTGCTGCGATCGATGTTGCGATGTGGCGCTTGATGCTCGCCGGCGCCGGCCTATCTATCTCGACATGGTTTGCCGGCAGTTTGTGCATTCCCGACCGAAGAAAAGCGGAAGGAGGACGCAATGGGACTGAAGCATTCGGATATCACCGCCATTCTCGGCCCGGTCGACGAAACCCTGATGGCCGAACTTCTTGCGACGGGCGCGACCGCGAGTGAACTTGCCGAAGCGATTGCCTGGGTCAACAACGACGAAGCCCTGATCGGCGAGGGCCGCCATCTTCCGGCCGGCCGGGTTGCCGCGCTTATCGACATCCTGACGCCCGACGTCGATGAGGAATGACTGCGAACCTTCCGCCTCAGGACGAGGCCATCGTCTCGCTCCTGCGGCCGGCAAGGGTTCATTCGTGAGGCCCGGCCGCTGCCGGTAGGAGTACCTGATTTATCGTGTTGAGGGAGGGATCCATGGCTGCCAAAGACGTCAAGTTCAGCGCCGATGCGCGTGACCGGATGCTGCGCGGGGTCGACATAATGGCCAACGCTGTCCGCGTCACCCTCGGCCCCAAGGGGAGGAACGTGGTCATCGACAGGTCCTTCGGCGCGCCGCGGATCACCAAGGACGGCGTCTCCGTCGCCAAGGAGATCGAGCTCGAGGACAAGTTCGAGAATATGGGCGCGCAGATGCTCCGGGAGGTCGCCTCGAGGACCAGTGAAATTGCCGGCGACGGCACGACGACGGCGACGGTGCTGGCCCAGGCGATCGTCAAAGAAGGCGCCAAGGCCGTGGCCTCCGGCATGAACCCGATGGACCTGAAGCGCGGCATCGATCTTGCCGTCGAGGCGCTCGTCACCGAATTGAAGGGAAAAGCGCGGCAGGTTTCCAAGAACGAGGAAATCGCCCAGGTGGCGACGATCTCGGCCAATGGCGACGCGGAGATCGGACGCTATCTTGCCGAGGCGATGCAGAAGGTCGGTAACGAGGGCGTCATCACCGTCGAAGAGGCCAAGACCGCCCAAATCGAGCTCGAAGTCGTCGAAGGCATGCAATTCGATCGCGGCTATCTCTCGCCCTATTTCATCACCAACCAGGACAAGATGCGGGCGGATCTGGAGGATGTCTACATCCTGATCCACGAGAAGAAGCTCTCCAACCTGCAGGCGATGGTCCCGATTCTCGAAGCGGTGATCCAGGCCGGCAAGCCGCTGCTGATCATCGCCGAAGACGTCGAGGGGGAAGCCCTTGCGACGCTCGTGGTCAACAAGCTGCGTGGCGGCCTGAAGATCGCCGCCGTCAAGGCACCCGGCTTCGGCGACCGGCGCAAGGCGATGCTGGAGGATATCGCCATCCTGACCGGCGGCACGGTCGTGTCGGAGGATCTGGGCATCAAGCTCGAAAACGTGACGATGGAGGCGCTTGGACGGGCAAAGCGCGTCATGGTGGAGAAAGACGCCACCACCATCGTCGGCGGCGGCGGCACGAAAGAGGATATCAGCGGCCGTGTCGCACAGCTCAAGGCGCAAATCGACGAAACGACTTCCGACTACGACCGGGAGAAGCTGCAGGAGCGGCTCGCCAAGCTCGCCGGCGGCGTCGCGGTGATCCGCGTCGGCGGCTCGACGGAAGTGGAGGTCAAGGAGAAGAAGGACCGTGTCGACGACGCGCTGCATGCGACGCGCGCCGCGGTCGAGGAAGGCATCGTGCCGGGTGGCGGCGTCGCTCTGCTGCGTATCGTCAAGGTGCTCGAAGGCCTGTCGACCGGTAATGCCGACCAGCGCGTCGGCGTCGAAATCGTCCGCCGTGCCATCGAAGCGCCGGTGCGCCAGATTGCCGAGAACGCCGGCGCCGAGGGATCGATCATCGTCGGGCGGCTGCGCGAGAAGACCGACTTCGCCTACGGCTGGAATGCCCAGACAGGAGAATTCGGCGATCTCTTCGCGATGGGCGTCATCGACCCGGCCAAGGTCGTGCGCGCGGCGCTGCAGGACGCAGCCTCGGTCGCAGGCCTACTGGTGACGACGGAAGCGATGATCGCCGAGAAGCCGAAGAAAGAGGGCCAGATGCCGATGCCCCCTGGCCCGGGCATGGATTTCTGAGTAGCGGAACGCTTAGGCGTGGCTGGCGATCAGGGACGGGGTACGGTCACGTCCCACGTCCAGAGCTTGCCTGCTCGCGAGGTGAACTGATGGCTCATGCGGGCTCGGTGTCGATCCCTGCTTCGGCCAGTTCCTTGAAGCCGCCAATATTGAAAACCGAGGTATAGCCCATCTCCTGGAGGGTCTTGCCCGCAAGAGCGGAACGGACGCCGGAGGCGCAATGCAGAAGGATGGTTCTGTCCTTCTGAAAGGCTGGGTTGTGGTACTGGCTCTCCGGATCTGCTCGAAATTCCAGCATGCCTCGTGAGACGTTCAACGCCCCCTTGAGCTTGCCGGTTTGCTGGACTTCTGTCGGATCACGGACGTCCACGATGAGCACATCACCTGAGTGCACCTTTTCGGCGGCTTCGGCGGGAGACAATTTCGGGACGGCACTATTCGCTTCCGCCAGCAGATCCTTGACGTTCTTCGCCATCGTTGCTCTCCATCGATGCGCTGCTCCGGGGCAGCGGAATAAGGGAACGCTTCAAAAGAATCACTGTCAAGGCGAGCAGTCGGATGACGCAGCCCGACCAAAGAAAAACCCGGCGATGGTCTCGCCGGGTTTTCTGTCGCTTCTACTGCATGTTTCCTTAAATCGTAGCCGGTTCAAGGAAAAAACATGCAGCAATGAAAGTGCTACAGCGACCTTTGCGCGTCTCATAAGACGCGCGGCGCTGTCGTGAAGCTCAGTCCTTCTTCTGCGGGATCGGGCGGATCGCCAGCTCGCGCAGCTGCGCCGGTGTTGCCGGCGACGGCGCGCCCATCAGCAGATCGACGGCCTGCTGGTTCATCGGGAACAGCGAGATCTCGCGCAGGTTCTTGGCGCCGACGATCAGCATGACGATGCGGTCGATACCGAAGGCCATGCCGCCATGCGGCGGGGCACCGTACTGGAAGGCGCGGTAGAGACCACCGAACTGCTCTTCGACGTCGGCCTGGCTGAGGCCGACGTTCTCGAAGGCCTTGACCATCAGTTCCGGCGACTGGTTGCGGATCGAGCCCGATGCGATCTCGAAGCCGTTGCAGACCATGTCGTACTGGAAGGCCTTGATCGACAGAAGATCGTCACCCGAGAGCGCCTTGAGCCCGCCCTGCGGCATCGAGAACGGGTTGTGGGCGAAGTCGACGCGCTTCTCGTCCTCGTTCCACTCATAGAACGGAAAGTCGACGATCCAGCACAGTTCGAACCGGTCGCGATCGACGAGGTTCAGCTCCTCGCCGGCCCTGGTGCGAGCCTCGCCGGCGAACTTGTAGAACTTGGCCGGCTCGCCGGCGACGAAGAAGCAGGCATCACCATCCTCGAGACCGAGCTGCGTGCGGATCGCATCGGTGCGCTCCTCGCCGATGTTCTTGGCAAGCGGGCCGGCGCCTTCGAGCTTCTCGCCTTCCTTGCGCCAGAAGATATAGCCGAGGCCGGGCTGCCCCTGGCCCTGGGCCCAGGCATTCATGCGGTCGCAGAATGCGCGAGAGCCACCGGTCTTGGCCGGAATCGCCCAGATCTCCACCTTCGGGTTGGAGGCAATCATGTTGGCGAAGACCTTGAAGCCGGAGCCGGCGAAGTGCTGGGTGACTTCCTGCATCTCGATCGGGTTGCGAAGGTCCGGCTTGTCGGAACCGTATTTGCGGATCGCCGTGTCATAAGGGATGCGCGGGAACTTGTCGGTGACCGGCTTGCCGCCGGCGAAATCCGCGAAAATCGCGCGGATCATCGGCTCCATCGTGTCCCATACGTCTTCCTGCTCGACGAAGCTCATTTCCAGGTCGAGCTGGTAGAACTCACCGGGCAGCCGGTCGGCGCGCGGGTCCTCGTCGCGGAAGCAGGGGGCGATCTGGAAATAGCGGTCGAAGCCTGCGACCATCAGCAGTTGCTTGTACTGCTGCGGCGCCTGCGGCAGCGCGTAGAAGGTGCCGGGATGAATGCGGCTCGGCACGAGGAAGTCGCGCGCGCCCTCCGGCGACGAGGCCGTCAGGATCGGCGTCGTATATTCGGTGAAGCCGATGTCGCTCATGCGCCGGCGCATGGCCGAAATGACCTCGGTGCGCTTGACGATGTTCCTGTGCAGCGTCTCGCGGCGAAGGTCGAGGAAACGATATTTGAGGCGCACGTCTTCCGGATAGTCCGGCTCGCCGAAGACCGGCAGCGGCAGTTCCTTGGCGGCCGAGAGGACTTCGATTTCGCCGGCATAAAGCTCGATCTCGCCGGTCGGCATGTTCTTGTTGACGGTGTCGTCGGTGCGAGCCTTTACCGTTCCGTCGACGCGGATGACCCACTCGCCGCGCACGGTCTCGGCCATCTTGAAGGCCGGCGAATCCGGATCGGCGACGACCTGGGTCATGCCGTAGTGATCGCGCAGGTCGATGAACAGCACGCCGCCATGGTCGCGGACGCGGTGAACCCAGCCGGAAAGGCGAACGGTGGAGCCGACGTCCGACTTGCGGAGTGCGGCACAGGTGTGGCTGCGGTAACGGTGCATCGTCTGGTCCTGGAATTGCAGAGGGCCGCGCGAGGCTCGCCAAGGCGGGCGCGGCGGCATAGCCAAAGTCGGGCGGAAAAGCGCATGATGCGCCGGATTTGTCAAGGCCGCGACGCGCCCGCGCGCCCGTCGGCAGTTCCGCCCCGAAGATCTTCGCCGCGCCGGACGTCAACCGCACAAGATTCCGGAAAAGGTCACAAATCACGACTGTCCCCACCGACGGCGTCCCGTTAAACAGGAAGGACCGCCCGCCCCAAGAGTCGCCGCCGTGAAGCCGGATGCGCCCATGTCCCAGATTCGCCCGCTGATCCCCCTCCTCCTCACCGCCGGCATTCTGATCGGCGGCAATGGATTGCAGGGCACCTTCATATCCCTGCGGGCGCTCGAGGAAGGCTTTTCGACATCGCTGATCGGCGTCGTCGGTGCGGGCTACAATGTCGGCTTTGCGATCGGCTGCGTCTACGTGACCCGAATCCTCAGAGCCATCGGCCATATCCGCACCTTCTCGGCCATGGCGGCAATCGCTTCGGCGGCGGCAATCGCCATGGTGCTCGTCATAGAACCGTGGTTCTGGTTCCTCATGCGGCTCGTCGCCGGCATCTGCTTCGCCGGCCTCTTTGCAACGGTGGAAAGCTGGTTGAACGCCAGCGTCACCAATGCCAACCGGGCGCGTACGCTGTCGGTCTACCGGCTGGTCGATCTCGGCTCGGTGACCGCCGCGCAATACTTGATTCCGGGCGTGGGAATCGGCGGCTTCGAGCTCTTCGCCTTCATCTCGATGGCGCTGACGCTGTCGCTCGTGCCGATCTCCTTTGCCGACCGCTCGAGCCCCGTCGCGCCGGAAGCGATCCGCTTCGACGTCCAGGCGCTCTGGAACATCTCGCCGCTCGCCACGATCGGCTGCATCGTCGTCGGGCTCACCAACGCGGCCTTCCGGTCGCTCGGACCGATCTATGCGCAAGGGATCGGCCTGTCGGTGACCGCGATTGCCACGTTCATGAGCGCCGGCATCATAGGCGGCGTCGTGCTGCAATATCCGCTCGGGCACTACTCGGACCAGTTCGACCGCCGGCTGATCATCCTGATCGCCACTTTCGGGTCGCTTGTTGCCGGGCTCTTCCTCGCCTTCGGCGCCGGCAGCGACGAGTGGCTGAACTTCGCCGGCATCTTCGCCTTCGGCGCCTTCGCCATGCCGCTCTATTCGCTCTGTTCGGCCCATGCCAATGACCACGCGGCCGAAGGGCAGCACGCGCTGGTTTCCGCCGGCATGCTGTTCTTCTGGTCGCTCGGCGCCATCATCGGGCCGCTCTTCGCCTCCTTCATGCTCGACCTCTTCGGGCCGCGGGCACTCTTCATCTATACTGCGGCGGTCCTTTTCCTCTTCATGCTCTACACGCTGCAGCGGATGACGGCGCGTGAGGCCGTTCCCACCGGGGAACGCTCCATGCCGTTCCGCAACCTGCTGCGGACGTCGTCCTTCTTCAACAAGCTGGCCGGCGGCGGCCATCCGCATCAAGCTGGGCGGGGCCTGCGGCAAGATGCGCGATCCGATCGAATTGCTGAACGCGAAGATCAGGTTTAAAACGGCGCCGTTCCCGAAACGCCGCGGGCCGGACTCATCCGTGAGCCGCTCGGCCCCTTTAGAATGTGGACGTCATGACGCCGCTGCTCAGCCGCCGCACTTTCCTCCAGGGCTCGGCCGCACTTGGCGGCGCATTTGCGCTCGGTGCCGGACTTGCCGCACGCGCCGGGGCGGCTCCCGAACCCCAGCTCCTCACGGCGCAGCTCGCGAAGGCGCAGATTGCGGGCGATGGCGTCACGCCCGTCATGACATACGGACTCGGCGAAACGACCCATGCCGGCATGCCACCGGTCCTGCGGATGCGCAAGGGCGAGGCCTATGCGGCAAGGCTCATGAACCGGCTCGATGAGCCGACGACGATCCATTGGCACGGCTTGCGGATCGCCAATGCAATGGACGGCGTGCCGGAAATGACCCAGCCTTACGTCTATCCCGGCGATCACTTCGACTATCTCTTCACCCCGCCCGACGCCGGCACCTTCTGGTACCATCCCCATTGCAACACGCTGACGCAGATGGGCCATGGCCTGACCGGATTGATTGTTGTCGAGAACCCGGCAGACCCGACTTTCGACGCTGAAATCGTCCTTAATCTTCGTGACTGGCGGCTGGGCGCCGGAGGGAAATACATCGACCCCTTCAAGCCGCGGGATGCGGCGCGCGGCGGCACCTATGGAACGGTCAGAACTGCGAACTGGCAGCAGGAACCCGTTTACGACGCACCGGCCGGCGGGCTCGTTCGCGTCAGGATCGCCGCGACCGACGTAACACGCATCTACACGATCGGCCTTGAAGGCGCCGAGGCGAAGGTGGTCGCACTCGATGGCAATCCGGTCGAACGTCCGTTCCTGCTCGATCGGCTCGACATCGGGCCGGGGCAGCGCGTCGATCTCGTCATGCGCATGCCCGACAGCGAAGGGGCGCGCGCGACGCTCGGCAACTTCCGCGGGTCGAATCCATGGACGATCGCAAGCCTCCAGGCGGTCGGCCCTTCCCTGAAACGAGACCTTGGCGACGTCGCTCCCCTGCCCGCCAATCCGGTCGCTAGAGCCGACCTTTCGACGGCGAAGCGGATTCCCCTCGAACTCACCGCGACCGCCGAACACAAAGCGGTACCATCGGTCTGCGGTTCGCTCGGCTTCACTTTCTGGGCGCTCAACAAGGTTCCGTGGTCGGGAGACACGCCCGACCCGATTGCACCGATCGAGGAATTGAAGCTCGGCAAAAGTTATGTGCTCGAAATCGCCAACCGCACCCCGCACGCGCATCCTATCCACCTGCATGGCTTGAGCTTCCGCATCCTGAGCTCGAACAAGCGAAGCTTTCTGCCGCCGCCGACCGACACGATCCTGTTGCTGCCGGACGAACAGGCGGAGGTGGCGCTTGTTGCCGACAATCCCGGCGACTGGGTGATCCACTGCCACATCATCGAACATCAAAAGACCGGAATGACCGGATATTTCAGAATAATCTGACAATTTCGATTGAGACGACCGCAGCGAAACTATAGAGGGAAGGTTCAAGCCTCATTTTCGCCACAGTGAATTAAGCCCCGATGATTCAGACGACAGCAGAACTGGAGGCCGCCTGCCAAGAGCTGGCCCTCTCGAGCTACATCACGATCGATACGGAATTTCTGCGCGAGACGACGTTCTGGCCCGAACTCTGCCTGATCCAGATGGCAGGCCCCGATACGGCGGTGATCGTCGATCCGATGGCCCCGGGGATCGACCTCGCTTCGTTCTTCGCGCTGATGGCCAACGCCGACGTCGTCAAGGTCTTCCACGCGGCGCGCCAGGACATCGAGATCATTCACCATCTCGGCAACCTCATTCCGCATCCGCTCTTCGACACGCAAGTTGCGGCGATGGTCTGCGGTTTCGGCGACAGCGTTTCCTATGACCAACTCGTCAGTCGCATCAAGAATGAGCAGATCGACAAGTCGTCGCGCTTCACCGACTGGAGCCGCCGGCCGCTCAGCGACAAGCAGCTCGAATATGCGCTGGCCGACGTGACGCATCTCAGGGACATCTACCACTACCTGAAAGCGGAGCTCGAACGCGAAGGACGCTCCTCCTGGCTCGCCGAGGAAATGGCAATTCTGGAAAGCCGCGAGACCTACGATCTTCATCCGGAGAACGCCTGGCAGCGCCTGAAGATGCGCGTCAGAAAGCCGATCGAACTGGCGGTTCTGCAGAAGATCGCCGCATGGCGCGAGCGCGAAGCGCGGGCGCGCAACGTGCCGCGCGGCCGAATCATCAAGGACGACGCGATCTACGAGATTGCCCAGCAGCAGCCGAAGGACGCGGAGGCGCTCGGCCGGCTGAGGACCATTCCGAAGGGCTGGGAGCGCTCCAGCGCGGGCGCTGCGATCGTCGAGGCGGTGACCGAGGCCCTGGCGATCCCGAAGACCGACCTGCCCCGCCTGCCCCGCCAGAATCACACACCGGAGGGGGCGGCCGCAGCGGGCGAGATGCTCAAGGTGCTCTTGAAGCTCATCTCCGAGAAGGAGGGCGTGGCGGCCAAGATCATCGCCAGCAGCGACGATCTCGACCGGATCGCCGCCGAAGGCGAAAAGGCCGACGTCGCGGCGCTGAAAGGCTGGCGCCGGGAGCTGTTCGGCGACATGGCGCTGAAGCTCATCAATGGCGAAGTGGCACTTCGGTTTGTCGGAAAGAAGATCGAGGCAGTGGAAATCCCCGGTTGAACGACCGCGGCTGCCAACACCTTTCCGCCCGAATCCGGCCTTAGCCAGACGAATCGAAAGCTGGTCCGACGCTACAGCGACCTTTGCGCGCCCGATAAGGCGCGCGGCGCTGTAGGCCGAAGATCAGATGTTCGCATCGCTGCGGATGGGTTGTCCAAGTCGCGGCTATCCTTTCGGTATTTTCGATTTTCGGGGCCATCGCGCATGCGCTGGAGATTTTCCACGCTCGAGTTCATCCTGTTGCTTCTGGTGGTCGCCGGTAGTGGCGTGGCCTATGCCTGGGTCGTCTATGGCGACGGTGCGCTGATCGGCGCGACCTATGCGGTCTTTATCTGCATGCCGGTCCTTGCCTTCGAACGACACATCATCCTCCGGCGCCTTTATCGGACGATCCACAGCTTTCCGACGCCTGCCTTCCTTCTGTCATCGGTCGCCGTGTATTTCGCGGTCGAAAATCTTGGCTTTGTCGCGGCGGGGATGGCGCTGAAACTGACCGGCGTGCTGCAGCAGTCCTGGAGCGACGCGATGGTGCCGTCCTTCAATGCGCTCATCTATGCGCTCGTCGTTTCCGGTCCCATTATTTTTGTCCTGCGGGTGCGGGAACTGCTCGGCCGCGACGTGTTCCTGAGCCTGCTGACGGGACGCTACCGCAAGCCAGTGCAGGAGGAACGCGTCTTCCTGTTTGTCGATGTCGCCGGCTCGACCTCCTACGCCGAGCGCTTCGGCGACCTCAAGATGCAGGAATATCTCGGAAAGCTGTTTGCCGAGGTCGCCGATCCGGTCCTGCGCTATCGCGGATCCATCGACGACTATATCGGCGACGCCGCAGTCATCACCTGGTCCTTCGATCGCGCCGTGGCGGACGCCGCCTGCATTCGCTGCGTCTTCGACATTCTCGACCAGGTCGAAGCGTCCGCGGCCCGCTGGCGCAAGGTTTACGGCGAAGTGCCGCGGCTGCGCGCCGCGCTCCACGGCGGAACGATCGTCGCCGCGGAAATCGGCGTCGACCGGCACAAGATCACCTATTTCGGCGACACCGTGAACACGACGGCGCGTCTCGAAGGCCTCTGCCGGACGCTCGACCGGCAGGTGCTGATTTCCGCCGACCTGCTGCGTCGCTTGCGCCTGCCCGCTTTCGTCAAAAGCGAAGACCTCGGCGAGCACGAGGTCAAGGGGCGTGGCCAGAAGCTCGGCGTCTTCGCGCTTCACGCCGGCGGCCCGCCCTTGCCTAATTCGCGGATCGAAATTGCGACGGCAGATCACTCGGGATGAGGAATGTTCCGCGCCTTTCCTCCCGAGCGCAATTCTAGCCGTGCAGTTTCGCGCCCTTAGTGATCTTGTCGACGAGCTTCCGTTCAGCATGGATGGCGATCCCCGCGATGGCGGCCTCGTCCGGTCCGGACCGTGAGAAAACCTCGCGGTTGGCACGATCGTGACCGGTCGAGAACATGCCGTCGACATAGAGCGAGATTCGAATATTGCGTTCGAGCGCGCGTCTCTGGATATTGCTCAATGTCGCGGCGTCCGCCGAAAGCACGATGATCGGCTGGATGCTCAAGGCATTGTAAACATTGCCCGCTGCGTCGCGATAGGGCTCGCCGATGATCTCCGGCCTCTGCCCGGCAATGCCCGTCGCCAGGAAGGCGGTGACATTCAGCTTCTGCCATTGGGCAAGGTCATCGCGCAGGGCTATCGCAAATTTCGTCTCGAACATGATGAGCAATCCGATCTCCGCCAACGACTGCCAGCTTACCGCGGGAAATCGCCGCCGATCTTGAACATTCGTGCACGGCGCCGGGACGGCTTGCCGCTGTCATCAAAGCTTCACGGGGCTGTCAAACAAGCATCAAGCAAGCGTCATCAAAGCCGCCTATCGGGGATCGGTGCCGATCTCCAACCCAGGGTGAACTTCATGACGAAATCGTTTCTTGCCGGCGTGACGCTGACGCTTTTGATGTCGACGAGCGCGCTCGCCGAGGAGAGGGCCTTTCCGGCGACGCTGAAGGCGCATGCGATCCTTCCGGCCAATACCATCATCGCCGCGCCGGCGGATGCGGCCGACTACCTCAAGACCTCCGGCAAGTTCTCGACCGCCGACCGCAAGCGTGCCCAGGAACTGGGCAGCGTGCCGGGCAAGGACGGCGTTCGGCCGACCGGGCTGTCGCTCCCCTTCAACGGCCAGCCGATGCAAGGCTTTTCCGGTATCAAGGCGATGCCGGACGGCACCTTCTGGAGCCTTTCGGACAACGGCTTCGGCAACAAGCTCAATTCGACCGACGCCATGCTGATGCTTCATCACGTGAAGATCGACTGGGACGCAGGCAAGGTCCAAGCCCTGGAAACCGTCTTCCTGTCCGATCCCGACCGCAAGGCTCCCTTCCCGATCGTCATGGAAGGCTCCACGAGCCGCTATCTGACCGGCGGGGATTTCGACGTCGAGTCGATCCAGCCGGTCGCCGACGGTTTCTGGGTCGGCGAAGAATTCGGTCCCTATGTCCTGAAATTCGACACGAGCGGCAAGCTCACCGACGTCATCCCAACGCTGGTGGATGGCAAGCCGGTGCTCTCGCCGGACAATCCGACGCTGGCTCTGCAGGCGGACCCATCCAAGAAGACCCCGGCCTTCAACCTCAAGCGCTCCGGTGGCTATGAAGGTCTGGCGCTGTCCAAGGACGGCACCAAGCTCTACGGTCTGCTCGAAGGGGCTCTCTGGATCGACAGTGAATCGGTCGAGCAGGCGGAAGGCCGTCCGGCGCTCCGCATCGTCGAGCTCGATGCTGCAAGCAAGGACTGGACCGGGCGCAGTTGGCTCTATCCGCTCGCCGAAGGCGGCGAGGCGATCGGCGACTTCAACATGCTCGACGAAAAGACGGCGCTGGTGATCGAACGCGACAACGGCGCCGGCGCCGTCGACAAGGCCTGTGCCGACCCCAAGGAACCCAAGCCCGATTGCTTTGCGGTCGGATCGAAGCTGAAGCGCATCTACAAGATCGAGATGACCGAGGAAAACGTCGGCAAGGCGGTGCGAAAGATCGGCTACATCGATCTCCTGAAGGTCGCCGATCCGGACAACCGGAAGCGCCAGGGCGGCGGCGACGGCTACTACGACATGCCCTTCGTGACGATTGAGAACGTCGATCGGGTGGACGACACGCATATCGTCGTCGGCAACGACAACAATCTGCCCTTCTCCGCCGGGCGCGCGCTCGACAAGGCGGACGACAATGAATTCGTGCTGCTCGACGTCAGCGAATTCCTCAAGGCCGAATAGGCCCAAACGGTCGCGCGTGGACATCCGCGCGCGACCGCTACCGCCCAATGGGCGGCGGCGCTCAGCGCTCGAAGTGGAAAGCGAGTTTCTTGCCCGTCAGACGGCTCAGTTGCTGCAGGCGGCCATCGAGGCGTTCGCCTTCGAAATCGAGATAGGCCGCGGGCACGACGAATTCGAGATCGACATCCGGTCGCGTCGATGGTCTGAGGGTGAGATGGCGGGCGACACCCGGCATGGAGGCGGAGAATTGATAGGCAACCCGCAACAGGCCGCCGAGCAGCTTCGCCAGTTCCAGCAGGCGCGGCGTCGTGATGCCGGCGAGAGGGCTGGTGGCGCCGTCGTCGTTGAGCCCCTCGAAACGATAGTAGTTGGCGAGCGCGATATAGGCCCGGCCGGCATGGGTGATCCCCGTGAAGGCCGAGTGGGCGATGATGTTCAGCGCCTGCAGGCCGCGATAGTCCGGATGCGCGCGCCAGCTGATGTCCGCCAGCAGGCAGGCCGCCTGCCGGTAACGGCTCTCCTCGTCCGTTTCCACGATGCCGAAATGCGGCACCATGCGGCCGGTCCATTCGGCAAGTTCGCGGGCATGTTCCGGGGAACGGGCGCGCAGGATGGCGATCTCGTCGGCTGCGGTGAGCAACGGGTCCTGCAGGCGTTCCTCGTTGGAAAGCAGCGAGTAGAGGTAGCCTTCGCGAACACCGAGCGCGGAAAACGAGATGCGTTCCGGTTTCATGATGGAGATCGCCTCCTGCATCGTCACGGCGCCGAACGGCAAGAGGCTGCGACGGCTCTTGGATATCGTCGCAAAGGCCGACGGCTTCAGGACCTTGGGCTCTATCACCTCGGCGAGGATCGCCATCGCCTCCTCATAGGAGATCTCGTAGCCCTGCATCATGTGCAGCGGGTAGTCGCGCGCTTCCATCTGCAGCTTGGCAATCGAGCGCCAGGTACCGCCGACGGCGTAGAAAGTGCGCCCGGTACCGCGCCTCAGGACATCCGCCCCCTTCATGAACTTCCGCACCCACGTGCGCGCCCGGCTCAAGGATCCATTGCTGTGCTCGAAGAGGCGGATGCCGCCGAGCGGCAGGGTTATCCCGTTGCCGATCCGCCGGCCCTCGACGTCGACCAGTTCGAGCGAACCGCCGCCGAGGTCGCCGACGACGCCATCCGGATCGTGGTAGCCGCTGACGACGCCCATGGCCGAGTAATAGGCCTCCTCCTCGCCGGTCAGGATGCGAACCCTCTGGTCAAGGATGGCTTCCGCCTTCTCGATGAAGGCTGCGCCGTTCGAAGCCTCGCGCGCGGCGGCGGTTGCCAGCACATAGGTTTGCGTGGCACGCGCCTGGTCGGACAGCGCACGAAAGCGGTGCAGCGCCTTCAGCGCCCTCTGGACGCTCTCCTCCTCCATCCGGCCGGTCGCGTCGATCCCCTTGCCGAGCCCGCACATCACCTTTTCATTGAAGAGCACCGCGGGGGCTCGACTGAGCCCCTCGTAGACCACGAGGCGAATGGAGTTTGAGCCGATGTCCACGACGGACACCGGGCGGATGCCGGGCAGACGCCCCTGCGCTTCAGATTCGACCATGCGATTCCAGTTTACTTGCGCCAACCGCTTTTCCAGCCGGCAATCAGCTTCGGTGCACTGGACTTCAGAGCCTCACCCCGGCCCGAGAGGCTGGGATTGGTCATGAAATAATGCTGCGCGTTGAACGGCTCGGTGTCCTTGCCGACTTCCATGCGGCGCGACGTGCCGTCCGGAAGAATCTCGTAGCTCTGCTGGTTGTCGATGAGATTGCCCAGCATGATCTGCGAAATTACCTGTTCGTGCACAGTCCGGTTGATGAGAGGCACGAGCGTCTCGACCCGCCGATCCAGATTGCGCGGCATCATATCCGCCGAACCGATATAAACAAGCGCATTTTCCGAAGGCAGGCCGTGGCCGTTGCCGAAGCAGAATATCCGGGAATGCTCGAGGAAGCGGCCGACGATGGACTTGACACGGATGTTGTCGGAGAGGCCCGGCACCTGCGGACGCAGGCAGCAGATGCCGCGCACCACGAGGTCGATCTCGACGCCGGCACGGCTGGCCTTGTAGAGGGCGTCGATGATTTCCGGGTCGACGAGCGAGTTCATCTTCATCCAGATCGCCGCTGGCCGGCCCGCCTCGGCATGCGCAATCTCTTCGTCGATGTGCTTGAGGATGCGCGGACGCATCGTATGCGGCGAGACGGCGAGCTTCATTCCCGCCTCCGGCTCGCCATAGCCGGTGATGAAGTTGAAGATGTTCGCCATGTCGTGGGCGATCACCGGATTGCAGGTGAAGAAGGACAGGTCAGTATAGATCTTCGCCGTGACCGGGTGATAGTTGCCAGTGCCGAGATGGCAATAGGTCCTGAGCTTGCCTTCCTCGCGGCGAACGACCATCGACATTTTCGAGTGCGTCTTCAGTTCGATGAAACCGAAGACCACCTGGACGCCGGCGCGCTCGAGGTCGCGCGCCCAGCGGATGTTCGCCTCCTCGTCGAACCGGGCCTTCAGTTCGACGAGCGCGGTCACCGACTTGCCCGCCTCGGCGGCGTCGACCAGGGCGCGCACGATCGGGCTGTCGTTGGAGGTACGGTAGAGCGTCTGCTTGATCGCCAGCACGTCGGGATCACGCGCCGCCTGCAGCAGGAACTGCACCACGACGTCGAAGGACTCGTAGGGATGGTGGACCACCATGTCCTTCTCGCGGATCGCGGCGAGGCAGTCGCCGCCATGCTCGCGAACGCGTTCCGGGAAACGCGGATTATAGGGCTCGAAACGCAGATCCTCGCGCGGCGCCTTGGTGATTTCGGAAAGCGTGTTGAGGGCGAGAAGCCCGGGCAGCACGGCGACGCGGTTGTCGGGAACGCCGAGCTCGTGGACGACGAACTGGCGGAGCGAAGCGGGCATTTCGGAGTCGGTCTCGATGCGGATCACCGACCCGCGGCGGCGGCGCTTCAAGGCCGTCTCGAACAGGCGCACCAGGTCTTCGGCCTCTTCCTCGACCTCGATATCGCTGTCGCGGATGATGCGGAACGTACCGGACCCCTGAACCTCATAGCCCGGGAACAGGCGGTCGATGAACTGCCCGACGACATCTTCGAGGGTGAAGTAGCGGATGACGTTCTTGACGTCCGGCAGGCGGACGAACCGGTCAAGCGCCACCGGCAGGCGCAACAGCGCCGTCATCGGCTCGCGGCCGGTCTTGCTGACGAGCTGCAGGCCCATCGAGAAGCCGAGATTCGGGATGAACGGGAACGGATGCGCCGGATCGATCGATAGCGGCGTCAGCACCGGGAAGATCGACTGGTTGAATTCATTGGCAAGCCAGCTTCTGTCCTGGGCGGACAGGGAGGCTGGCCGAACGATGAGGATGTCCTCCTTGGCGAGATACTGCTGCAGGACGGCGAGCGAGGCCTGCTGCTCCATCTGGAGATTGTCGATCTCCTTGAGGATCTCGTCGAGCTGTTCGACCGGCGTCTTGCCGTCGGGACTGCGCAATGACACGCCGGAGCGCACCTGGCCCTCGAGGCCGGCGACACGAACCATGAAGAATTCGTCAAGGTTGGCGGCGGAAATCGACAGGAAGCGGACGCGTTCCAGGAGCGGATGCGCGGTGTTCAGCGTTTCCTCGAGCACCCGGCGGTTGAACTGAAGCCACGAGAACTCGCGGTTGATGAAGCGCTCCGGGCTCGTGAGAAGATCAAGTTGCTCCGCAGGCGCCTTTTGTTCGGTGATTGCAGACGTCGCGTTATCCATTCCCATCAGACCCCATTGCTCCGGATGAACGAGCTATCCCAGTTTGACGACGGTTCTGTGACAGTCAATCGGACCGACGGGCATTTGCAAGTTCTTCCAAGACTTCCGCCGCAAGGGCACGCGTCAGCCGCGTGCCGCGCGCGAGCGCCAGATGATCCATTCGCTCAACGAGCGTCTGCGCCGCCTCAAGCGATCGCTCCATCCGATTGACTATATAGGCCACGAAACGCTCGTCGACGAGCAACTGGCGATCGGCGAAAAGCTTGAAGAGCACCTGCGTCAGGAGTTCGTCGTCCGGTTCGCCGATCTCGACGACGGTCGCCGCCTTCAGCCGGGACTTGAGATCCGGAAGCGTTACCGCCCAGGACATCGGCCATAGCCGCGAGGTCATCAGAAGCGCCGTCCCGTTTTGCCGGACGCTGTTGATGACATGGAAGAGCGCCGTGTCGTCGAAACCCTGCCGGTCGACGTCCTCGAAGAGCACCGGCTTGAAGGCGGCGATGTCGGCGGCATTCGAGCCGGCGACGGGGTGGATTGCCACCGCGTCCGACCTTTCGCGCCAGATGTTGGCGAGGTGCGACTTCCCCGAGCCGACCGGTCCGGCGATGATAACGATCGGAGACGGCCACTCCGGCCAGTGATCGACAATCGCAATGGCTGCGCTGAGGCGATCGGAAACGAGCAAATCCTCCCGGCCGGTTGCCGGGTCATGGCCGAAGACGAGCGGCAGTTGTTCGTTAGGGCGTCTTGTCATGCTTTGCTCTGGGGGATGGCATCTGTCGGTCGGGCTCCTGACCCTCCGACTGCTGGTTCGCGGCCGTCCTATGCCCGTGGTAGAGGTCGCTATCAAGGTACCGCTGGATACCGAAACGAACAAGGACGCCGATCGCCGCGGCCGCCGGCACGGCGACGAGGAGGCCGACGAAACCGAACAGCGCGCCGAAGGCCAGCAGTGCGAACATTAGCCAGACGGGATGGAGACCGACGCTTTTGCCGACCAGTTTCGGCTGGAGAATGTTGCCTTCGAGAAACTGGCCGGTGAAGAAGACGGCAAGGACGAGCAGGATCCAGATGTAGTCGGGCCAGAACTGGACGACCGCCACGCCGACGGCAAGCACGAGGCCGACCAGCGATCCGACATAGGGGATGAAGCTGATCATGCCGGCAAAGAAACCGATCAGCAGGCCGAAATTGAGCCCGACGAGCGACAGGCCGATCGCGTAGTAGAGGCCGAGAATGACGCAAAGGGATCCCTGGCCGCGCACGAAGCCGGCAATCGTCGCGTTCATGTCGCGGGCGATCTGGCGCACGACGTCGACATGGTCGCGCGGCACCCAGCTATCGACTTTCTGAACCATGCGATCCCAGTCGAGCAGCAGATAGAAGGCGACGACCGGTGTGATGATGAAGAGCGACAGGATGTCCAGCAGCGCCATGCCGGAATTCCAGAGCTGCTGGAACAAGGTGCCGAGAAAGGTGGCACCCTGCTCGAGGAGCTTGGCCGAATTCTCCTTGATTGCCGCCATTTGAGCCTCGAGCCAGTCAGGCACCAGCGTCGACTGGGTGGTGTCCGCCACAAAGGCCTGGAGCCTCGCGACATAGCCGGGCATCTTCTGGATGAAGTCGGCGGCTTGCGTGAAAATCAGCGGGATGACGATGATCAGCGACAGCGCAAAGAGGACGATGAAGGCAACGAGAATGGCGATCGTCGCCATCAGGCGGGTGAGGCCGAGGCGTTGCAGCCGGTCGGCGACGGGATCAAGGAAATAGGCAAGCGCCATGCCGGCGAGGAACGGCAGGAGGATGGAGCTGAACACCATCAGAAAGGCAATGAAGGCGGCGAGCACAAGCAGCCAGAAGAAGATCTGGCGCTGAAGTCCGAAACCGCTGATCCGATTGCCCATGGTGTTCCCCGTCACGCGTCCGGCGCGTCGCGCCCCTCGTCTTTCGTCCGACGAGATAGGGTGCGGTGCGCGCGCAGGTCAAGCCCGACGCCCTTCAATCCGCTCGCTTGGCGCCTGAAGGCGATGAAGCGGAGGCAAAAACGTGAAAAAAGCCGCGAGGCCCGGCCTCTCCGCTTGCACTCCTCAGCTTACCGTGCCAATCGCATCCGCAAAATACGACGAGCTTTGGAGAACGAGCATGAGCCAGTCGGGAAAGAACGGCCTCACCTATAGCGACGCGGGTGTGGATATCGATGCCGGCAACCTGATGGTCGAGAAGATCAAGCCGCATGTGCGCTCGACCCGGCGTCCCGGCGCCGACGGCGAGATCGGCGGCTTCGGCGGACTCTTCGATCTCAAGGCGGCCGGCTTCACCGATCCGGTGCTGGTCGCCGCCAATGACGGCGTCGGCACCAAGCTCAAGATCGCCATCGATGCGAACAAGCACGACACCGTCGGCATCGACCTCGTCGCCATGTGCGTCAACGACCTCGTCGTGCAGGGCGCCGAGCCCTTGTTCTTCCTCGACTATTTCGCCACCGGCAAGCTCGACCCGGACCAGGGCGCGGCGATCGTCGCCGGCATCGCCGCCGGCTGCCGCGAGGCGGGCTGTGCGCTGATCGGCGGCGAGACGGCCGAAATGCCCGGCATGTATTCCGGCGGCGACTATGATCTTGCCGGCTTTGCCGTCGGCGCGGCCGAGCGCGGACAGCTTCTCCCGGCGGGCGACATTGCCGAGGGCGACGTCATCCTCGGCCTCGCCTCCTCCGGCGTCCACTCGAACGGCTATTCGCTGGTGCGCAAGATCGTCGCCCTCTCGGGTCTCGCCTGGGATGCTCCGGCACCCTTCGGCGAAGGTACGCTTGCCGACCTCTTGATGACCCCGACCCGCATCTACGTGAAGCCGCTTCTGAAAGCGATCCGCGCGACCGGCGCGATCAAGGCGCTGGCGCACATCACCGGCGGCGGCTTCCCCGAGAATATTCCGCGCGTACTGCCGAAGCATCTCGCCGCCGAGATCGACCTCGACGCGGTCAAGCCTCCGGCCGTGTTCTCCTGGCTGGCGAAAACCGGCGGCGTCGCCGCCAACGAGATGCTGCGCACCTTCAATTGCGGCGTCGGGATGATTGCCGTCGTTCCGGCGGCGGAAGCCGACAAGGTCGCGACGGTTCTGGCCGGCGAAGGCGAGACGGTCTTCACACTCGGCCGCATAGTGGCGCGCGACGAGGGTGCTGCCGGCACGATATACAAGGGCAGCCTCGCCCTATGAGCGTGACCGCAGGCGCAAAGAAAAGGGTCGTCGTCTTCATCTCGGGCGGCGGCTCCAATATGCTCTCGCTGGTGTCGACTGCGACTGATCCGGATTTCCCCGCCGAGATCATCGCTGTCATTTCCGACAAGGCGGAGGCCGGCGGCCTCGCCAAGGCGGCAGCGCTCGGCATCGCGACATCCTCATTCGTGCGCAGGGACTTTCAAAGCAAGGAAGCGCACGAGGCGGCGATCCTCGCGGAACTCGACCGGCTCCAGCCGGACATCATCTGCCTTGCCGGTTATATGCGCCTGCTGTCCGCAGCCTTCATCCAGCGCCACGAAGGCCGGATCCTCAACATCCATCCGTCACTGCTGCCGCTCTTCCCGGGGCTCAATACGCATCAGCGCGCGCTCGAGGCGGGCATGAAGCTCGCCGGTTGCAGCGTGCATTTCGTAACCGAAGCCATGGACGACGGCCCGATCATCGCCCAAGCCGCCGTTCCGATCCTTGCCGGCGACACGCCCGAGACACTCGCCGCGCGCGTCCTGACGGTGGAGCACAAGACCTATCCGCTGGCGCTCAGGCTGGTCGCCGAGGGCCAGGTGGAAATGAAAGAGGGGCGCGCCGTCAGCCATGCGGTCGGGGAAGCCTCGGGCACGCTCATTTCTCCGGCCATCTGATACCAGTCGCCTTCACTTCGCCGCCGCAAGCCTTCGGTCGAGGCCGTCAAGGACGCGCCGCGTCAGGGCCGGATAGTCTTCGTCGAAATGATGGCCGCCCTCGATCGCGACCACGTCGGCACCGGACGATTTCAGTTCCGGACAGGCGTCGTCCTCCTCCTCGGTGCCGTAGATGCATTGGACGAGCGACGGGTCGATCGCCTTGACATCATCGACCGGATCGCCGGCGCTCCCGGCCCCTTCCGCGCCCAGCCAGCCGAGGACGGAGACCTTGAAGTCGGCCTGATGCGACAGCGCCATGAGCGTCACCTGGCGGACGCGCGCCCGGTCGGCGGGCGGCAGCAGGTTGTAGGTGCGCGGCAGGATATCGGCGCCGAAGGAATAGCCGATCAGCAGGACGTTGCGGACATTCCAGCGCTTGCCGTAATAGCCAATGATCCGCTGTAGGTCATCGGCGGTCTCCTGCGGCTGGCGCTCCGCCCAGAAATAGCGCAGCGAATCCACCCCGACGACTGGAACCCCCTGCTGCTGCAGGACATTGCCGACTTCCTTGTCGATGTCGCGCCAGCCGCCGTCGCCGGAATAGATCACCGCCATCGTGTCGCGGCTCGGCTTGGCGTCGAGGATCGTCAGCGGCAGCCCGAACGGATTGTCGGCTTCGTCGTCCTCGCCCAGATAGCCCGAGAGGGCGTCGGACAACGCCGCATAGGCATTATCGTCGGTATCGTCGGTCTCGATTTCCGAATGCTTCTCGACAAGCGCAGCGACATGGGCTCGACCATCCGCTGACGCGGCAGAAGAAAAGGTCACCGCCACCGGGTCGGGCAAGGGTCCGTCGGTCAGGCCGTAGACCATGCGATCGTCCTTGCGATTTTTCTCCGCCGGGGTGCAGAGTTGCTTCGTCAGGGCAATTCCTTCTTCCGGATCGATGGCAAGGGTCCTGCCGATCGTCTCGGCCGGGGATTGCGCGGCGATCGCCAGAGCCATTGCGCCACCGGCGCCAACCCCTGCAACGACCGGCGGGCGATAGGCAACGCTTCCGGCCGCGCGCTGCACCTGCTGGCTCAAGGATTCGATGTCGGAGACGGTGTAGACGCAGTCGCCATCATCCTTGGCGAGGGCCATCAGATAGGCCCTGAGGTCTATCCCGATGACGATCGCATTGTCGCCGGACAGCGAGCGAGCAACCGCATCTTCCTTCGCCGTCCAGCCGCCGGCGTCCGAAAGCAGCACGACGAGTCCTGTCGCGTCTTGCCTGGGAAACAGGATATGCGGCGACGGGATCATTCCTGTGTCGAACTTCCGCGCGTCGTCGGGCGCGGCCGGAAGGTTAGCCGTCCCGAGGACCAGTGCGGCAAGGAAGGCGGTGCTCCAGAGTTTTCCCATAAGCGTCATTTCCTTATCACTCCCTTGAGGCCACCGCCGATCAGGAACGTCGCATCCATCAGGGCAAGGATCGGGTTGAGTCCGCCGCTCGCAACAAGATAGCGTGGCTGCCAATGTGGATGGAATTTGGACTTGAAGGCGCGCAGGCCCTTGAAGTTGTAGTAGCGTTCGCCGTGTTCATAGAAGGTCCGGCCGACGCGGTCCCAGACCGGCGCCAGGCGGCGGGACGACATGCCGGAGAGCGGCGCCATGCCGAGATTGAAGCGCCGATAACCTTTAAGCTTCAGATATTCCATGAGCTGCGCGAACAGAAAATTCATCGCGCCCTTGGGCGCTTCAGGCGAGAAGCGCATCAGATCTATCGACCCTTCTTCCCTGGTCTGGGTCACGAGAATGTTGGCAAAGGCCACGATCCGACCATTGCACCTGAGGATCGCGACCGGCTGTGTGGCGAGATATTGCGGATCGAAGGCACCGAGCGAAAAGCTCTTCTCGCGTGCGCTGTGGTGCGCGAGCCAGGCATCGGATATCTCGGCAAGCTCCGGCAGGATCGCCGGCACATCGACGGGCTCGACCACCGAGAATTCCAACCCATCCCGCAGGCCGCGGCTGACCTGTTGGCGCAGGTTCGCCCATTTGCCGCCCTTCATCTCGAAACGCTCGAGGTCGACGTCGGCGAGCTCGCCGAGACGGAAGGCTCTCAAGCCTGCATCGGCGTAATAGGCTAGTCCCCTCGGCGAGACCTGGTAGAAGACCGCGCGGCAGCCGTTGGAACGAGCCGTCTCGATGAACTGCCAGATGAGATCCGGCCAGGCATCCAGGGGGCCGACGGGATCGAAAAGCGCGATCCAGGAACGCGACCAGCGGCCGTACATGAGGAAGGCGCGGCCATCGGCGGAAAACATGATGCTCTTGTCGCCCATCCGCACCAGGTTGGCATCGGACATGTCCTGAGCTTCGACAATCGCGATGGCACGCTCCATGTCCTCCTCGGATGCCGGCGCAACCGCCGTCGTGGCCGGGCGCATCAGGCTCCAGATCGCCACCGCGGTCGCGCCGATCGTGACCCCAAGCAGGGCGCGCAGCCCGCGCGGCGCCTCTGCCGAAAACTCGAACTGCCACCAGAGCTCATGGCTGTAGTCGACGTCGCGATAGACGAAGAGCAGGACGACATAGGCGCCCAGGCAGATGACCCCCATCGCCATCAGCCAGGGAGGGGTCAGCGCCTGCCCGAACAGCGAGGCGGGACGAACGAAAAGCCGGCGGCTGGCAAGGAGCCCGACGATGAAGAAAGCAAGCATGCCTGCTTCCACCAGCGCCACGGCCTTGATGAGCGACAGCAGAAGAGCGGTGAGCGCGATGACGACCGAGGCCCACCAGGCGCCGTCGAGCCGCAGCGCCAGCCCGCGCGCGACAATGATCAGCGCCAACCCCAGCAGGCTGGCAAGAAAGTGCGCGCCCTCGACGATCGGCAGGGAAACGTAGCTTTCGAGGAAGGCGAGGTTCTCGTCCGGTGTCGGGGTGACGCTCGAAAGGACCAGCATGAGGGCGAGCACGAGAGCCAGGGTCGCAAGCAGGAGCGGCGTCATGCGGCCGCCAGCGCGGCGCAGGCTGGACGCGGCCGGATGGCCGGCGAGCTGGCGGGCTTCCATGCCGATGATCACGACGATGGCGATCAACAGCGGCAGCACATGGTAGATCACGCGGTAGAGGACCAGGGCTCCGAGAATAGCGTCGACTTTGGCCGCATGGCCAAGGGTCGCGACGATCACGGTCTCGAAGACCCCCAAGCCCGCCGGCACATGGCTCAGCACGCCGAGACCGACCGCCACGGCATAGATCGCCAGGAAGGCCGGCCAGCCGATCGTGCCTGCCGGCAGCAGCACATAGAGCACGGTCGCGGAGGCCGCCAGGTCAAGCGCCGTCACCAGGAACTGACGCGACGAGGTCCTGGTATCCGGCAGGCGCAGGGTGACGCGGCCGATACGCATCTCATGACCGCTGCGTGCCGCCACCATGACGGTGAGCATTGCGCCAAGCACGAGTACGGCTATCGCCCGCAGCCAGAACGGCGCGATCCCTGTCAGCGGCGCGACATACTCGGCGACGGCGAGCAGGCTCAGGCATGCGACGGCGGCAAGCCCCAGGCCGAAGGCGAGCGTGACAAAGGCGATGACCCGGCCGATATCGTCAGGCTCCAGGCCGAGGCGAGAGTAGGACCGATACCGGATCGCGCCGCCACTCAAGGGTCCGAAGCCCGCCGTGTTGCCGACTGCATAGGCACAGGCCCCCGTCAGGGCGACGTCGAGATAGGGGAGCTTTTGCTTGATATAGTCGAGCGCCCCGACGTCATAGAAGGTGAGCGAGAGAAAGCTCAGGGCGGTGAACAGGATGGCGGTTGCCACCGTGCTCCAGCTCGTGCTCGCCAGGGCAGCCACCACATCTTCATACTTCACCTCGGCGGTGAGATGGAAAATCGCCACGCCGAAGAGCGCGATCATTACGAGTGTGCCTATGGCGGAAAGATAGCGCTGGTGACGCCTCAGGAATGGCCGCCACCCACCCTCGGCCGGTTCGTCTTGGACTTCAATTTCGTGGAGGGAGGAAGAGGACGTCATGGATCGCCCGTGTCGTTGAAGAAGACACGATCGATTTACCGCAGCATGCCGCGCACAAAAAGTGAATTATCGGTAATGTATGCTGTATCAATGGGTTAAGCCGCCAGCGCCGCCCGGTTCAGCATGGCCCATTGCAGAAGCATGATCGTCTTGGCGTCGCAGATTTCACCGGTGCCGATCAGCGCGACGGCCTTGTCCAAGGCAATTTCAAGCACCTCGATGTCTTCCCCCTCATGGGCCAGCCCGCCGCCGGCCGCCACCTTCTTGGACGTGTCGATGCGGCCGAGGAAGAAACTCGTGCGCTCGGTTATCGAGCCGGGGCTCATATAGGCGTCGAAGAGATGCATGGCACTCTCGATACGATAGCCGGTCTCTTCCATCGCTTCGCGGCAGATCGCCACTTCCGGCGCCTCGCCGTCGAGCAGGCCCGCCGGCGTCTCGATCAGGAAAGCCGGCTCGCCCTGCAGGAGGACGGGAAGACGGAACTGCCGGACGAGCACCACGATCTGGCGCTCCGGGTCGAAGAGCAGGATCGTCGCGGCGCGGCCATGGTCGTGCACCTCGCGAACGAGACGGGCAGTCCTGCCGTCGGACATCTGTTGCTCAAGCGTGACCTGCTCGAGGCTGATGAAGCCCTTCCAGAGAGACCGGCGGTCGATGATCCGGATGCGCGGGTCGTCATGTTTCGTCATGGTTCATCCTTGAAAGAGGGTTTCGCCCGCGCTCTATGGATTTTTCGATTGTTGCTCAGGCCCTGTGCATCCAGACCCGATTGTCGTGGAAGGCCGCGCCGCCATAGGGAGCGACCGCATCCGCACCGGTCAGGACGTTGATGCCCTCGCCGTCGAGATGGGCGCCGTTCGGCCAGAGACCCTCGGCAACGACGACGCCGCGGCGCGCACCGCCGCCGATCCTGGCATGAAGGCGGATTTCGCCGCGGTCGTTGCCGAGCTTCACGATATCGCCGTCGGCGATTCCAAGCTCGGCTGCGTCCTCGGCATGGACCATCACCTCCGGGCGCCCTTCTTTCACGATCGAGGAGGGCGTCTCGGAGAAGGTCGAGTTCAGGAAGGAGCGCGCCGGCGAGGTTGCCAGCCGGAACGGATGGCGGTCGTCGGCAACTTCGATCAGATCGACGTGGTCGGGGAACTCAGGAAGGTTTTCGTGAGGTCCCTGCAAGCCCATTGACTTCGGCGGCCGGTTCGGGGCGGGCGTGCCGGTCCAATCGGCCTTGAAGCGGAACTTGCCGTCCGGATGGCCGAAGCCTTTGAGGAAATGCGCTTCGTCGAAGCCGGGCTGGCAATCGAGCCATTTCTTCTCTTTCATCTCTTCAAAGCCAATACCGTAATTGGCCAGCAATCGGTCGATATGCTGCCGCTCCGAGAGGCCGAAGCCGGGACGATCGGCGACGCCGAGGCGCTTTGCCAGTTCCTCGATGACGAAAAGGTTGGTGCGCACCGTCGGCGGCGGTTCGACGATTTTCGGGCCGATCAGAATGTGCTGGTGCCCGCCGCCGCGGTAGAGATCGTCATGCTCCAGGAACATCGTGGCCGGCAGGACAATGTCGGCGAGCCGGGCGGTGTCGGTCATGAACTGTTCGTGAACGGCGACGAACAGATCGTCGCGCAGGAAGCCACGCCTTACCAGCCGCTGCTCGGGCGCGACGTTGACGGGATTGGTGTTCTGGATCAGCAGAGCCGTTACCGGGCCGCGATCGCGCAGCGCCTCGGCGTCGCCCGTCAGCACCCGGCCGATCTGCGATTGATCGAGCATGCGCACGTCCGGGTCGTGAAACGAGGTGCCGACGAGTTCGCGCTTGTCGAGCTTGAAAATGTCGTTGTTGGAATGGAAGGCACCACCGCCCTCGTGCTTCCACGAGCCGAGCACGGTCGCAACGGAAGCGGCAGCGTGGATGGCGACCGAGCCGTTGCGCTGGCGGGTGAAGCCGTAGCCGAGACGGAAATAGGTTCTCGGCGTCGTCCCAACGAGCTTCGCAAAAGTCTCGATTTCCTCGACGGACAGGCCGGTGATCGCCGAGGCCCATTCCGGCCCGCGTGTCTTGAGATGCTTTTCGAGCCCGGCCGGATCGTCGGCGAATTCCGCCATATAGGCGCGATCCGCATAGCCGTCGCGGAAGGCGATATGCATGACGGCGCAGGCGAGCGCTGCATCGGTGCCCGGCTTCAGGACCAGGCCGATATCGGCCTGCTTGACCGTCGGGTTGTCGTAGACGTCGATGACGACGATCTTGGCGCCGCGCTCCTTGCGGGCCTTGACCGCGTGGGTCATCACATTGACCTGCGTCGCCACCGCATTGGTGCCCCAGATCACCACGCAATCGGACTTGGCCATCTCGCGCGGATCCGGACCGCGCAAGGCTCCGGTCGCCATCGTAAAGCCGGTCCAGGCCATATTGGTGCAGATCGAGCCGAAGAAGCCGGAATAGCGCTTGGCATGACGCAGGCGCTCGATGGAATCGCGCTGCACCTGCCCCATGGTGCCGGCATAGAAATAGGGCCACACCGCCTCCGAACCGTGCCTCTGTTCGGCCTTGACGAACTGGTCGGCGATCTCGTCGAGGGCGGCCCCCCAGGAAATCTCCTGCCAGTTCCCCTCGCCCTTGGCGCCGACGCGGCGCTGCGGCACCATCAGCCGGCCGGGATGGTAGATGCGCTCAGCATAGCGCGCCACCTTGGCGCAGATGACGCCGGCCGTGTAGCTGTTCGCGGCAGCGCCGCGGACGCGGCCGATCCGTCCTTCGGCGGTCAGGTCCACTTCCAGCGCGCAAGCCGAGGGACAGTCGTGCGGACAGACCGAGTGGCCGACCGATTTTTCTGCTCGGATGGGGGTCGCAACGTTCATGGCTTTTCTATATGGCATCCGCCGGGGGGCTCAAAGTCCCATTCGTCATCCATCGAAACAATTGATCGCAGCCATCGGCGGCCCTTATGAACTATCGGCACATCTATCACGCGGGCAATTTCGCCGATGTCCTGAAGCACGCGGTGCTGGCGCGGCTCGTCAGCTACCTCAAGCAGAAGGACAAGGCCTTCCGGATGCTGGACACCCATGCCGGCATCGGTCTTTATGACCTGTCCGGCGAGGAGGCGCAGAAGACGGGCGAGTGGCGCGACGGCGTCGGCAGGCTGATCGATGCCGAACTCCCCGCCCCCGTCGCTGCCATTCTCGAGCCCTATCTGGCCGCCCTGCGCGATCTCAACCCGGATGGTGGGCCGGATGGCGGACTCACGCACTATCCCGGCTCGCCCAAGCTTGCCCGCATGCTGTTTCGGCCGCAGGACCGGCTGTCGGCGATGGAACTGCACCCGGACGATTACGAGACGCTGCACCGCCTGTTTGACGGCGATTTCCAGAGCCGGATCACGCGGCTCGACGGCTGGCTGGCGCTCGGCGCCCACCTGCCGCCGAAGGAAAAGCGCGGCCTCGTCCTCGTCGATCCGCCGTTCGAGAAGGAAGGCGAATACGAGCGGCTGGCCGAGGGCCTCGCCAAGGCCTACCGACGGTTTTCCGGCGGCATCTACTGCCTCTGGTATCCCCTGAAGAAGGGCGCGCCTATCAAGGAATTTCATGAGGCGCTACGGGCGCTGGAGATTCCGAAAATGCTCTGCGCCGAACTCTCGGTCCGCAGCGATCGCGACACAACGGGGCTTGCGGGGTCCGGCCTCGTCATCGTCAATCCACCCTATACGCTCAAGGACGAACTCGACATCCTGCTGCCCTTCCTGAAGGAACGGCTTCGCCAGGATCGCTTCGCATCGGCACGCTGCTTCTGGCTGCGTGGCGAAGCAACTCTCAACCGAGGGCCTTGACGGGCAACGCCGAGTGGCTTCAATCTCTTGAAGACGATTCAGGGAGGTAGCCATGATTTGCAAGCTTGCCGCAATGCTTCTGACCTCGCTTTCGCTTGCCGCCGGTGCGGTCACCAGCGCGACGGCCGCGGACTTGGCCGCGGTGCCCGTCGCTCCCCAGGCCTACAATGTCGGCATTTGCGGCAATCCGTCCGTGCTGGGCTTCATCACGCGGCGCTTCGACTACAAGGCTGCGAACTATCTTCATGCCAATCTCGCCATCGCCGAAATTCGCGAGATGGGCCAGAACCGCTTCGAGCCGCGCGACTACACGCATCTGGTCGAACGTGAATATTGCTATGCGACGGCGGTGATGAGCGACGGCGTACGGCGCCCGCTCTGGTATCTGATCGAGCGTCCCTGGGGCTTTGCCGGCGTCGGCAGGAGTATCGAGTTCTGCGTCGGCGGCCTCGATCCCTGGTATGTCTACGGCGCCCATTGCTCTTCGCTTCGTTGATTTCCGCAAGACGGCTGCGGCCGGTGTTCCTCGCCCTGTTGGCATTCACCGGCTGTAGCGACGAAGGCGACAAGAAACCCGGCGCGGAGGCGCGTTCTCCGGCAAGTGCCGCATCGGCGAGCGTTCCGATGGGCAAGGGCTTCGACTTCTATGTGCTTTCGCTTTCCTGGTCCCCGACCTGGTGCAAAGGCAACGATCCCAGGAAGAAATCGACGCAGTGCGAGCGAGGATATGGGCTGATTGTCCATGGCCTCTGGCCGCAGAACGAAACCGGCTATCCGCAATTCTGCCCGACCCGGCAATCGGATCGCGTGCCTGAGTCGCTTGGCCGGCAATATCTCGACATCGTTCCGTCGATGGGCCTGATCGGCCATCAATGGCGCAAGCACGGCACCTGCTCGGGCCTCGCCCAGGCGGACTATTTCGCCGTCACCCGGGCCGCCCGCGAGACGGTCGCCATCCCCGCCGAGCTCGCGTCTGCCGAGGGATCGCGCAATCTTTCGGTGACATCGATAGAGACCGCATTCGCAGCGAAAAATCCGGGGCTGGCGAGGGACATGATCGCCGTGACCTGCGAGGGCGCGCTGGTCGAGGAAATCCGAATCTGCTTCGACAAGGAATTGCGTTTCAGGGCCTGCCCTGAAATAGATCGCCGCGCCTGCAGACGCGACGTGGTCCTGCTCCCCGCCACACCATGAGAATGGAAAAAAGACGAATGAAGATACTCTACTCGCCCGCCTCGCCCTATTCCAACAAGGTCCGGATGGCCGCCCACCATGTCGGAATCGCCGCGGAAAGCGTTCTGACGGACACCAATGCCAATCCGCCGGAACTGATCGACAGCAATCCGCTCGGCAAGATCCCGACACTGATCACTGCCGACGGACAGTCGATCTACGACAGCCGGGCGATCATGCATTTCATCGACCGGGAGACCAAGGGCAAGCTCTATCCGAAGAATGCCGAGAAGCGCACGCAGATCGAAATCTTCGAAGCGCTCTGCGACGGCATCTGCGACAGCCTGCTGGCAATCGTCTACGAAAAGCGCTTCCATCCGCCGGAAAAGGTGCACCAGCCCTGGATCGACCGGCAATGGGAAAAGGTCGAACGGGGACTCGACCATCTCGAATCCAACCTGCCGAAGACCGGCGGCAAGCTGCATGCGGGGCATTTCGCCCTGGCGGCGCTGCTGCGCTACATCGAACTGCGCTTTGCCGGCGAATGGCAAAGGGGACGGCCGAAGCTCAAGAACTGGCCTGCCAAGTTCGAAAAACACTTTCCGGACTATTCGAAATTCAAGGCCTGAGAAACCTGGCCGAAGAAATCTGGGCCTGAGAAAATCTGCGCCTGAGTTCAGACCATAAAAAAGGCCGGGTCCCCCCGGCCTCTTTTTTATCCGTTTCGTCGGATCAGAACTTGACGCCCATACCGAGGCGGACGCTGTGCTCGTCGTAGCCGGAGGAGACGGTCGAGCCGCCGGCCCGGAAATCCTTGGAGGCATAATCCGTGTAGCGGTATTCGACGCGAGCCGTGACGTTGTCGGTGACGAAGGTTTCGGCACCGGCGCCAGCCGTCCAGCCGACGAGGGTCTTGTCGTCGGAACCGGCCGGGGTCGAGAGCTTGGCGTTGCCAAGGGCGAGACCGGCCGTGCCGTAGACCAGGACCGGGTTCATGTCGACACCGACGCGGCCACGGAGCGAGCCGTTGACCCCCTGCTTGACCTTGCGGCCGCTGGACGTGGAGTCGTTCCCGGCATAGTTGACGTCGGCTTCACCGCCGTAGACCATCTGGCCGTCCTGGACGTTGTAGCCGCCGTAGAGACCACCGCCGAAGGCGACGGACTTGTTGTTGCCGGTCGCGTCGGCTTCGCCGTAGTGCCAATTGGCCGTGCCGCCGACATAGGCGCCGGACCAGTTCTTGACGGCCGGCTCGGTATATTCAGCGGCCGGGGCAGCCGGAATCTCCTCGACGGCGTCGGCGGCGTGAGCTGCCTGGAAGGCGACAAGGGCAACGGCCGAAGCCATGAGAGTGGTGGTGAGCGTACGCATACTATTCTCCTTTCAGACCGGCGCTCCGAAGCATCTCTTTAGCGTGCTTTATCGGGACACCGGGTATCTACAATTAACCCGTCCGGTTGACCGGAAATTGGACAGAAAATGCGGATTCACAAGAGCTAAAATGTGAAATTTTAGTGGCGCAAGCGCGTCCAAAATTGGATGTTGCCTTGGCGACACAGAGGATATATTAACTATGTTTCAAGATTAACCAAAGATATACTATAAGGATAAAAGTTAATTCAAAATACGCGGTTCGCGTTAATTTTTCCGAAATGAATCGTCCGGGGAGTTTTTCAGCTCCGCCATTCCAGCCTATATCTTTGTCCGATCGGAACAGGATTCGCAGAACGGGAAAGAACGTTGAGAAGGACATTGAAGACGGCGCTGGTTACAGGCGGTGCTCGGCGCATAGGCAGGGCAATAGTTGAGGATCTGACCGCCAATGGTTTTGCGGTCGCTATCCATGCGAACGGCTCCTTGGCCGAGGCCGAGGCGCTGGCGGCTGACCTGAGCGCGGCCGGCGCCAAGGCCGTCGCCCTTCAGGCAGATCTCACCGATGTCAGCGCGGCGTCGGGATTGATTGCGCAGGCGACCTCCCGCCTCGGGCCGCTCGACATTCTCGTCAACAATGCCTCGGTGTTCAACAGGGATAGCCTCGACCAGTTCGACGAGGGCGTCTGGGAACGGCACTTCGCCCTGCATGTCAGGGCCCCTTCCCTGCTTGCCCGCGACTTTGCGCGCCAGCGTCCAGGCGATGTCTCCGGCCTGATCGTCAATGTCATCGACCAGCGCGTCTGGTCTCCAAATCCGCGCTTTTATTCCTATATGCTCTCCAAGTCGGCGCTCTGGACGGCAACCCAGACGATGGCCCAGGCGCTCGCCCCCGACATTCGCGTCAACGGCATCGGGCCGGGGCCGACGCTGCCGAACGAACGGCAGGACCGGCGCGATTTCGAGGCGCAGGTGAATGCGCTCATCCTCAGGCGCGGACCGGCGCTGGACGAGTTCGGACGGGCAATCCGCTTCCTTTTCGAGACCCCGTCGGTTACCGGACAGATGATCGCGCTCGACGGCGGCCAGCACCTTGCCTGGGAGACGCCGGATATTCGGGAGATAGTGGAATGAACGGGCGGACGCCCACGGACGGCGGCATCCTTTATGACGGCAGCGAAACCGACGACGAAGACGACATCGTCGAAGTCGCCGAGAGCGAGCGGCCGGCGCCCGCGGTGGAGTGGGCGGAGAGCACGCCGGAAACGCAGGGGCTCAAGGGCGCCGAGCTGATCCACGCCTTCGTCAAGCTTCTGCCGAACGGACCGGGCGTCTACCGGATGTTCAACGAGGCCGGCGACGTGCTCTATGTCGGCAAGGCGCGCAGCCTGAAAAAGCGCGTCAACAATTACGCCCAGGGCCGCGGGCATTCGAACCGCATCGCGCGCATGGTGCGCGAGACGGCGAACATGGAGTTTGTGACGACGCGGACCGAGATCGAGGCGCTGCTGCTCGAAGCGAACCTCATCAAGCGCCTGCGGCCGCGCTTCAACGTGCTGTTGCGCGACGACAAATCCTTTCCTTATATCGTCGTCACCGGCGACACCCGCGCGCCCGCGCTTTACAAGCATCGCGGCGCGCGCAGCCGCAAGGGCGACTATTTCGGTCCGTTTGCCTCCGCCGGTGCAGTCGGGCGGACCATCAACTCGCTGCAGCGGGCCTTTCTCTTGAGGACTTGCACGGATAGCGTCTTCGAAACGCGCACCCGCCCCTGCCTGCTCTACCAGATCAAACGCTGTTCGGCGCCCTGCACGGGCGAGATCAGCGACCCGGACTATGCGGAACTCGTGCGCGAGGCGAAGGATTTTCTTTCCGGCAAGAGCCAGGCGGTGAAGGCGACGATCGCCGCGGCGATGGGTGAAGCGTCGGAAAACCTCGACTTCGAGCGAGCGGCGCTCTACCGAGACCGGCTGGCGGCGCTCAGCCATGTCCAGAGCTATCAGGGCATCAACCCGGCCGGCGTCGAGGAGGCGGATGTCTTTGCCATCCACCATGAGGGCGGCATTTCCTGCATTCAGGTGTTCTTCTTCCGCACCGGACAGAACTGGGGCAACCGCGCCTATTTCCCGAAGGCCGACCCATCGCTCCCCGCCGCCGAGGTGCTCAGCGCGTTCCTCGCCCAGTTCTATGACGACAAGCCCTGTCCGCGGCAGGTCCTGCTCTGCGAAGCGGTCGATGAGCAGGAATTGCTCGGTCAGGCGCTGAGCGAGAAGTCCGGCTACAAGGTTTCGATCCTGGTACCGCAGCGTGGCGAGAAGAAGGACCTCGTCGAGCATGCGCAAGCGAATGCGCGCGAGGCGCATGGCCGCAAGCTCGCCGAGACGGCCTCGCAGTCGCGCCTGCTTGAAGGTTTCGCCGAAACCTTCAAACTGCCCGCCGTGCCGCGTCGCATCGAAATCTATGACAACTCGCACATCATGGGCACCAATGCGGTCGGCGGCATGGTCGTGGCTGGTCCCGAGGGCTTCGTCAAAGGCCAGTATCGCAAGTTCAATATCAAATCGACGGACATCACGCCGGGCGACGACTTCGGCATGATGCGCGAGGTGATGACGCGGCGCTTCTCGCGTCTCTTGAAGGAGGAAGGCAAGCCGGACCGCTCGATCGACGTGAGCGAGGAGGCTGCCTTTCCGGCCTGGCCGGACGTCATCCTCATCGATGGCGGCCAGGGCCAGATGACGGCCGTTCGCGCCATTCTCAAGGAACTCGACGTCGCGGACTGCGTGACGGCGATCGGGATTGCCAAGGGTGTCGACCGTGACGCCGGGCGCGAGCGCTTCTTCGCCGAAGGCAAAGAAAGCTTCACGCTGCCGCCGCGCGATCCGGTGCTCTATTTCATCCAGCGGCTGCGCGACGAGGCGCATCGCTTCGCAATCGGCTCGCACCGGGCCCGGCGCAAGAAGGAAATGGTCAAGAATCCGCTCGACGAAATTGCCGGCATCGGCCCGACGCGCAAGCGGGCGCTTCTCACTCATTTCGGCACCGCCAAGGCGGTTTCCCGCGCCGGCATCAACGACCTGATGGCCGTCAACGGCATCTCGGAGACGGTGGCCCGCCTCGTCTACGAACATTTCCACGAAGACGCGAAATAAAGCGCCGGCAGCGCAATTCAGACTGCGTTCAGGCGAAATCCGCCAAATATGACAGGAGTGGCGCAATGACCTGTTGACCTTGTGGTCGCAAAGTCATTCTGTACACCTGAAACCCGGAGGGTCTGGGAAAAGCTGGCGCTTGCCCGATGCCATCCGAACAATAAATCGCATCGATGACCCGCGGGAAATGGGGGATTGTCGTGTCCAGAGAAACCGAGTCCATGCCAACGCCCATCGCCTACAGCATCCCGAATCTGCTGACCTACTTCCGTATCCTCATCGTGCCGCTGATCGTGCTGTGCTTCTTCATCGAGGGCCGGCTGCACAGCTCCGATTTCGCGCGCTGGACGGCGCTCGTCCTGTTCGTCACAGCATCGATCACCGATTTCTTCGACGGCTATCTCGCGCGCATCTGGAAGCAGACATCGAATATCGGCCGGATGCTCGATCCGATCGCCGACAAACTGCTCGTCGCCTCGATCCTGCTGCTCGTCGCCGCCGATGGAACGATCGCCGGCTGGTCGATCTGGGCCGCGATCATCATCCTCTGCCGCGAAATCCTCGTTTCGGGGCTTCGCGAGTATCTTGCCGCGCTGAAGGTCAGCGTCCCGGTGACGCGGATCGCCAAGTGGAAGACGACCATCCAGATGGTGGCGATCGCCTTCCTGCTGGCCGGTCCCGCCGGCGACAAGATCGTGCCCTATATCACGGAGACGGGCATCGTCCTGCTTTGGATCGCCGCAGCAATCACGCTCTATACCGGCTATGATTATTTCCGCGCCGGCTTGCAGCATGTGGTCAACGAATGAGCACCGTAAACCTCGTCTATTTTTCCTGGGTGCGCGAGCGCATCGGCAAGGGTGAGGAAACGCTGGAGTTGCCGGCGGGTGTGGTGACGATCGGCGATCTGCTAGCGCATCTGAAGACGCTCGGTGCCGAGTATGAATCGGCGCTCGAACACCAGAACGTCATCCGCGCGGCGATCAACCAGGAACATGTCGAACACGCCGAGCCGATCGGCGGCGCCCGCGAGATCGCGCTTTTTCCGCCGATGACGGGCGGCTGAGGCGATGGTTGCCCCGGTCACCGTGCGCATCCAGCGAGAAGACTTCGATCTTGCCGCCGAAGTCTCCGCGCTGTGCCGCGGCCGGACGAACATCGGCGCCATTGTCACCTTCTCCGGACTTTGCCGCGACGAGGCAGGCGCCCTTGGGGCGCTCGAGCTCGAACACTATCCGGGCATGGCGGAAGCCGAGATCAGCCGCATCTGCCTTGAAGCGGTGCAGCGCTTCGGGCTGCAGGCCGCGACGGCCATTCACCGTTTCGGCCGCATCGAGCCCGGTCAGAACATCGTGCTGGTCGTGACCGCATCTCCGCATCGGCAGGCAGCCTTCGACGGTGCCAATTTCATCATGGATTTCCTGAAGACCTCGGCTCCCTTCTGGAAGAAGGAGCACCGCACCGACGGCAAAACCGGCGAGTGGGTCAGCGCCAAGGATGCCGACGACGCGGCGCGCGATCGCTGGAGCCGCTAGAGCCTTTCCTGGTTAAATTGAATCATTCTGTTGGCTCAAGCGG
>NZ_AUTC01000054.1 GCF_001461695.1 Sinorhizobium fredii USDA 205 | reverse complement strand
TGGAAAATTCCAGTTCAGAACGATCCGATTTGCGGGAAGCACGTCACTTCCGCCGGCCTTCCAATGCCGTCGACGCGATGGCCAGAGCTGGATCGGGAAATTTGGACAGGGTTATAAGTGGAATTTCTGCCTGAACACGGCATAGAAGCCGGGAACAGGAGTCTTCTAAGTGACGCGATTATTCTTCGATCAGACGCTTCTCTCCCGGGGGGAGCCCCTGCTCGATCAACCTGTCGAGGTAGTCGCAGTAAGGACTGCCTTCATAGAATGGGTGGGCCGCCTCTCGGACATATTCCGCATTCAGGTTTGGAAACTTCTTCAAAGCATCAGAGATCCAGATCCTCACTTCATCAGTATTGCCCGCCCTGAGGGCGAGCAACGCTGCCCCAATGAATGGATAATAGGTTGTGCGTTCGAAGGACGCGCCTTCCCGTAGATGCATCCGGGCCGTTGAGAGGTCATCGGGCTCGCCTCTCAGCATCAAGCCAATACCGAGTAGTGTCTTGAACGCAAACATGGACGGATCGTGAGGACTGAGATCGATGGCATTTTGTGCGGCTCTAATCGTCGTATCGGCGTCCCTGAGCCGCACGGCTGCCATTCCATGTGCGAAGTGAAGAAACGCGTAGTTGGGATTTAATGCAAGGCCCTGTTCAGCGACAGGCATGGCCTCAGCCGCTCGCCCGTCCACCGTAAGAAGGAGCGACATCATCGCATACGCGATATCGCTACGCCTGTCGATTTCTAAGGCCTTCGTGGCGAACGATAGTCCTTCCTTGACAGCGACAGGCACGTCTGCGGCACGCCCCCAAAGGACGAGTGCGTATCGGTGGCGAGCTAAATAGGCGTAGGGAAGTGCGAAATTCGGATCGTGTTCGAGCGCTTGTCGAAGGAACTTCTCTGCAGTGGCTTGAGAACCTGCTTCGAAGGAAAGCAATTCAGCAAAGCCGCGGTGACAAAGTTCCCAAGCAGTAAGGTTGTCCGTCGATTTGGCAAGGGCGAGGCCCCGTTCGTGCGCTCCCAGTTCTGGTTCGATGCCCGCGATAATCCGGCGCGTTATCTCGTCCTGCACATCAAAAAAATCGGCGATCGGACGATCCCACCGCTCGGCCCAGATGTGTGCTCCGGAGAGTGCGTCGATTAGCTGTACAGTGATCCTCAACCGATCACCGGACCGCCGAACCGACCCTTCCACGACATAGCGCACACCAAGTTCCCGGGCGATCTTGCGTACGTCCTTGGCTGTTCCCTTGTAGGTGAAAGTCGAGTTGCGAGCGATCACGAACAACCATCGAAAGCGACTTAGTTCCGTGATGACGTCTTCGACCAGTCCGTCGACAAAGAAGTCCTGATCGGGCGTGGCAGAAAAATTCTGGAATGGGAGAACCGCGATCGAAGCACGTGCCTGTCCAGAGAGCCGAACCGCGCTGGGCGCCGTGCCGTCCACCTCGACCTGCCACACGTCAATTGGTTCGGGGATGTTCTTAACGGACTGTGGCCCGAGCCACGTCATCCCAGCCTCTATCTTGCCTTGCACATGATCGTAGATTGCACGAGATATGCAGATGCCTCCGGCGGGTGCGATGGTTTCCAAACGCGCAGTGATGTTGACGCAGTCGCCAAGGATGTCGTCCCCATCGATCACCACGTCTCCCAGATGAATACCGATCCGGAAACGCAGACGTCGGTCTTCCCTTTGAGGAGACTCGCGCGAGATCAAGTTGCGCTGCATTAGAAGAGCCGCTCTTACCGCCAACACTGGCGATGGGAAATCGACGAGGAGCCCGTCGCCCATGGTTTTGACGATGCGGCCACCGCCTTCCATAATTGCCGGGTCAATCACGTAGGTTCGCGCATCGCGCAGCCGCGAAATGGTGCCTTCCTCGTCCGCCGCCATGAGACGAGAATAGCCGACCAAATCGGCTGCCATTATTGTGGTAAGACGACGTTCCACGCTTGCCCCTCCGCCAAGAAAATACAGTACCGCCTGATAAGCAAATGCGAAAGCGCTCTGGAACCGGGCGAATCAGGATAGGAACGAAAAATCCAGAGCCAATGCGCTGATGTCGCACCCGAAGGGATCCGCTTCTCTCTTCGGCTTTCCGATGCCGTCCGGGAATGGTGGCAGCTTAGAAAGAAGAGCAGCGACTCGGCGCGTCCACGTTCATTTAGGAATGTCTGCTGAGTAGCCGAATCCGACACTGCCAATCGGGTGTCTTGAACGTCCGGAGATGCGCATCATGCCCATTCAGCTCCCGTCGTCTAACTTCCGCATTCCACCCTTCCACGACGGACGGGAAACGGGAAGATCGATCCAACGATCGAACGTTGCGTACGCTTCGGTCACTGCTGGGTGGCAGGATCAGCGTTCCAGATGTCCCGGTACAGTTGCCAGGCGCCATCCGTTCCCTTCTTCCAGATAACGATGTATTTGCCAGCTTGGTCCACTGGATTGTCATCCTTTCCAGGGGCCTTCAGACTGAATTTCGCTACCTCAAAGGCGAAGTTGCCACTTTCACTGACTTCCACCGCCTCTAGGGCAAGATCAGACCCCCCCCCGTCGATTGCTCCTTGCCAGAACTGTTGTATCTTGTCGCGTCCATCTACGCGTCGGCTGTCAGGGGGCAGAATGGCGGCGTCTTCCGTATAGTGGGCCGCAACCCCAGCTGCGTCCTTGGCGTTGAAAGCCTTGGTGAACGTCACCAGCGCGGCCTCGATGTCTGACCGTGCCGATTGGGCTTCTACGGACCCAGCCAAGCCAATGCTGACGGCGAGTCCCACAATCGCGGTCGAGATTGTGCGCATGGTTCCTCCTCCCATTCGACCAGAACGCCAAGTGTAGAAAAGGCGAGCTTTTTCGGCAATTCTCCGATTGACTTAACCCGTACACCCGTACCGACGCAGGTCAGGTTCGCTGCACCTAATTCAGTGATGTCCACGCCGCGGCTTGAGGGAAGATGACGGACCCCGAACAGCCGAAAGGGTCCGCAAAGCGGCCGTCCTGTCCCTTCGCAGTGAACTTCCTCTCCCCACCCAAAAACGACTTTCCAGCCACGGTTCATGAACGACCGCTATGCGCCCCGATTTCGGTCGTTCCATCCGCGTCGGCGGCTCCCAATATCCGCCGGTCTGCCTAGTTTATTTTAAATGTCTGAGACGGGTGGAGGCTGTGTGAAAACTCCCGCGCATGATAGCCTACCTCGAG
>NZ_AUTC01000053.1 GCF_001461695.1 Sinorhizobium fredii USDA 205 | reverse complement strand
GTTCTGAATGACGTTACCACAAAGCGGACAGGTGATGCGCCAGCCGAGAAACTGGCTACGAAGAACGGGCTGCAACTCGTTAGTGATCGGACTACAGCTGCAACATAATTGCCGGGGCTCGCTGGCAATCAGGCGCCGCGACGACCGCGCGATGTTCGAGAACGTCATGCGCAGGACCCTAGCGGGATCAGCAGAGAACATACGGGCGATGCGGGCAACCTGACTTTCGGTCATGTCTAGATCCGACGTGCGCAAAGATTGTACCTCGGGAAGGCAATGCTGAAGCATAGCCAAGGGAGGGACCTCATAGAACGCGGCATGCCGGATGATCCACGACGACAGAAGTTCATCGGGGTAGGGAGCCAGCCTTACCGGCAATTGCCGTGCGGATATTCCCATCTCATGCGAACGCTGCTTCGGCGTCAAATTCCGGCTCCCATTTCTCAATGGCTTCATCGGTAATCCGCTCTCTTCCGCTTTCGATTGCCTCGATAGCCAGTGAGTTGATTATGTGGAAGATGTTGGCAGTGATGCCCTCGGTGATCTGCAGTATCCGCCGCAATGATTTTGCGGTTAACACCGATGGGTGACGCAGTGGCGTGTTGCGCAGGATCAAGGCGACCAAGATTTCGAACGGCTCATTTGCAACCCAGCGGCTCAGCGTGAACTGTTCGAAGCGGCGCGCCAATTGTACATCGCCACCAATGGCCTCACGGGCGTCATTGACCCCGAAGCAGACGAGCGAGATCTGAAGGCGGTTGCTCAGAAAGCGCAATGTGTTGAGGACGATGCGTTGCTCGCGATATGTTCCAGCGAGAATGTTGTGCACCTCGTCGATTACCAGCACCTGCACGCCGATTGCTTCCATGATGCGTAACGCAGCTTGCTCCATTTGTGCGATATCGGCACGGGGCCGCTGTGGTGCTCCGAGGAGGGTCAGAAGTTCGGCATAAAACCGTCTCTCGCCAGGCCGGCTGGTCATCTCCATTGCGAGAACCGGCGTTTTCAGCCTGCCGGTGAGCGAATTGAAGCTTGGCGGATGCTGGTCACGGAAACGCTTCATGATCATTGTTTTGCCCATTCCACTGTCACCGTATATGGCGATGGAAGGCATTCGCGTCCCGCGTGGATGATCGACCAGGAGGTTGAGGCGATCGAGTACCTGCTTGGCACGCGGATAAACGAGCCAGCGACGTGATCTTATCTCGCGGATGCACTGTTTGTCTGCTTCACCGAGCAGTGCCGCGGCATTCGCAGTCAGGTGAGAGATTTCTGTGTTCATGCAAGCTCATTCTGTGTCCTCGAAAGCAACAGGTTTGCTGGAGTCGATCCCCCGAAGCGAGCCCCAACTGCCGTCATCCACTTTCGTTTTCGCGCTGGCAAGGCGGCCACGTCGCGCAGTCGCTGTTGCCTTGATCGCTGCATCCACCAGTTTGCGCTGCTCAATAGCTGTACCAACGATCGTGCGAATGTTCACCTCTCGTCGCCCTTTCGCCAGAAGCGCACGGCGCGCTGCCAAGGCTTCGTGCAGTGTTATCGAAGGCAAGGTAAGATCCGCGTAGCGGGCCTCCACGAAATTGCCCGATGGTCGCCGCACGAAGACACGAGACATGTCCCGAGGATCGTATTTGACGAGCAGCCGGCGATTTGCACTCCCGACATCGGCACTTAGGGCTGCCGACCAATAGCGCAGTCCAAAGAGATGGATCCCGGTTGGTTGCAGCGTGCGCTCCTGCTCGGGCAGGAATGTCAGCCAAAAACGCATGCGATCCTTGGGCAATCGGAGTGGAATTTCACCCTCGTGCTCGCGCCAGACCGCGATTGGCGGGCGGCCCAAAGTGCCGTGGATCGACTGATGGTAGTTACCGACAATGTCGAGGGCGATGTATCGCTCAAGTTCGCGCAATATCAGCGCCGAATGCCGCTTTGAATCGTATTCGCCAAGCTCCTGGGCATTGCTGAAGGTCGTGCCGGGTAGTAAGTGGAGTTTTCCCATCTGGGTGCCGATCAACCGTTCGATATGGCCACCAAAGCGCGGTTCGCCGGGTGGGCGCCAGTTGATCGCTATGCCGGCATCCTCACACCCCCTCTGGAAAGCACGACTCCTAAAGTCGCTGCCGTTATCGACATGCAATGTCTCAGGCAGACCGGCAACCGGCCACGGTTCGATGATCTCGCGCTCTCGCGTAACCAAGGCGATTTGTCAAAGACGGAGTGTAGCAAGCATAAACTGGTCGAGAGCCGGGAAGGGGCTTCCATCGTGAGGTAGAACCCGGTCACCATCCGGCTGCAAACGTACATCGCAAGAGTTAGCCACGGTCTCCCGATAGGCAGGCGAGTTTCCTCGTCGACGACAAAGATATCTGCTTTGGTATGATCGACTTGGACAATCTGGAGTGGACGTGAGGCAGCGAGCGCTCCTGGAACAGCTGTTGTCCGCTTCACGACTTCGGCTTCGCCCCGTCGTTTGGCGCGCTTCTGAAGGTCGATGTCCTCGAGACGTGCTTCGATCGTCCGGCGATGTGGCGGCTTGAGCCCGGCTGAGACGCAGTTCGTCTGTATATCCCGAACTAATTGAGAAACGCCCGGGCGGTTCTTATTCAGGTAGCATCGTTTGATGCTGATGCGGATGATTTCCTCTCGCCTGTTGTCGAGCATCCTGCGGCCGTCAGGCCGGCCGGGTTTGCGCTCCACCAGCGACATCACCGTTCCTCCAGCTCGAAATAGCTTGATGAGGCGGAATGCAGTTGCCCGACTGACGTCTAGTTCGGCAGCTAGCAGCGCCATATCCCCCGCTATTACCTTGCCAGACTGACGTATCAGAAATCCTCGGATGGCCTCGGCTCGTCGACACGCCTCATCCCAAAGCACTTCGTCAACCTCGTTGGGAAATGGATCATTCATTGCAGAAACACCGTCGACTTCGCCGACGACTGAATCTCACAATAAGTGCCAAAATCCAAGGGAAAATCTCAAATTAAGTGCTAAGTCTCAAATTAAGTGCCACGCTATCTTGTTGAAACCGTTGTGGGCAGAATCTTACGATTAAATGCAAAACGACAACGGCTACCGATGTTCTCCGAGCTATATCGAATTGGGATTCGATGCGTCGAAGGGTGAGCATCGGTATGCCATCGAATGGACTCCGAGCGAGATCCGATGGCTGGTGAAGGTCGCGTCCCCACCAGTGGTGTAGCTGGGCTGTAGCCAAGCCGCTCGCGAGCGCGCCCTCGATTGCGCCGTAGCGAGCGAGCGGCGTAGCGGTGGTCATCGAAGTTCCCCG
>NZ_AUTC01000052.1 GCF_001461695.1 Sinorhizobium fredii USDA 205 | reverse complement strand
TCTCATCTTGATTGACGCTTCGTCTCATCTTGGTTGTCGCGCTGCAGTGATGGCAAACCGGTCGAACCGGGGATTGGATTAATCCGACATTCTCAAGGCGCTTCGAGCGCGTTAATTTGATTGGAACCCGATCTGCGGACTTCATCAGGGCCTGCGGCTGTATGTGCCGCCTCGTAAAGGCCGGACACATGGCTTGCACCCGACCAGGACGGCATCACAGATTTTCTCTCTTGCTATAAACGGCCGTAGTTCAGCCGTGAGCGCGGGCTCGCGCGCAACCTCCTCACGCCCGAGCGGGGCGTCGTCCATGGCGGAGGTATCTAGGGGAAGGAAGACCGTATCGGCCGTGGGCGGCAATAAACCCTTCTTCTTCAGCTCATGCCGCCAAGCGTAAATTTGCTGCCGGGTCACATCGTGCCGATGTGCAACCTCTGTGACCGTCGCACCGTCGAGCCCAACCGACATGACAACGTCGAGCTTCTTCTCGTCACCCCAACGCCTGACGTGTCTTAGGCCATCAAGGCGCTATCCGGCAGGCGGTGCCAATCGAGTGCTTACCAAGGAAAGGAGGTCTCACCCGGCAATTGCAACAAATGGCAGGAGATGGCGAAACGGTCACCCCGTCGCTTCCCGAACCTGTCTGGACCGGCACGGCTTGCGCCGATGTCTCGGCGCCGTTGAGGTGGAAGCGGGCGAAAACCATCGAGGCTCGCGGCGGAGACGTTGTCCAGCCGCATCAAGAAGCCGGATATACGTCAGCAGTTGTGGCCGTCGATCCTGATCAAGCCGGTCGTTGCAATCGGGCGGGGGTCCATATACGTCCACATATGGGGTCCGGACGCCGATCGGCGTCCCAAGTGCTTGATGGGTCAATGTTCAGCGTCGATTTACAAAGATGTTGTGCTGCGCAGCGACGGCGCCGACCCGCCTAGACTCCATCAGTGCCGCGTCCTCGGGAGCAGGAACGGGGGAAATATGGATCCTGATCATGGCCTTCCGCAGGAAGCAATTCCTCTGGCCAACTGCCACCCTTCTGCGACGCAATGGGCTGGAGATAGTCCTCGCCGCGAAAGCTGGCCGTACGCCTCACCGATGAGGAGCAGTATTTTGTCTCTGAATCTTCGGTCTATCGGCTGTTGACGGCGAAGCGCGCAGGCACATGCGCCATGCTGTCTTGGCGCGGCAATTGTCGTCATCAGGTTCTCGATAGCTTCCCCATTTAAATTTAACAAACATACAGGGCTGATCCCCTTGGAAGAACATCGGCTGCCGATGCTCCCGGTGCATGCCTGCCAGCGCTGTAAAGGGCGGTTTGTTGCTGATTGCCGGCATGTCAGATCGATAGCCCAGGTTCATATTTGAGAAGAGGACGGGATGGATTTCCCCTCGACCAAGTCGGTGCATGAACAATCGGACAGCACGGGTCCGCAAGAGAGCTCACCCGCGGCTCCGTCTGCAGCCGCGGCGACCTTTGAGCGGCAATTGAAAGAGATCGGCAGTTCAGGTGGGGGTGGTGGAGCAATGCCGGCCGCCGCTGCGCCGCAGCCGACTCAGTCAAAAGGGATTCTGAGAAGGCTCAGCAAAAGCCCCCTTTATTCCCAGGATGCTCCCCTTATTTTGGGGCTTGAGAAGGCCCTCATCAAGGGCGGGGCCGCCGAACGCACCGCCAGGGGCTATGTACGTACTCTTCGCAGCTTTGGCCAGTGGCTCTTCGCAAATAACAAAGATCCCATTGCTGCTCGGCTCGAGGACGAAGACCCGCTGACCGCTGATGCGCGCGAGTTCATCGGAAAGGATAATCCCTTAAGACTTCTTGCGGCGATAGTTCATCTCCGAACCTCGCAGTCGACGGGCGGAGTCGTGCGGATCGCAGGCCGCACTGAGTATCATCCTTATCCCCAGGACGCGGCTCTCATCGAAGAGTACAAAAACGAAGCAGCGACAGATCCCGGCAAGAAGGATGCAAGCAGGAAGGATGCAACTGCTCTTCGCAGTTTCAGCGACTACCTGCGTGACAACAACAGGCCGGGCATTGCTGCTGGGCTCGGCACGTCGTTTGATGGAGATGTCGAGAGCTATAGGAAGGTCGCCGGTGCTGATTCCAGGATTGGTGCCGCACTGGCTCGTCTCCGAAAATCGCAGGCCGGCGCCGAGGCCATGGAATCCTCGGCGCCGCAGCCGGCTCAGTCACCTGGGATTGCGATAGGGCGCGACAATCGGCCTCTTTATTCCGAGGATGCTCCCCTTATTTCGGGGCTTGAGGGGGCCCTCATCAAGGGCGGGTTCAGCAAATCCGCTGCCGAGCAGCACGGAGGTTCTCTTCGTAGCTTTAGCCGTTGGCTTTTCGCAAAAGAAAAACCGAGCATTCGTGCTCGGCTCGACAACCAGTCGCTGACCGATGGCGGTGAGGTGCTCGAGTTCACCGGACAGGGTAATCCAAAGAGACTCGTTCAGGCAATCGACTATCTCCGGACCTTGCGGTCGACGGGCGAAGTGCCGATCTCACGACGCGCTAAGCTGAATCCTCACCCCCAGAACGTGGCCCTTATCAATCCCGAAGACACGGTGCTGATGGAGCCGAGGCGCGTCGACGCCGCCGCTGCGCAGCACAGCGCGTCGCAGAAAACTGGCAGTCGGCCAGAGGAGCTTCCCGCGGAAGGCCGCGATCAGGATTTGCTTTTGGGGCTGATGGACGAACCCGGCCCGTCGTCATCTCTCGAGCCAGCCGCGCGCCATGACCAGGCACCGGATCCCGGAGAGCCCGACCGCCAGCAGTCCCCGGACGAGCCGATGGCTGCGCTTGCCAGGAGCAACCGCCTGCCAAGCAAGGAGGTCCTCATCAACGACGAGCATGACACAGCTGAGTTGAGGCCAGCGAAGAGGCAGAGGACCCTAAACAATCCGCAAGGCGTTGCCGGCGAGCGGCAGCTGGGCGAGATCGCCAATTCAGGCGGCCAGCCGACACCGGCGCCTACCCATCAACAGGGTACGTCGTCATGGGAGACGCAGCCGATGCTGCTGCGGAGCGGCTACGAAGATGTCACGGCGCCGCATGCGGTCGCGACGTACGTCGGGGACGCCGCTGCGCAGCACAGCGCGCGGCAGCGAGCTGTCAGTCGGCCATTGGTCCTCTTGGAAGGTTACGATCAGGATCTGCGCTTAATGGTGGAAGACGGCCCATCGTGGCCCGACGTTCCCCCTGAGCAGGCGCAGGACATAGTCCAAGCTGGGCAGGAACCTGCCTGGCCGACCGTGGAAGCAGCGCCAACGCACTCTGCCAGGGCTCGCTCAAACACCTACGGCGGTCTTGAGGTGTCGTTTAATCCGAATTCGCCCGCATCATTTGAGTTGCGTGACAATGC
>NZ_AUTC01000051.1 GCF_001461695.1 Sinorhizobium fredii USDA 205 | reverse complement strand
TGGCAAGGTACGGATATTGTTGAGACCTTTTCGAGTCAGGCTCTAAGAGTTCAAGCCGTCGCCGTGAGCGCGATATACATCATGCCTTCCGTCCATAAGCATGGGCGGACGTTGCTCGATTCGAACTTTCAAGTCTGACAAAGCGCCGGGAAGGATGAGACCCTTCGGAGTAGCATCATCTGCCGTGACAAAAACTGGGTCAAGCACCGGACGACAGCATTTGAAATGAACGGCAGCGTCCTCGATTTTTATCGAGGGGGAAAAATGAGGTTCGCTTCCATCACCTCGGATAAGAACGATTCTCCCCCCAAGAGGCTGAGGGTAGGAGGCAAAAACAGTGAAGGCTGTTATCCCATCCCGCAGTCCTTCGTCATCTAAGAATAGTGCATGCGAGTCGTCAAAGCGGATCATCTGCACCAGTCGGCAACCGAGCAGACTAAAGATTGGCGCAAGTCCGGTGCCGTCGGCAACCTCGACGGTGCGAAAGAGTGTCGTCTCCGGGTCTAAGAGGTATGCGACATTCTTCATGTCCCAGCCTTTCTCCATTGTCATAAATGGCGTGACCCAACAAAAGGCATCCGTCACAGGATCAAACAGCGGCGTGAAGCGCACGTCGGGTGGTCTTTCGCTATGCAGCATTTGCCAAGATTGGGAAAATCGATTTTTTGTATGGGGCCTATCCACACCATGGAATGTGGGACGGATTGCGTTCAAGCACATCAGTGTATTGCGCTTTTGGTTTTAATTCACGAGTGACTGCGTGTGCCGGTCCAGTCGGACAATGATTCCGAAACGAAGCGGGCCACCCATTTCGATTTCATTCCGGTGATTCCGACGCGAAGCCGGACAGTATTGGTGAACCCTGGGTCGTTGCGATATGCGCAGTTGGTGTTGCGCAATGATTCGTCTGCTGACATCACCGAGCTCAACGCGGGAGGCATTGTGCACGTTCGGTCGAGGATGACATACCAGTGATCGGCACGCGACGGGTCCTCCACTGTAATAGGTTTCAGCCAAATGATGATGTCCCAGGGGGTGGTGTAGCAGTCGGCAGCAAGGCGTGCTTCCAGCAGGAGCCGGGCGGGGGCAGCTTGCCACAGCGGCCAGGCTGATTTGCGGATGATCATAGCTCATAGCGGCGATGGCTCAAGGGTCATGTAGATGGACCGCTGCACCGCCCATTTGATGGCATGGACCGCTCCCTTCCCCTCAGCGAAGATGGCGGGCGTCTTTTAGCCAAGGAGGAATGTTTCCATGCCTGTTGTTGCCGTTGGTCTTGATCTCGCAAAGACAGTCTTCCAAGCTCACGGCGTTGATGACGCCGGTCAAACCGTTCTACGCCGACGCCTTGGACGAAGCGAGTTGCTCGCGTTTTTCGCTAAGCTGCCGCCTTGTCTGATTGCGATGGAAGCATGCTCGAGCGCTCATCACTGGGCTCGCGAGCTGGTCACGATTGGTCACGACGTTCGGCTCATTCCGCCGCAATATGTCAAACCCTGTGTCAAACGGAATAAGACCGACGCCGCAGACGCAGAGGCGATATGCGAGGCGGCGACTCGGCCAAACATGCGCTTCGTTCCAATCAAGACCCGAGACCAGCAAGCCGTGCTCGCTTTGCATCGATCTCGTTCATTGCTGGTTCGGCAACGAACAGCATCGATCAATGCTGTTCGTGGATTGGTCGGTGAGTTTGGGCTCATCGCCGCAAAAGGCCGCTACCGCATGTCAGAGCTGCGGCAGCGAACGAACGCAATGACGCCAGACCACCTGCCGGCGATCGCCTGCCAAGCTATCAATACCCTCTTCGATCATATCGATATGCTCGAAGAACAGATCGCTGCTGTCGAACGACAAATTGTCGAGTGGCACAAGAACAACGAAGATAGCCGCCGGCTGGCGACTGCACCCGGCGTAGGCCCAATCACTGCGAGCGCCATCGTCGCAGCTGTGGGAGACGGTTGTCAGTTCCAATCCGCCCGGCACTTTGCGGCCTGGCTCGGGCTGACTCCGAGGATGCATGCGAGCGGGAGGAAGGAGCGTATCGGCAGGATTAGCAAGGGAGGTGACAGATATCTGCGGGCGCTTCTCATCCATGGCGCGAGAGCGATTGTCGGAACGCTGTTCCGCAAAAACGTGCCGCCTCGTCCGTGGCTGCTTGCCCTCGCGGCACGCAGACCGACGAACGTCACCGCTGTCGCAGTCGCGCACAAAACGGCACGCGCCTTATGGGCAATGCTGACGCGGGATGAGAAGTATCGCAAACCAATTGCTGCGACACCGTCTGCAGCATAGCAGCTTCAGCACTGTTCCTATGATCAGTGCTGGCTTGCGAGGGTAATCGAATGTGATGGCAACCGGTATGATCCGGGTTCGGCAAAGGCCCATGAAACGATGCGAGCCAGATGAGCTCGTCCATTTGTCTGGCCGCCGATCCGCGAATACCATCAAGGCCTGCGGCCGAGTGGCTCGCGTAAACAGGCCGGATACACGACCGCAAGAACCGTGTCTGCCGTTATGTTCAATTTCGCCTTGCAAACAGGGAGCGGTCCATACACGTCGTTCTGCTCCAACAGCAATGCGCCGACGAGACGCGCGATGGCGTCGTCGTTGGGGAAGATGCCGACGACCTCGGTGCGTTGCTTGATCTCGCCGTTGAGGCGCTCGATCGGGTCGAGTGCAACTTGGCCCAGTGCTGCTTGTGGAAAGGTCATGTAGGCCAGCACGTCCTCTTCGGCATGATCCATGATTGAGGCGAGCTTGGGCACCTTTGGCCTGATCTGGTCGGCGACTTTGCGCACTGCTGGCTGGCGGCTCGGGCTTGCCCCGCTGCGGAAATCGACGGGCGGCAAGCAGAAGCTCGGCCGATCTCGATAGTGGGCGAGCGCACGCTAGGCGTCTGCTGATTATCGGCAGCATGGCGGTACAAAACAGGCGGCAAGGCGCGGCCACGTCGGAGACGCTTGCAAGCGTCCCGAGACTATAGTGGGCGAACATTGTCGTCCATTCGACACTTGCCATTTCGCGGGCGAGTACCGCATGCTCCAGTGGCACAAAGACACTTACACTGCCGGCCGATGGATTGATGGTGCCGGCGAATGCGACCAGGGGATGACGTTACCCATGTTCAAATCCTGCGCCTTCGTCGCAAGCTGGGGCAGGGGCCCGGGCCGGAGCGTGCAGTATATGCGTACCCAGCGGGGTGCGGGCTATGTTTTCGACAGCGACGTAAAGGTTGAAGACCTGAGGACACGCAGTCATTGACAACGCACTTTCTCGTTTTCGCCTTGAGCCGCATTCGGCGGTGGGCAGGACGGGTCCGGTGAGTTTCCATCACATCTTTTCGTCATATGGACGGACTAATCGTACGCATCCGAGGAGGGCCGCCTTGCTGAGAAGTGAGGCGAAC
>NZ_AUTC01000050.1 GCF_001461695.1 Sinorhizobium fredii USDA 205 | reverse complement strand
GGCATCATAGCGGCAACCGCCGGCGCGGGGGCGTCCACATCATCAAGGTGCCAAACAGCAACGCGTCCGCCTGTTCGCTGCGCCAGACCTTCAGCCGGCGCTGAAGTGTTCGAAGCAGTTTGTCGGGGTAATCGCCGGGATACTCGGCCTGCAGTCGCGACAGAAGTTCGCTGCCGGTCCGCCATGGTTCGGCTTCGAACCAATTTCGCACGTCGGTAGTCGCCTCGACGAGAGCACGACGCCGCCGTCCTCTTTTGGTTTTCGCAAGCGGGCGATCCGTCCGCCGGTAGCTCTCTCTTTCCAGTCCGCAAACTCGCCAGGAAAAGGTCGATCGGCTGATCTACCCCGTCAGAGCGCATGGCCGGCGGAGTGTCGGCAAACGCAGCGAGTCGCTCCTGCACGGGCGCGGATATCGCGCAAATAGCGGGACAGGATCTAGCCCGGCGTAGATTTCCTGCAGACGGGAGCGGCTACATCTGACGCGTGAGCGTCGGCAACCAGACGCTGATGCGGCGTAGCCGATAATCTGCCACGGCTCGTCCTCCTATGATTAGGATCGGGTCGGCTCATCCGAGCAACCTTGGAAGTGCAGTGTAGGACGAGCCACTCGGCCACGAAGACAGACATACAGTGTTACGATTAATGTCAGGTTGAGGCTCGTCCTATGTACGACAATGTTGGACACGCGAGACCGCTGCTTGAGTCATTTCGTTGCATTAAGAAGAGTTCTTCCTTTTGGCACGCATATTGCTTCTAGGCATTTGCAGGACACGTCACGGACCCACCTTATCGCGCAGAGATTTCGACATGTTAGCCAATGGTTTCTGCCGAGCCCGCCTTCCGATCATCAAGGGGTGGATCGTTTCAGATGCAGACGTAACCGGCTGCGCGCGCCTGGTCGAGCCGAGGCAGCACAGGGGCATATCTCGCAGTCGAGCCCGGGCCGGCGGCACGACGGCGCCCGAGAACCTCCCCGCCGTGGCGACCTTCGACTCGCTTTATCAAGCGCGATTTGGATCAGACATTCGGGAGCTTGCTTGTCGAATCTTCTCTAATGCCGATTGCCGCAACCACGCCGAAGCCGAGGCAGTAAACTGAGCGTCTGGCGGGGGATTGGATATATGCAACAGGAGGATCTTAAATCATGGCTCACTCTTCGGACCTCGCCCTGTTCCGCCACCGCATCGCCGAGGCACTCCCTTCGGCCAATATTCCAACCCTATTACTCCTTCTGTATCAGTTCACGGGAAAAGAATACTGGCTCACCCCACCGTTTCTTCCCGTAAAGAGTGTCTGGGGCGACAACGATTCAGGGGGCTCGCGGCCGAATTACAGACGGAGATTCGTAATGCAGCACTGGACGCCATCATCTGTTGGCACAGCGGCGCACCAGTCACCAAGCAGGACCTGTCGGAAGAAGAGTTGATCCGCATGCTGACTGTGTCGGAGGCCGAGCCTATCCCGCCAGAATACGCTGACATGATGCTTCATAAGCTACGGAGATATGCAGGCGCCATTCCGGACCCCGTGTCCTTGCCGAAAGGATTTCGTGTACTCATCATCAGGGCGGGCATGTCCGGTGTCGCAGCGGCAATTCGGTTAAGACAATTGGGCATTTCCTACATCCAGGTCGAAAAGCAAGACAGCACCGGCGGGGTCTGGCACGCACATCACTATCCTGGCTGTGGAGTGGACACGCCGGGGCATCTCTACTCGTACACTCTTGCCAGTGGCAACTGGAGCACGTTCTTCCCGTTGCAAAAGGAAATCGACGACTATTTCAACCGTGTTGCCCGGGACTTTGGGATCGAGAGTTCCATCCGCTACGGCACGGAGTGCCTGGTCACCCGCTATGACGAAGAGAGCCTAACTTGGCACTCCCGGTTACGTCTGCCCAACGGCACGGAAGAAACCCTCGTGACCAATGTGGTCCTCTCGGCGGTGGGGGGCTTCACCACGCCGAAATGGCCCAACCTTTCGGGCCTGCGCAACTTCGACGGCCCGGTGGTGCACACCTCGGAATGGGATCCAGAAGTCGCGCTCGACGGTAAACGTGTGGCCGTGATTGGCAATGGCGCTTCGGCAATGCAGGTTGTTCCCGCCATCGCAGATCGGGTGGGTGCCTTGACAATCTTCCAACGCTCACGTCAATGGGTGGCGCCCTTCCCGAAATTTCAAAAACCGGTCCTGGAACCGATGCAGTTCTTGTTCCGCGAGGTGCCACACTATGAATGGCTGTACAGGCTCCGCCTGAGTTGGATTTACGACAGTGAAGTGCATGAGGCCCTGCACAAGGATCCGGCCTGGCCGCATCCGGACCGTTCCGTGAATGCGGTTAACGACCGCGACCGCGAGACTTACACACAATACATCGAGGGACAGCTGGCGGGGCGCCCTGATCTTATCGCCAAGGTCATCCCGTCGTACCCTCCATTCGGCAAGCGGATGCTCCTGGACAATGGCTGGTACAGAACCCTACTAAAGCCGCATGTTACGCTGGTAGACGGAGCTGCTGCGCGTGTTGAGGGCAGGTCGATCCATGCGATTGATGATGAAACGCATGAGGCAGAACTTATTATCGTCGCCTCAGGCTACGATACGACACGATATCTACTTCCGGTTGAGGTAATCGGACGCAATGGTCGGACGGTACGTGACGTCTGGGACGATGATGACTGTCAGGCTTATCTTGGCACCGTTGTGGCGGGGTTCCCAAATTTCTTCATGCTCTATGGTCCCAATACGGCGCTCGGCCATCGCGGCAGCTTCATCTTCACGATCGAGAGCCAAATCGATTATGTACTAAGTGTTCTGCGCCAGATGGGCGAGAAGAGACTTGTCGAAGTAGAATGCCGGCAACATATATATCAACATTACAACCGGAAAATCCAACAAATGCACCAGCAGATGATCTGGAGCCATGAGGGTATGTCCACCTTTTTCCGCAACGACCGGGGCCGAATCGTGACAAACAGCCCTTGGCGTCTGGTCGATTATTGGAAGTTGCTGAAGGAGGCGGATCTCGATGACTACCGTACCATGCCGCAAGTTGATTCCCGATTAGAGACTTCGGGTGTACCGCGAGAGGGCGTTCAACGCCCCGGCTCGCGACTCCGGCGTCGACCTTCTTGACGCGGCGGCTACGGTCAGCAATCGAATGGCGACCGCCGGGTGAGGCCCCCTTCGGCGGTCATATCGAGTGTCTGATCGGCACTCAGACGGGAAAAATCCGCCTCCTGCCAGCCACGACGTTCAGCAAGGCGCAGAAGCTTGACGCGCACAATTCCAAGGGGCATTCGGCCCTCACTTTGCGCGACGCCATGTACCTTCAAACGCCGTCCGGCCGGGCACCGTGACGTGCAACCGGCGAATATCTCCCCTGAGGGGAGTGCACTGCAAGCACCGCGAAAATACGTTTGATTAGTCGTATCCATCCGAGCAGGGCCGCAGGATTTTGAGCGCCGCGCGTGG
>NZ_AUTC01000049.1 GCF_001461695.1 Sinorhizobium fredii USDA 205 | reverse complement strand
CCCGCCAGCTATCGCTGCATCAATCCGCTGATAACTTTACAGTGCCGCGAAGAGTTCTTCCCGGGAAAGTGTCCGTCGTGGCATCTTCGAGCATCTTCACTATTGAAGTACGAGTCTTACGATTAACTGCAAAACCACACCACGCTATCTTGAGGGGCAAGAAGACCGCCGCGCAGTCCTTAAATCCGCTACGTCACGGGAGTTGGTCGCAACAGGGTTAGCCAGCTCTATTGCTGCGAAAGGACGCATCCGGCACTCGATAGATACGCCGGTGCAACATTGCCGAAAATGGCTCCTTTGCATCGGCCATTCTTCGAACTTCCCCTATTGCCCGTGCCGCCGCTCGCCGCGCCTGCGCGCCCCCCGCGCCGATCTTCACTTCGAGGTCACAGACCAGTTGTTGAAATTGAAGTTCTTTCCCCCCGGGGACGAGGTAATCTCGACGCCGTATTGGACGCTACCGACTTCTATGTCGCCAAAGTACCCCTTCGACTTGATCCACTGCAGGATACTCTTGATGTCCACTGTCCCGCTGTTGGTCTTCGAAGTGCGCAGCAGTGAGATGACCTTGTGACCATCGGGCCCTTCACCTTCAAACACGTTCCAAGTCGCTCCGCCTACATTGACATTGCTGTAGACCGGAATGGCCGCACCGGAAGGGGCATAATGATATGAAATGGGCTTAACGTTGCCGCTCCCGTCCGAGTTTCCGGTGTAGTTTGTCCAGAGCATTATCTCATGCTTGTTTGAGCTGTCCCAGATATCGTAGGCGACATCCCAGGCGCCGCCAGTGGGAACTTCCTGATTGAAGCTCGAGCTCAGAGTGTTGATTGAACTGAGCGGTTTCCCGATATTGAAAGCCACGTGCGGGTAGCTCTTGATGCCAGGAGTATTAGGCTGGTCCGACCACACGCTCCACCGGTTGACTCCACTCACCGAAATCGTCTGAGGCCCAGGGCGCGGGCCCCATACGTCGTTGTTCCAAGAGTAGCCATCGCGTGAAAAGCTTCCGTATGGAGCGTGCGAACTCCAAATCGGAGCCCGTGCCGATACAAGCGCGGCAGATGATAATGACCCGGCTTCATTCGCGGCCTGCCTAAATAGATCATGATCCTCCTGTGTCCGGACGTACCCCGTTGGGGATCCTTTCGCGGCGCCACCGTTTATCCGATTGGAATCCATAAAGCTCTCCTTTCTACTATGATGACAAAGTCTCCTGCAGATCCGCCCAGCGGGTACCCAAGTTCAGTATAGGCGGTATCGGCATAGAGACTAGATTGGAATGCTAGGAAGGTTGGCTTTCGAGAAGCTGACGAGCTCGAGGAGAAAGGTGGACCCGCGCCCGGGTTTGCCGTCTTTCGGATGACAACGCCGGCACGGTCTATCAGGTACGCAACGGTGCTTCCGAATGAGCAAGGCCAACCGCATCACCCGTTTGACATCCGCCGCCTGCGAGCAGATTCAGGCCCGCATGCTTGAGGCTTGCAGGCAGATCGCTTCAGATCACGGACTGGTCATCGAAAGTACCGGGTGGCGTGGCCTGAAACCTGGCTTCTCATTCGAAACCAGCATTCCGCATCAGCATTCCCACGCCAGATGGCAAGCCCACCAATCTGGATAGGAGATGTTCGCCGTGTTGGCCGAACGGTACGGCCTGGAGGGACTTCGAACGCGAGTTTATCGCTGGCGGCGAACGCTTCCGGATCACCGGCATTGATCCGCGGCGGCCGAAATACCCTATATCCGTTGAGCGTATTCCCGATCACAGGGGTCAAGTTCACCGCTGACAACGTTGCCATGCTGCTCAAAGCTCAGGCCAAACCCTGACGTTCACCAATCGTTCTTCAACTTGGCCAAAATCACAGCTTCGAGCCGACGGGGCCCACAAGCGGGATGAGCAACCATACCGCGGTCCGATCATGTCTTGGACGAGTGGCTGAACAGATCGAGGTTCGTGACAACAAGGCGCCATACCGAATGAGCCGAGCCACGAAAGGCCTGGTCTCGGTGTTCATGGACGGCACATATGTCCGAGCAGTTCCGGGTTCCAGACGCGTCATTTCGAGGTCGTCATGGGGCGCCTCGAGGCGTCCGGTCGCAGCCCCTCGCATTTCGCAACGATGCCAAACGTCAAGACTGCGCGACACCAGACAATCCGCGCCTGCTTGAGGACGCAAGGCTGGTTGCCAGGACGCGAGATTGTTGTGTTCAGCGATGGTGATCCGTCGCTGGCCGATGCGGTCCGGCATGCGGCCAACTCCGACGCGGTGCACATTCTGGACTGGTTTCACGGATCGATGCGCGTTCAGCACCTTCTTGCCGATCGCTGGTGAAGGCGGACGAAGCCGGTCAGTTCGAGTTCCAGTTTGCTGCCCGCGATCTCGATCAAATGCGAGCGAAGTTGTGGTGCGGAAAAGTCACGACAGCACGCTGGCTACTATGTGCGGCGGCTGGCGAACTGCGCCGCGTGGATCGCAAACAGCATTCCCGACGCGTCGTCGCGAAGATCAATCGCTTGGCACAGATGATCATCGAATTCGACAGGTATCTCGAAATCAACCAATCTTCCATGCCGAACTACGCCAAACGGTCGCTGCAGGGGCTACCCGTGTCGAGTTCGCGTGCGCAATCATCCGCAAATGCCTTGGTCAACAGGCGCATGAACAAACGTCGACAAATGCGATGGTCACCACAGGGCGCGCAGCGCGTGCTCCAGACGAGAGTAGCAGTGCTCGATGGACGCCTGCAGGATGGCCGGTTTTCTCTCGCCGCCTAACCCCACGGTTCCTTCCACTCTCGGGGTCGAGACGGCCCGCGTGATGGCACGTCTCTACGCCGCGGCGCGCCTGCTGGTGAACTTCTTCCAGCCGTCATTCAAGCTCAAAGAGAAGCGCCGCGAGGGTCGCCCACGGCGACATCAACCCCTGAGTCGCGCTTGCAGTGCCTGCCGATTGGCAACGACGTTGCTGAGGTTCAGCAGGTCTGGCTCCCGTCCTTGCGCCAATTGCCTAACCAGCTCCCGCGTGCCGTCCACGACAAAGACGCCGCAATCATAAGTGTTCTGCTGCTGGGCCATGCCGGCTGGCTCCAGGGCGAGGTTCAGCCTTTCTGCGAGTTGTCTTGCATGCGTCTCGTTGTATCTCCCGTAGGAATCGTAGTGATGGGCGACAGGCCGTTGCCGGTTGCTGCGATCAACGAACAGCAGCGACCAATGCCTGCCGCGGTCCGTAGCACTGGCATCGTTCACTGGCAGGAACAGGAAGTCGGCTGTATCGTTATCACGCCGATCATGGACGATGCGATGGAAGACGCGTAGCACGTCGCTCTCCGCGCCCAGGCGCAGCCGCAGCGCTTCGAGGGGATCTACGAACCGCGTCCGGGCGGCGAGATCCGAATCGCTCCTCTGCAAATCCAGCTCCTGAAGCTGGTAATCCCTGAGGATATGCTCGTCGCCCAGCCATTCCGTATCCTCGAGCACCAGCCCGCGGTTGTGGGACAAGGCTATCGGATTCAACGCCCCGATCTGAGCATCGGACGAGGTGATCGGAAACCGCCGCACGATATCGTCGCGCAATGGGGACGGTGCGGGCGCGGTCAGATCAACCAATGGAAGACCGCCGTAGGTGTCTGAGCGAGCCCTGGCAGAAGGCGCTGGCG
>NZ_AUTC01000048.1 GCF_001461695.1 Sinorhizobium fredii USDA 205 | reverse complement strand
CGCTACGAGATCCAGCGGCTGCTCCACGGGCTCGAAGCGATCACCCGCCTGCACTTTGCCCAGGAGCTGGAAACTATCGATTGCTCGAGGACGAGTAGTTCCTGCGAAGGGACACCCCAAGGCGCTGGATGGCTTTGACAAATTCCAACGCGCATGCCTGCCTCCTCTACTTCGTCGTGCGGTAGCTGACGCCCGAGCCGAGCGCGCAGTGTGAGCGCAATGACTGAAATAAGTTACCTGTGGCCCTTGACCGGCGGCCTCCTGATCGGCCTGTCGGCAGGCCTCTACCTTCTGCTGAACGGAAGGATAGCCGGGATTTCCGGTCTCGCGGCCGCCGCAGCGGGGGTGACCCATTGCGGCTGCGACGGTCTTCGTCACCCGCCATCTCATTGGAGTTTAGCCATGAGGACCCGCACGTTAGCAGCGATCGTCTGCGGGCTCATCTTCGGGGCGGGTCTGGCAATCTCCGATATGATCAATCCCGGACGAGTGCTGGTTCCTCGATGTCGCGGGTAGCTGGGACCCGTCGCTGGCCTTTGTCATGGGTGGCGCGCTGATCCCTTCTGCCCTGGCTCTTCTGCCGACCAACCGGCGGGGCAATGCAGTTCTGTTCGGCTTGAATTCTTCCAGGGCCTTAGTCGGCTGGAGGCAAACGGATCTGGCCCAAGCTGCTGGCCTGTCCGAAATGAGCGTGAAGAACATTGAGCGCGGCGTAACGGATTCGCGGATGAGCACGATGCAAGTGATTCGATCAGCGCTCGAAGCCGCGGGGGTCATTTTAATCGACGAGAACGGCGAAGGCCCCGGCGTTCGACTACGCAAGAAGGGCTAATCGACTTTAGATTGAAATTCTGCTTCCCTGCTCGACGGCGACCGCATTACGAGCCGCCAGATCGACGAGCTCTTCATCAGAGTAATGACGATGACCGACAACGATCAGCAGTTTGAATACTCAGAATTCTCCGGCGAGTTCATCGATGATGATGTGACGGTCATTTTGCGCATTTACCGTCCTGCCGGCACCAACCACGATTGGGTGCTCAAAGTATGCGACGAGGAAGGGAATACGACCGTCTGGAATTACCCCTTCGATACCGATCGAGAGGCATTCGAAGAATTTCTCGCCACCGTTCAGCGTGACGGGATCCGCAGCTTTCTCGACGAGCCGGTCCAAAAGTTGTACTGACGCTTGACCGCATGGTCTCGCGCCAATAACTTCCAATTCGCGCCCACCAAGCGCACGGCCTTGCCGGGCGCACCAACACAGAGAGAAAACATTGCTAACGCGGTCGGCATTCGTGCCGGCGGCAAACGTGTTTCTCTGTACGAAGCGGCCGAACGCGTGCGAGTGACGCGGCGGACGATGATCAAGATCGGCCGAGATGTAACCGCAATTCTGTTTACATCACCGCGAGCTATCGCTGAAGGCTCGGACCGCACTGTCGGCGAGGCTGTCTGCTGGAGGCAAAATGAAGGCGCCTGCGGAGGCACAGACACAAGGCCTATCGATTTCCCTCCCCTCTCACTTTGGTTCGATTGCTATTCGGGTGGCACAGCGGCTTTGACCCGGAGTACGCGTGCCAGCAAATCTGCGGAGCGAGTGTTGGTCCGCAATGCGAAATCGACACAAAGCCACGTTGGGGGCGCGGCGGAAACATGTGCGGCTATCGCTGGGCATTTGTCGCGTGCTCGACAATGGGGCTTATTCAAGCACATAAACGGTGACATCATCCGCCCGCTCCCTAATCCCCTTGAACGACGCATGCCGCAGCTTCCCATCCTGCGATACTCGGCTTCCGCGACAAGAACCGGCCGCACGAACACGGCGCCCTTGCACCTAAGCGCCACGGCTGGCTGATCGGCCACGATCGTGTCGAGCAGTTCACGGAGCTTTCTCGATTCCTGATAGGTCCAGCCGTCCCGCAGCCGCCGACGTAGACGAGCCCCTCGCCTTTCCTCGCCGCCAGCAGCAGCCTACCGATCGCGCCCGGCATCGTTGACGGCTCGTAGCCGACGATTACGAAGCTGTCGCTGCGCACGCACTTGATCTTCTGCCAGTCAGGGCGACGGCCGGATTGGTAGGGTTTGTCGCGCCGCTTGGCGACGATGCCTTCTAGCCCCTGCTCGCATGCAATCCTGAAAAATTCATCCCCAGCCGAATCGCAACATCGCGACCGGCGATGATCGGCTCCAACAGCCGCCGGCAGCCGTCGGAGGTCGCGTCCTTCGAGATAGAGGAGATCGAAAGCGAAGTAAGATTCCGCTTGCATCTTCCGGGGCGTCCACACACGTCCCACTTCACCTCGAAAGCCCACTCGCGCCCTTTCGGCGGCTTGTCGACAAGCATCGCACACAAGGCTCGATGCGCGCCGGCATAGGGTCCGGCGGCGGAGCGTTAGGCGGTTTCTATGTGACTGCTCTCGTCATCCTTTCAAGGCCGTCTGGTGCGCGCCTGGTTTCGCAGGTGGCCCCGGATCTATTCCCCGCGAATGTCAACCTACGCGAGGGCAGCCGGGACGATTAGCGAAGTACGCGGTCACAAAGCGTCCGCGCCTTATCCCCTCGACAGCAATCTCGCGACGAGTGACTGATTGGATTTCGGGGTCGCGAAACCCGAGCCTGTAAGCACGGCGAATAGCCTGACGTTCGCTGCAGCCGCGATCGCGTCTATAGTAGTCGTCATCATCATACCTTCGCTCGCGAAGCTCCGGTCCACCGGGTCCAATATACAGGTCCAGGGACTGCGCTGACGGGATGGATGGCACGGCGGTCCATGTGCCGGCCGCAATCGAGCCTATTGCGAGCAACCTACCAACGGACCTTATCATGGTATCCTCCACAATTTAGTGAAAGCTAATCAACTCAACGAAATCGTGGCAAATGGGTTCCGCACGATAGGAAGCAGTTGGAGCACATAGCATTGACTCCCGCTATGACGCGAACATAATAAGAACATTGATCCGAAATCTGAGTAGGAATGACTGTCCTCAACCGTCGAGCGCGGTCGCGCCCGAGAATAATTTGCCTTGCCGGTAAGCCGGCCACTCCACAGCAATAGAGTGAAACGGTACGGGCAGAAGCTCCGCCCGGGGAGGCGTGAAAAATTTATTGTTTCGCATGCCCGCCCATAGCGGCAGCGTCGGTAACGGCAAATGAACCACACAACTGCCAGCGACCACGCCATCAACGCCTTACTAGCCGCCGCCGCCGCTTTAACTTCTCGCCCCTCATCAAATGGTTCAGGCTGCTCGCCTTGCTGAACAGCGGGCCAAGAGCGTTCGTCGTTTGAGTCTGCCTATTGTTCAAGGTCAACTGGCAGGACGCGCAGCGCTATGGTCGCGTGTTGCCACGACATTCAAGCCGATACTTCATTTGCGTCAGCGCAAGAGCGTGGCAGCGAGGCGAGATCAGCGTCGCTCCGGAAGTAGCGCGACGCCGCCTCCGTCCGGTTGTGCACGTTCATCTTCTTGTAGATGTT
>NZ_AUTC01000047.1 GCF_001461695.1 Sinorhizobium fredii USDA 205 | reverse complement strand
CCGACCGCCAGAAGATCAATGATTTAGCCGTTGTTCAGGGCCGACTACTTCGAGCTCAGATGGTTCTCATTGGTCAGGATCAGACGTGCGGGCGGACAACCCGTGGTCGAAAACACTGCGATAACGTCGGAGCGCTGATTTGCGCGCTCCGACGTTACCAGTAGCCTCGGGTGATCGGCAGCAAGGCAACTCACCGAAACCCCAACGTCTTTCAACGCAGCCTCATCCGCAGCGGACCAGGCGATTTTCTGTTCATAGGGTACAATCTTGTGTTCCGTCGCATCCTTCGGCGGATTTGCCGCCCAGACAAAGACAGCCATTGCGAAAACGACCCATGGCACAACGCGACGCAATGTGTTTAACATTATGTCCAAGCGCTGCCGCAACTCGGTTGTAACGGCCAGTTCCAACGCTTCACGCACCTTGAATGCTATGTTCTTATAAACGAGTGTCCAATTCAGACCCGCCTCTTCGTTAGCTGGCGGCGGATTTTGTTTGGCCTCTTCGAGTTGCCGTGCCAACCCCTCAAAAGTTCGATTTCCTTCTCGCGAGTTTTCGCTGAGGTAAGCGCGTGTGACGAGCGCCCGCGCCGCTGCAAATTTTGGCGCCGTATAGACCTCTTCTCGGCTATTGGTCGCCATCGTCATGAGATCGATCGCCTGAAATAGCGGTTTCACGCACAATAGAACACCGGCGACCAAACTCACGAGGGCTAAGGCGAAGCGGAAATCGAACTCCATGCTGCCGAACCCTGACAGGCTCGTCGCCCCAATTGTTAGCGTCAGAATCGATCCGAGACCGACAACGAACCAACGGGCCATGTCGCGAATGTTCGCCCGCACACTGTCATTCCGCTTCACTAGCGAGTCTGTGGCATCATCGATCATCTTTTCGCGTATGGCGCGTGTCTGTTTTTTTGCTTCGCTTGCGGCCGCCTCCGCGGCGTCACCGCCAACTGGAGCAGGTTGCTTTGGCCTTCGCATAACGCACAATCCGATCCTTCGGCGCTCGACCGACCAGGCAGTTAATTGCTTTTAAATGTCAAAAAGACTGACGCGTCGTCCGGTAAACCCTTCACGACCTCACTTAGATCCTTGAGGTCCAAGAGACCGTCGTTTTTCAATTCCGCGTGCGTGGTTCTCCCGGTCCAAGCTTTCGACTTCACCTGTCCGATCAGCGCTTCGAGCGTCTCGAACGAACGGGCGGCGCCAGGGATCCGTGGCCCTGCAGCGATCCGGGTTGAGAAGATTATCGGGGGATCGAACTTGTCCTGACTAACCACGACTTCGACGGGCGCGTCTCGCGGATACGTAACCGGTTCGGTTTTCCCAGAGGGCGGCCCGGCCGCATCAAGAGGTAGTTTCGTTTTTTCATCGATCGCTCCGACCGCGTTCCCATGGACGACGATCTGCTGACCTTTCTGCGGTATGATGAAAAGCTTTCCCATCTCAAAACAACCCGTGGTGTTACCCAGATAGCGTGACGATATTGTAACGCCAGTGTCGAGTAAAGCGGGCACACCTGCAGATGAATGCACGTGTTCTGTGCCTGGATCATGAGACTGTGGCTTCAGAAGCCCGTCGAATGGGGCGCGTTCGATCAAACAAGATTCGAGCGAATGCGGCTTGGCTCGCCGTAAATGACAGAGAAAGGATATGGGTTGCCAGAGGATGTATGAACTCGAGAGCGATCACAGTAACACCACCACGACCGCGAAGTCTAAATTACCCCCAAGCCCGGAACCTCCCCCTCCCCGTCATCTCTTTTAAGCCCAATTCGCGAAGAATCCACCCGGTGGCGTCGCCTTAACCGATTGCATCTCGCCAGCGATGACAAAGCTTCCCATCGGAGATCCAACGCCCCGCTACCGGCGCCACCGCTTTCCTGCTGAGATCATCGCCTATGCGGTGTGGCTCTATTATCGGTTTTCGCTGAGCCTGCGTGACGTTGAAGACCTGCTTGCCGAGCGTGGCATCGATGTCTCGTTCCAGACCGTCTCCGAGTGGGTCGCGAAGTTCGGCTGCAAGTTCGCACATCAACTCCGGCGACGGTCGCGAGGCAACTTTGCCGACAAATGGCACCTCGATGATGGTCGTGTCCATCAAGGATCAGAAATACTGGCTGTGGCGCGCCGTCGATGCCAACGGACTACGTTCTCGACGCTCTGCTGCAAAGCTTCAGAGACAGGAAGGCCGCTCTTCGGGTGATGCTAAAGCTGCTGAGAGCCCAAGGCATCACGCCGCGTGTGATGATCACCGACAAGCTGCGCTCTTACTCGGCCGTGAAAGCTGAGCTGATCCCCGGCGTCGAGCATCGTTCGCACAAAGGCTTGAACAATCGCGCGGAGAACTCTCACCTTCCTGTGCGACGACGAGAAAAGCGCATGATGCGGTTCAAATCGGCGCGACAATGCCAGCGTTTCGTCTCAACCCATGGTCAGATTGCCAATCTCTTTCAACTTCATCGAAAACATCTCACTGCCACCGATCATCGCCAACTTCGCGCCCATGCCATCACGGCCTGGCGGGAAATCGCCATGTTGATCGAGGCCTGAAAGCTACGCCAAAGACGGGAGCGGGAAAAAGCTGGGGGTTAGGCTGCGAGGTCGAGCTTTGCTTGTTTGAGACGGCCGTCCGCGACGGCGGCTCGGACTTGAAGAACCCGATGAGCGCCGATCGGTGTCCAACGCATTTGCCGCTTCTTATTCATACGGGCATTGACGAGGCTGTTGGCGGCACTTTCGGCCGGCGAACTGGATATCGGCTGACCGGACCAGTATCGCCGACAGTAGTTGACGATCGAAGCTGCGTTCTGCCCCAGGTAGGTGCCAAGATTGTTGATCAGCTCGTATAGGCGCCTGAGTTTGCCGGGGGCGTCGTGAAAACCGAGATGCTGATCCAATTGGCCGAGCATCTGCTTTACGGCTTCGCTTGCCTCTCGGACATATCCGCTCCAGAGGAGATACCGAAGCCTGGGCACATGGACCGCGACGCTTTGCAGATAGACATCCAGATTTTGCAGATGCCTGATGCCCTCCCAGGCCTGCTCAATGTGCCGCAGCCGCATCGACAGGTGAAACCAGTCGAGAATATGCGTGACGGGCTGGCGTGTTGCGCTGAGCACGATGCTCTGCAGCCCGACCTCTCCGTCACTAAAGACGGTGACGTCTCGGCCAGGCAGCCATCCTTGCGCGCGCATCGCCGCGCGAACGATATCGTGTTTGCCGGTAGCAATATTCGGCGCACCGGCAAACTGACGCGGTGCTCGGCCTTGCGCAACCACGCGTCCCATCGCGATCTCGAAATGCCGGCTTTGATAGCCGGGAACCGCGCGAATATAGGCGCCATCAATGAAAACGGAAACTGGAGACTTGCCGGCGCGACTGATACGATAGGGGCCCGCGACGTCCCACTTTTCGATCTGATCGGCAACCTTGCCCAGCCGGTTGCTTACGGTTCGATGATTATGAGGCCGCGTGGCCGGCACAAAGATGTCAAGTACACGGGCTGCTTCTCGAAATGACAACCGGGAGCCCAGTTCGGCTTGGATGCGCTCCAACTCCGGGGTAGCTCGGCCATTCAACAGGGTTTCGACGCATCCCGTGCCCAACCTCGCGGTCGATCCGCATGCACAGCGGCACCACCGCGGCACACGCACGTGGCAAGATCCAAAGAGCGAATGGATCGTGCGGTACCTACTATCATGCACCGAGCGACGGCGGTTACAGTCTTGGCACTTCCGATCTCGCTGGGCGGCTTGATCCGTCTGAAACTGGG
>NZ_AUTC01000046.1 GCF_001461695.1 Sinorhizobium fredii USDA 205 | reverse complement strand
GTGTTGACGCCAACGGCGATGATGACGGCAACGGAAACGATGCGGCCACCGCGTCTGACTTTCAGGTAGGTGGCATCGATCCACAGATAAGGCCAATCGCCCTCGATCGGTCTTTCGAGGAACGCCTTCACCTTGACGTCGATCTCTTCGCACAGGCGGCTTACCTGGCTTTTGGAGATGCCGCTCATGCCCATCGCTTTGACCAGATCGTCGACAGAACGCGTCGAGATGCCCTGAATGTACGCTTCCTGGATGACCGCTGTCAGAGCCTTCTCCGCCATCCGACGCGGTTCGAGGAAGCTTGGGAAATAGCTGCCCTTGCGCAGCTTCGGAATGCGAAGCTCGACCGTTCCGGCGCGTGTCTCCCAATCCCGGTCGCGGTAGCCGTTGCGTTGCGCCAACCGCATCGCATTCTTCTCGCCGTAGCCAGCACCGGTCGCACTGCCAACCTCCAGCTCCATCACCCGCTCGGCCGCAAAGCCGATCATCTCACGCAACAAATCGGCGTCAGCACTCTTCTCAACAAGCGAGCGCACGTTCATCATATCGTCGGTCATCGGTGGTCTTTCCATCAGGTTGGTCTTGAACAACCCGACCCTACCGGAAAACACTGGTGACCACCGCTATCGAGCTACACCACTCCCTGGGACGTCATCGTTGAGAGGCTCTCGATGGATCGTTCAGCGGCTTTTCTCAACAAGGCTTTGAGCTTTGAGAGTGTGTATTCTCGATCGGGTGAAATCGGGCCATACGGCGGGAGCTATCCAAGGGAGGCGTCCATGTCGAAATCACAATTGGGTGGATATGATGAAGAACGTGTTCCAGGCGCATGTGGCAGATGCGTCTGGGATTCCCAGACGGCCCGATCGATCCTGCGCCTGTTGAGGGAGCAGCTGTTCTTGCTGGACGGGAGGGTGGCTGCTAGACTGGGAGGTCGCACCAGCGCCTATGAAGGCCGCCGCTTCAGGATGTCAGGATACGAAATCCGCGTACTCTTGTGTGCTGCTGGCGATGCGCCTGATGTCGCCACCCAAGAATCTCCTCACTCCTTCCTTGAAGGAAGCTCGGCCGATCTCGATAATTGAAGACCAGACAAAACAATCGAGGCTCAGTTGTCTGAGGAACGCCGGTTCCTTTGACCCGGCCATTTCAAGCTCTCCCAGCGGCCGTGTGCGCTCTCATGCGCCATGTCTCCAGCATCATCCACCGTACCCGACTTGATACGCATTCATCCATGGCGTGGATCTTTGCCATCCAAATAAACAGCTATCGCAATCTTCTGAACGGCGATAGAGAAAGTTGACTTAAACTGAAAGAGAGAAGGCGAAATTCTTTCGCGATCGCTTTTAGACTAGAGGTGCTCTGATGCCGGGAACTCGGTAACTTGAGCTGGGTCCGACCCGGATATGAATGACGAGCGGAACTACCGATCAATTTCTCGAAGTCCTGGAACTACACGATTGGACTTGGCGGAGGGTCGAACTGTTGCTTCTCCCAGACGCCGCGACCGCATCTGCGTGAGACTCTCAAGAGCAGGATTAGGAAGTCGGCCTGACGGACATATGCAGAATGGTTCTCGATACTGGAACAACTCAAACGTGGCGGGATCTGCGCCAGTTTGCGCCGTAGCCGGTCTTCCGAGGCGGGGTCCGGAGTATCCTCGGCGCGTCGTCACTGATACTACTCCCGATGGTCGGGAGGGGATTTCGCCAATCAAGCTGGGGGAGACGACGATAATCCTGGATCTACACGGGCAAGGGCTATCGGTGTCAGCGACCGCCAAACAGATTGGCTATGGATCGCAAGAACGCGCGCAAGTACGTCGAGCGGGGGCTAGAGGCTCCGAAATATGGCCAACGCAAGCAAAACACAATGTTTGGCGACCGGCTCGCGACCTATCTTCGCGAACGCGTGAAGGCTTGTCCCGTCCGGACCGCGCGGCGGCTTTTCCGCGAGATCTCGGGTCTCGACCGTTTCTGCAGCTATACAGCGCTATCCGGGCTGACAAGGTGACCGGGCTCGAAACCGGCGCCCGCAACTACATCACCAAACCCTTTGCCTCGCCGGAGGCCCTGGCCCGCGTGCGTGCCGCGTTACGCGGGCCGCCGGAAGCGTCACTGCAACAGGATTTTCCATTTCGATGTCTGGCGAATGGGCGCCGCTTGCATCGAGGAACGGATTGTAAACTCAAGCTCTCTGCGAGTTCACTCTTCTGATGGCCTTTCTCAAAATCAGTGTCCTCTCGCATGAGCAGCTTCTGGGGATGATGCGCGTCAATTTTCCCTTAATTCGCGTCTTCGCCAGCTCGCCAGCGGGCTGGTGGATTTGCATCGCCTCCTTTCGTCATATGGAGGGGACCATTTCAACCTTCGCAGTGCTTGCGGTGCGCTCCCCTTCACAACCAGTGATCAGAATGCTCCAAGCACTCCATGGGGCGGTCCGGAGCCGAGGTCCACACGCCGGGACGATACCGCAATGCGGCTGTGTATGCTGGCACGCGATCACCAGCAAAAAGGCGCTTGTAGAGACAATGTCCCCCAGTCCATGTTGAGGAGGGGAGATATTCGACGATGGCACGTTACGATGGCGGCTGAGGGGCATTGGAAAGGCACATGCCTGCAGCGCGTTCGCAGGCCACGATTTCGAGGGTAGGAACATTATGAAGACACCGTGGAAATTTCTTGCTCAATTGGCGTCGCGACGACGATCGGCAAGCGTGCAAGAGAATTTTATTGCGCCTGACACTGATCCCGAAGTGATCGAAAGCGAAACGGAAAACAAGTCGCCACTTCCGTTCGACAAGCCAACGCAAGCTTCTGGCACTCCTGATCACGATTCCGCGGTTGATCGCGGGTCGATGTTTTCGGACCAGCTGGAAAGCGACCCCAATCCCCTGCAGGAAATGAACCTCACAGCTGACATTCAAGAGCCTGGAACCCCTGCACGAAGTGAAACCAAACAATCGGATGCGGCTGGGAAGAGGCTGGGGCCGCAAAGCCAGACAAGCGCAAATTCCCAAAAGAAGCCGGAGATCAGACGTCGAGAACGCTCCAAGAACGCGCGCGCCGAGGGGGTTGCGCAGAGCGCTGTCGCCACAAATGAAGCTGAGACCGTACAAACCTCGTCGTCCGGGGATACTTTCTTCAACGAAGTGGCAATCCTCGACGAGGAAATCAAAGAGCTGCGACGTCTGCTGGCTCAAAAACTTTATCTGCAGAACGCTCAGCTCAAAAAGATGCTTGAGCGTTTCGACGCCTCGTGAGTTCGCGTCAACTGACGCCGGACCGAGAAAATGCTGCAGGACGTTATTCGCCGCGAGTTCCGAGGCCTGCTCGAAAGCGGGGAACCAGTGGTGTGCCCAGCCGACGGTGAAGGTGGAGCAGTGTCCGTCACGGCCTTCGACGATCTCGAGGAGATTATTTTCGCGCTTGATCAAAAGAGAGGTTCGAGGCGCCAATCGTTCAGGATCAACAGCTGAAAATGGTGCGCGGCAGGCGCGCATATCGCCCTCCACGAGCAAGCGTCAGTTGGGCAAACGGCCTTGCGCCGCACTGGTAAAGGACGGCGCAACCATCGCGTCAGGCTTTGTGCCCGAGCGCAAGCCAACCAGCTCTCTCCGACGCCGGACGGTCCTCGCATGGCCAGATCGTCGTGCGCATCGATCCAGTCGCCGCCAATCAAGCCTCATGAACAACGCGATCCCGGCTGTGTTCGCTTCGGCAGTGGCCTGATGTCAATCGGCGTGCAAAATTGGCTCTGACGCAGTTTTGGTGGTGACGGATTTTATCCCGCGCCAA
>NZ_AUTC01000045.1 GCF_001461695.1 Sinorhizobium fredii USDA 205 | reverse complement strand
TACGGAGTTCTGTTCCCGCAGGCGAGCGTGCGCCAGACAGCGCTTCGTACGCGGCCCACGGCGAATCTGGGCGAAGCGATCTATACGCCGGAGTGTGCGTTGACCCGTAGGTTGGATGGCAGCTATACGCTTGCGATCAGCGGCAGGGCTACACTGGATATCACCCCACAAGGCATTCGCTACGCCCGCTGGTTCATGCCGATGTTCCTGGCGCGTCTGAAAGCGATCCAGATCGGTGTCGGCAAATCCATGTTCCGTGGACCGGAAGCGCTCGCGAGTTGGAAAAAGGATGCGCAATCGCCCTTCGAGCGGATGCGCGTTCTCGACCCAACGCCGAGCCGCCGCACCATCGCGGCTATTCTGAAGGGTGTCACGGAGCAGTTTCCTGCGTTGGCGGGCATCGAAGTCGCCGACAGCTGGGGAGCCTATGTGGATTGCACGCCGGACGCGGTGCCGGTCATCTCGCCGGCCGATGGTGTGAAGGGCCTTTACCTGGCAGCGGGCGGTTCCGGCCACGGCTTCGGGCTCGGGCCGGGCATCGGCCGCTTGGCGGCCGACCTGGTGGCCAATGATACGCCCTGTGTCGACCCCACCCCCTTCCGCCTGTCGCGTTTCGTTGACGGTTCCAAGGTCAAAGTCGGCGCAATCTGATCGTGGAGGGCAGATCAGGAGTAAGCCGTTATGGCGACGCGCGGAAGGGGCCTAGGAGAATGCATTACGATGCATCGGTTTCCTAATGACCACGCCGAGTCGCTTTCACTCAGGTAAAAAAATGGAGAACTAGATGTCACTACTGAAAACCATCGATCCGAATCCATCGTTTGAACCGAAGCATAGAACTGCCGAGCTGGATCGCCTCATCGCAGGCAGCCCCGCTTTCAAGACCTGGTTGCAGGACACCGCCAAGGAGGGCAGAGTCAATACCGGCGTTTTCGAGGCGACGCCAGGCGAGACGCACTCCATCAAGGGCGAAACGTTTGAGTTCTGCCATCTCGTCCATGGTGTGATCGAATTGACCGAGAAGGGTAAGGAGCCGGTCATTTATCGCGCGGGCGAGAGCTTCGTCATGAAACCCGGCTATGTCGGAGTCTGGAAAACGATCGAGACGGTGCGGAAAATCTTCGTCACAGTCACCTGATCATTCGAGGGAGCGATGCCGTTTCGAGGTGCATTGTCTCCTGATTTCAGGGCGGGAACGGACCGATCCGGCAGGCAACGCCTTTCGATCGGCTCCATCCCGAAATTGGATGGGCGGTTTAACCGCCCATACCGTCTTCCAAACCCGGGCTCGCGCTTGCAGCGGAAGCCCCTTCAAAGAAGGGCTCGCCCATCGCTGTCGTCGCGGGTACAGCCTGAAACTTCAATATTTCACCCGGTATCGCGACAACCCGCCGAGATGAGCTTAGAGACCAACGAAATGGATCTACCCATGCAAACGGAAACGGTCACTCTCGCGCCTTTCGAGGCTCACCATCTGGATGGTGCACTGGCGCTGTCGCGTGCAGCGGGCTGGGCGCACAGGAGAGAAGACTGGAAAATGATTTGGTCGATAAGCGAGGGACGTGTTGCCCTCGCGGGTGACCGTGTGGTGGGCACGGCCCTCATGACTCCCTTCGGCAACACCTGTTCAGCGATCAACATGATTATTGTCGACGAAAGCCAGCGCGGCCGTGGGCTGGGACGACAATTGACCAGCGCCGTGATCGAACTCGCCGGGGATCGGGAATGCCGTTTGACGGCGACGAGCGACGGCTTACCTCTTTACGAAAAGCTGGGCTTCGTTGCGACGCATCAAGTCGTACGCCATCAGGGTATCGTTGGTCAGGTCGATACACCTGAAAATATTGGGTGGATCAGGCCCGACGACGCCCTGCCGGCAACCAAAGCGCTCGATCGTGCGGCTTTCGGCGCCGATCGCGATGCGCTCCACGATGCGCTGGCGAAGGAGGGGCCGTTTGCCGTTGTCCGGAACGGTGACAATATTGTCGCCTTCGCGGCCACGCGGTCTTTCGGGATCGGCGAAGTCGTCGGGCCGGTCGTGGCAGAGAACGCCGAACAGGCGAGGGATTTGATCGCCTTCATCCTCTCCGGTAAGGAAGGGCGTTTCGTGCGCATCGACATCCCTGAACAGAGCGGCCTTTCGTCATTGCTCGAAGGTTGGGGGCTCCCTCACGAGGGCGGAGTTGTTGCGATGGCTCGAGGTGCTACAGGCGGGTCGCAAACGCCGGAGGTTCGAACTTTCGTACTGGCCAGCCAGGCTCTCGGCTGACCTGAATATCTCTAGGGCATACTGCTGGAAGCACGAGCTGGGTTTCGCAGACGCTTGGGCGAATAATCGCCCAGCCGTTTTTCGGGCATTGCCGACCGGCAGACCTCCCTGCCAAGTCGCTCCGTCCTCGCCACAAAAAGGAAGTAATATGCATCGGAGCGGTCTCTTCGGTGCAACGATTAAGTGACGGTGACGTAGATTTTCCGTACCGTCTCGATCGTTTTCCAGACCCCGACATAGCCAGGTTTCATCACGAAGCTGTCGCCTGCGCGATAAATGACCGGCTCCTTACCGTTCTCTGTCAGCTCGACCACTCCCTGCAGGATATGGCAGAACTCAAAGGTTTCACCCTTGATGGAGTGCGTCTCGCCGGGAGTGGCCTCCCAGACGCCGGTATTCACCTTGCCCTCTTTGTCGCTGTCCTGCGCCCAGGTTTTGAAGGCGGGTGCACCCGCGATAAGGCGATCCGGCGCGGGGGTCGCGTGCTTCGGTTCGAACGAAGGATTCGGGTCGATCGTTTTGAGTAGTAACATCTAGTTCTCCATTTTTGCGTGATCGTTAGAAGACGGCTGCAAGTCGGCTCCGACCTCGTTATGAAATTGTCAATAAGGGTAGGGAGCGCTCGGAATCGCCGGGTGCCTACCAGCTTGCGGCGATGTATTTTGTTTCGAGATATTCGAGCATGCCGTGGTGGCTTCCCTCTCGGCCGAGGCCGCTCTGCTTCATGCCGCCAAACGGTGCGGCAGCGTCGGAGACGACGCCTCGGTTGATTCCGACCATGCCGCTTTCCAGCCGTCCGGCGACCGCAAGCGCACGCTTGAGGTCCGCGGTAAACACATAGGACACCAGCCCGTATTCGGTGTCGTTCGCCATCTGGACGACCTCGTCCTCGGTTTCAAACGCAATGACCGGCGCAACCGGCCCGAAGATTTCTTCGCGAAGTACCTCGGCATCGGGAGAAACGTCTGCCAGTACGGTAGGCGGATAGTAGAAGCCGTCCCCGTTCAACCGGCGGCCACCGGTAACCAGTCGGGCTCCCTTGGCAACGGCGTCGTCAACCAGGCGTTCCACCTTGGCGACCGCGGCCTCGGTGATCAGTGGCCCAAGCTGCGTGTCCGGGGCCAGTCCTGGTCCGACCTTGAGCGCGGCCATCTCTTCCGCAAACCGCCGCGTAAACTCACCCAGAATCCCCTTCTGCACATAGAAGCGGTTCGCGGCAGTGCATGCCTCGCCGCCGTTGCGCATCTTGGCAACCATCGCTCCAGCGACAGCCGTCTCCAGGTCGGCATCGTCGAATACAACGAAGGGCGCATTGCCGCCGAGTTCCATCGAACAACTGACAACCTGGTCCGCAGCCTCGCGCAGCAGTGTACGGCCGACGCCTGTCGAGCCTGTAAACGAGAGCTTCCGTACCCGCTTGTCATGCAGCATGGCGCTGACCACGGGGCCTGCTTTCCTCGTTGTCACGATGTTGACCACTCCGGCCGGAACGCCTGCCTGCCGCATAATTTCGCCGATCGCCAGTGCCGTAAGCGGGGTCTCCGCTGCGGGCTTCAGGACGCACGTGCAGCCCGCGGCCAGTGCGGGTGCCATCTTTCGGGTCGCCATTGCCGCCGGGAAGTTCCAGGGCGTCACCAACACGGCGATACCAATCGGCTCATGGTTGACGATGATCTGATTGGCGCCGGAAGGTGCAGGTCCGAATTCGCCCGGTGCCCGTACAGCTTCCTCCGCGTACCAGCGGAAAAACTCGGCGGCATAGGAGACCTCCGACCTGGCGTCCGCGAGTGCCTTGCCGTTTTCCATGGTGATCAGTTGCGCCAGCCATTCGGCCTGTTCGAGCACTAGGTGAAAACACTTCATCAAAACGTCCGAGCGACGCCGCGGCGAGGTCGCCTTCCAAACCGCAGCGGCCTTTTCCGCTGCGTCGACCGCAGATATTCCATCGCCGATATCACCGTCGGAAACGGTGGCGATCACATCTCCGGTCGAGGGGTCGACCACTTCAAAGGTGCGGTCTTCTTTTGCAGAAACCCATTCGCCGCCGATGAACAGTTGCGTAGGAGCATCGCGGACTACGGCAGCCGAGGCGGGAGAGACAAGCGGAGTTGTTTTTTGCGCGGGAGTTGGCTTCACGTTCAGCACCTTCGCTACCAATCAGGTTGGACACGCGATCAATATAAGATTGGTTTTGCAATTGGTGTCAATATAGATCAAATTGGTTGCGGTAATAATCTGCGAAGGTCCTTTGAGGCGGCAGTCGGTGGGTGTCCGAACATGAGCGTTGCGCAAAGACACGGCCGCCTCAGCACTCGAACATCTTGCCGGCGTTGAGTTCCTCGGCGCGTTGAAGGGCCAACGTGGCGATCGCGGTGTCCTGAACACCTGTACCGGTAAGATCGGCTATCGTAATGTCAGCATCGCGAGTACGTCCCTCCTTCCCGCCTGCAATGATTTCGCCGAGTTCCTGAAAATCCGCGTCGCTCGCAACCAGCCCAGCCTCTATGGCATGATGAAGTTCCCCGAGCCTCCGCGTCTGTTTCAGGCTGTCCGCCACATAAAGGTCTGCGCGGGCAATCGCGATCGGATCGATCTCGTTCTTATGTTCGGCGTCGGAGCCCATGGCTGTCACGTGCTGCCCGGGTTCAAGCCAGGAGGCATGAAGAACGGGGCGGTCTGCGGGTGTCGTTGTCACGATGATATGAGAACCCGATACTGCCTCCTTCGGATCGGCGAAGGCTCTAACCGACACGCTGTGCTCGAGCTTCAACTGTTCGACGAGCGCCTCCGCCTTGCGGTGATCACGCGCCCAAATACGGACTTCTTGGATTGGTCTCACCAGAGTGAGCGCTTGAAGTTGCAGTCTCGCCTGAACACCGGCGCCGAAGATGGTTGCGATCGAAGCACCATCTCGCGACAGATGTTTTGCCGCAACTGCACCAGCGGCTGCTGTCCTGACGTCGGTCAGGTAACCATTGTCCAGAAGAAGCGCCTGAATCAGTCCGGTTTTACTTGAGAGCAAAACCATCATCCCGTTTGTACTCGCAAGGCCGAGCTTCGGATTGTCAAAGAAACCGGGGCTGATTTTGATCGCGAAGCCGCTCAAGCCTGGAATATAGGCGGTTTTCACATCGACTTCGCCTCTGCTCTCAGGCACATCCAGACGCAGAATGGGCGGCATCTCCACCGCATTGTCGACCACCAGCGCACGAAACGCGCCTTCCGTGCATTTAACCGCGTCGACGTCGAGCGGAATGATGTGTCTGAGCTCAGGCTCGGTAAGTATTCTAATAATAGGCATCAGTCCACCTCAGTCGCTATATAGTCCGTTGATGATTTCTCGATGCAACGTCGTGTCGATATTTTGGCCCGACAATATAACTGCTACCGGACCTTTGGCATGAGCCAGCTTGCCGGAAAGCAGCGCCGCGATACCAACTGCGCCAGCGCCCTCGACTATCTCACGCTCATGCTCGTAAGCGTGCCGGATACCGGCAGCTATCTCGCGTTCATTGACGAGGACGATGTCGTCGAGAAGGGTTTTGCACATCGGGAATGTCCAAGCGTTGCCCAACCCGATTCCACCGCCGAGCGAGTCGGCCAGACTGCGATACTCCTTCACTTGCACCGGGTGGCCGGCGTCGATGCTAGCCTTCATGGCTGCCCCCCGATCCATAGTCACGCCGATTACCTTGGCCTGGGGTCGCAAGGCCTTTACGGCTGCCGCGACGCCTGCGGCCAACCCACCTCCAGAAAGAGGAACGAGAACGGTCGCGACCTCGGGCATCTCCTCGGCGATTTCAAGCCCAACCGTTCCCTGGCCGGCGATGACGTGGGGATGATCAAAAGGCGGGATCATGCTGAGCCCGTCTTCTGCAACCAGCCGCTCGACTTCCGCTTGTGCGTCGTCCTGCGAAGAACCCACTATGCGTACTGTTGCGCCCAGCCGTCGGATTTCCGAGACCTTGTTCTCCGGTACCAGACGCGACATGCAAATGGTCGCGCAAGAACCGACTGCCCGGGCAGCATAGGAAAGTGCTCTCCCGTGATTGCCGGTTGAGGCTGCGATGACGCCGCGATCGCGCTCCAATTGGCTGAGTTGAAGAACTGCACTTGTTGCACCCCGGAGCTTAAAGCTACCCGTCAATTGGCGATGCTCGAGCTTCAAGCAGACCTGCGCTCCGATGTGTTCGGATAGGGAAGTCGATATCGTTAGAGGGGTGCGCAGGACGTGACTGGCGATGCGCTCACGTCTCTGCTCGATCAGGTCTTGGCTAATCATACTATTTAATTTCACCTGCTTCAAAAACCGTCACGATCGGCGGAGTGATCGCGGGCCGCTCCCTTCATCGGAGGTGCCGATGCCGCAACTCGACGCGGCGGCCCAGTTGATCGTACTGAACCGAGTTGGCGGCACCGTCGAACAGCCAGAAGGGACGTAATAACAAGCAGCCTCCTGTAGAAACAGGCTCAGGTCATTGCGCGCGCCGCCTTTCACAAGATGGCAGTTGCGCGCACTTCACCGATTTCGGAGACAAGCGGATGTCGGCGCGCTCAGTCGCGCGCGACCCAAAGTTTGCGTGTGGTCTCGATAACCCGCCATGTGCCGACGAAGCCGGGATGCATCACAAAAGCGTCACCAGCGCTGATCCTGCGGGGCTCGCCTCCATCCTCAGTGAGTTCGGACACGCCGGAAAGTATGACGCAGAATTCAAAGGTCTCGCCCTTGATCGAACGGTAGGCGCCTGGAGTTGCCTCCCATACGCCCGACCGCATCTTTCCGTCTGCGGTCGCGGCGATGTCCCAGGTAAGAAACTGCGGCATTCCGTCGACCAGCCGCTCGGGAAGCGGCGCGCCTTTACGGGGCGTCGGGAGATTGTTCTGGTCGATGAAGGTTAGTTTTGACATGGATCACCGTTCTACTGTGAAGATTACTTTGCAAAGGACAGTTTTCTTTCGATCAACTTTAGCGAAGTTAAGCTGACAACGTTCATCATCAGGTAAAACGCCGATGTGATGATGAAGATGTCCATGATGGCGAAGGTTTCGCTCATCAACCGTTTGGCATGGCCGGTGATCTCAAGAACCGTGATCGTCGATGCGAGGCTTGATTCCTTGACGATGATGGCAACTTCGCTGCTATAGGCAGGCAAGGCTTGCCTAACCGCCAGCGGAAATTTGACGTGGCGAAAAGTTGCCCACACCGACAGGCCACAGGCCTGCGACGCCTCGATCAGACCCCGCGGAAGGGAAAGGAGTGCGGTACGGAAGATTTCCGCAGTGTAGGCACCTGTGTTGAGTACGACGGCCAGGATCGCCGCATGCAGGCTGTCGCCGACGATCCACCAGATCACCGGGTTGCTTCGAATGGCGCTGAGCTGGCCCAGTCCATAGTAGATCACGAAGATCTGCACCAGCATGGGCGTGCCGCGAAAGACCGCGCAGTAGATATCCGCACTCCTGCTCACCATTCGGTTTTTGGATGTACGGATGACAGCCAATGCAATGCCGAACGGCAATCCCAGAGCGACGCCGAAGACGCTGATCAGCAAGGTGGTCTTGGCGCCGACCAGAAGGAACGGAACCGCGTATGTGACAAGGTCTAGTTCCATCTTATCCCCGACTGAAGCCACGGTTGAAGAACCGCTCCGTATGACTGAAGAGCGTCTGGCTGATTGCCGTCAGCGCAAAAAACATCCCGGCAGCAGCGCAGTAGAACAACAGCGGAGAGCGAGTGATGCCGGCGGCGATCGCCGCGGAGCGCATCAGTTCCTGCATACCCACGACCGACACCAGCGAGGTGTCCTTGATGGTCATCTGCCAAACATTGTTGAGGCCGCCGAGCGCGAGTCGCAGAGCGATAGGCAGAGTGACGCGGAAGAAGGTGACGTGGGTCGGCAGGGCAAGGGATTTTGCAGCTTCCAGCAAGCCCACCGGCACGGCGTCGAGCGCGCCGCGGAGCACTTCGATCGAATAGGCACATGATATTGCCGCGATCGCAACAACACCGATGACGAAGGGATAAGCGCTGTCGGCGCTATTTTGGTATCCGAAAGCGGTCGCCAGTCTTTGAACCCACTCGATCGAGCCGAAGAACAAGAGATAGATGACGAGCAGTCCCGGAACACCGCGCACAAGAATGCTGTAGCCGTCCACCGCCTGCGAAAATATGGGAAGGCGTCGCCACCGCAAAAGAGCCAGCGGCACCGCCATGATGACCCCGGCGAGCATCCCGAGCAGGCCGACCGCCAGTGTCACTGTGGCGCCGCGGAAAAGGGCAAATCCCCACCCCCGCTCGACCAGAAGAACCCATAGGTCAAAAGACATCAGACATATCTCCCGTGACGTCGTCGCGACTTCGGCCGCGACGACGTGTCGATCTCAGCCTCACTTCGTGCAGGGAATGCTGTAATCGTCCTTGAACCAATGGAGGCTGGCATTCTTCACCTTGCCTTCTGTGATCATCTTGCAGAGCGCCGCATCCAGTTTTGCCTTGCGCTCGGCATTGCCCTTGCGCATGCCGACGCCCATGCCGTGACCGAGCGACGCTGGATCATCCATCGCCATGATCTTGACGTTGACACGGGTGAACCCTGTCCCGTCCGGCGTGGCGAGGAAATCCGCCCAGGTCGGGGAGTCGCCGAAGGCGGCGTCAAGGCGACCTGCAGCGAGATCAGCCGTCTGCTGCGTCGTTGCGTCGTAGGTTTTCAGCTCTGCGCTGGGGACGTGTTTTTGGATGAACTTGGCGTATGTGGTTCCAGTCACCACGCCCAGGCTCTTCCCGTCGAGCGCCTTTACGATCTCATCCAGGCTCTTGAGGCCGGCGAGAGGAGAATCCTTCGCCACCACAAAATAGAGAGGCGTGGTGGCGTACGGAATGGAGTAGTCGATTTTCTTCTGACGTTCCGCCGTGATGCCCAGACCGGAGATGATGACGTCAAACCGGTCGCTGTCCATGGAAGGCACGAGCGTACTGAAGGATTGGACAACGAACTTGCACTTCAACTTGAGCTCAGCGCAGATGCCGTTCGCTATGTCGGCATCGAAGCCGGTAACGTTACCGTCAGCGTCGGTCATGCTGAACAGTGGCGCGTCTCCTTCAGTGCCGATCCGCAGTACCCCTTCTTCCGCTTGCGATGCCGCGGCTGAGAACAGGAAGAGACCGGATGCGAGAACTGAGCGAAGTTTCGTAATTGTCGACATTGGAGTTACCCCTCTTTTCGTTTGATAGCGGCCGTCAGGCGGCCAGTGGCATCACGCTGGAAAGGAATCGCGCCACAGCGTCCGACGCTGGATTGCGAAGCAATTCTTCCGGCGTACCGTCCTGCTCAATTTCACCTTTGTGCAGGAAGATCATTCGGTTCGAGACGTCTCGCGCGAACCGCATCTCGTGGGTGACGAGGAGGATGGTGGCTCCCTCATCTGCAAGCCCTCTGATGACCCTCAGAACCTCCCCGACCAGCTCCGGATCAAGTGCGGAGGTGGGTTCGTCGAAAAGCATGATCTTCGGGCTCATCGCGAGCACGCGGGCGATCGCTACACGCTGTTGCTGGCCGCCGGAGAGTTGATGGGGATAGCGGTCGCGAAAATCGGCCATGCCGACCTTCGCGAGTGCCGAGAGCGCGATCTCCTTCGCGTCGCGCTTGTTCTTTCCGAGCACGTGGAGCAACGCCAGGGTCACATTGCCAAGCACAGTCTGGTGCGGCCACAGATTGAAGTTCTGGAACACCATGCCGATCCGACGGCGGAAGTTCCTTATGTGGTGAGCACTTTGGATCTCGGTCTTGCCATGATGGTTCACGGCCGCCGAAACGGCGTCACCCATGACCTCGATTTCACCGGAGGTCGGCGTCTCGAGGAAATTCACGCAGCGTAGCGCCGTGCTCTTGCCTGAACCGGACGATCCAACCAGCGAAATGACCTCGCCCTCGGTCATTCGAAAGCTGACGCCGTTCAAAACCTTGGTCGACCCGAAACTCTTGCAGAGTTCACGGACCTTCAGCACATTTCCTGTCATAACCAATGCCGTGTCCTCAGCCTTTCACCGCACCCTGCGCGAAAAGTTCGCGCAGGACTTCTTCCACCGCCGCCTTTGCGATGAAGACCATCTCATCGATCTCCGCTTCGCTCATGGTAAGCGGTGGTGCGAAGCCCAGGATGTCGCCATGGGGCATGGCGCGAGCGATGAGGTTCCGGTTGCGCGCGGCTTGAGAAATACGCGCGCCGACCTTCAACGCGGGACTGAATGGCACTTTCGCGCCGCGGTCGAGGACAAATTCGACCGCCGCCATCATGCCCACGCCGCGCACTTCGCCGACGATTGGGTTCTGTTCCAATTCGGCTTTGAGCCGGCTCAGGAGATAGGCTCCCTTCTTCGCCGCCTGCCCGGGGAGGTCGTCGCGCTCCACGATGTCAAGGACCGCGTTTGCGGCTGCTGCGCCGATCGGGTGGCCGGAATAGGTGTAGCCGTGCGAGAAGGCGCCCACTTGAGGCGTAGCCTCCCGCATGACGTCGTAAAGCTGTTCGGATACGATCGCGGCCGAAAGCGGCACGTATGCTGATGTCAACCCCTTCGCGACCGTGACGAGGTCCGGCACAATGCCGTACAAATCGGAGCCGAACATTGCTCCCGTGCGGCCAAAACCACAGATCACCTCGTCAGCAATCAACAGGACGTCGTACTTCTTCAGCACGGCCTGGATTCTTGGCCAGTAGCCTGACGGCGGCGGGATAATGCCGCCGGTGCCGAGCACCGGTTCAGCGATGAGTGCGGCCACCGTTTCCGGGCCTTCGGCCAGGATAAGTGCTTCAAGCTCACGCGCGCGACGTTCAGAAAACGCCTCTTCCGTCTCGCCCGGTAATGCGCCGCGATAATGATGGGGCACGCCGGTGCGCAGTATGCCGGCTACGGGCAGGTCCATGTGGTCGTGGTAGAAGCTGAGCCCGGTCATCGAGCCCGACACTACGGAGCATCCGTGATAGCCGCGTTCGCGCGCAATGATCTTCTTCTTCGCGGGCTTGCCGCGAAGATTGTTGTAATACCAAACGATCTTAGCTTGCGTCTCATTGGCGTCCGACCCGGAAAGGCCAAAGAAGACCTTGGACATGCGCCCCGGCGCCATTTTCACAAGCCGATCGGAAAGCCTGGCGAGTTCTTCCGTGGTATGGGCGGCGTAGGAGTGATAATAGGCCAGCTTGTAGGCCTGACGAGCAATGGCTTCGGCGACCTCGGTTCGACCATAGCCGACGTTTACGCAGTAAAGACCGGCAAAACCATCGATATATTCGCGCCCACTCGCATCCTTGATGCGAACACCCTTGCCGGTTTCCACAATGGTCGGCGCGGTCGCACCTTCGGCGTAGTCCTTCAGATATGTGAATGGATGCAGAACAGATCGCCGATCCATTTCGCTTATTTCGACAACAGTTTTCATTGCGACTTCCTCAGGCGGCGCAGACCGCCTAAACACACAAATTCAGGTTTGATGAATGCCTGCCGGACCCGATTGCTTAAAAAAAGCCAAAGGGGATTGGTGCACGCGTCGCCGCGTTGACTCTGACCTCGCCGAAGAGAGGCGCATTGCGCGTTTAGTGCTGCTGTACAGAGACACCGCGTATCCGGCCGCGCTCGATCGCCTCGCTAAAGAGGGTAAGGTCGCAGTCGTCGACATCGGCGATTTTCCGCTCGCTTGCGGGCACGACCGCGGTGGCACCCGACCCACCCCATCTACCCGCGACAAAAGTCCGGGTGCGGAAAAGCGTCGGATTGCTCATTATTTTCAGCGCATCCAGCGCCGATGGCCCATTATTCAGCATATTTTCTCTCGGATTGGCGTGTCCAATGAACGAGAGCTTATGTGCATCCGAGCGATCGATTTTAACGGACTGAGGTCCCCGCTCGCAGGAATCCTGCTTTTGTGGCGCTCTAGCGAAGATAAACTGCATAGGGAGTGTATGGTGGAACTCGACAGGCTAGACGCTCGGCTCCTGAGTGTTTTGCAGACAAACAACCGGCACAACTACGAGGTGCTCGGTGAACTGGTGGGGCTGTCGCCGACGGCCGTGCAGAGACGTGTAAGACGCCTGAGGGAGCAGGGGGTAATCGAGGCGGATGTCTCGATTGTGAAGCCGAAGATGATCGGCCGGCCGATCGCCATGCTGGTGCTTGTGTCCTTGGAGCGGGAACGCGCCGACATAGTGGACCGCTTCAAGCAATCCATCCGCCAAACAGCTGAGGTGATGAACGGTTATTATATTACCGGCGAGTCGGACTTTGTCTTGATCGTGACAGCACGGAGCATGGAGGACTATGAGGTGTTTACGCGAAAGTTCTTCTATGAGAATCCGGATATCAAGGGATTTAAGACAATGGTGATAATGGACAGAGTGAAGGTCGGCTTTGCATTGCCAATCGACCTTACTGCCTTCTGAGTCTGTTTCGTTCAGCGTAAGCAGGTCTGCTGGCTTGGTACTGCGGCTGCGCCTTGCGAGGTGTTATCGACAAATGCTTGATAGACCACTCTCCATCAAGGGAGCTGTCCAGTCGACCCACGGCTCACTAAATGTCGAACAGATTCGTCAGGGGGATGTGGTACTTCGTGATCGGCGATTTGAGCACGACGAAACTGAAGTATTTCTCGATTCCGATGTCCATTTCTATCAGCCGCTCCATCAGCGACTGGTATTCTCCTATGCTGCTCGCCACGAACTTGACGAGATAGTCGTAGTCGCCCGAGACGACGTGGCATTCGATAACCTGCTCTATATTTTGGATGGCGGACATGAAGCGGGCGATGTCGGCCTGGCGATGGTTCCTCAGAGTCATCTCTGTAAATACAGTCAGAACCTGGCCAAGCTTTCCCATGTTGATCATCGCAGAATAGCCGCCGATATAGCCTTCTGCCTGCAGCTTCTTCACTCGCACGAGACAAGGGGTTGCGGATAGGTTAACTAGCTCAGCGAGTTCGACATAAGTCATACGTCCGTTCTTCTGGAGCTCGGAGAGGATCTTGATGTCAATTCTGTCCAGTTTCATGTGCGCCCACCCGGTTGTTGCCACGACCTTTGCATGAGCGGTGGGAGTCTCGTCAGTGGACGAGGCTCGGTGACAATAATCCCTTGGGTTCCAAACGGCAGCCGATCTAACGGCTACATCATTTCCGGTCTTCGGATCGCCGAGCCATCGTTGAACCGGCTCAGCCTGTAAGGCGAGATGTCGGTCAGTGGTTCCTTATTCAAGACGATCTCGCTCACCAGCCGGCCAGCCCCCGGTCCGATCGCGAAACCGTGTCCGCTGAAGCCTGCTGCGATTACGTAGCCGGGAAGTTCCTCCACTCGCGAGATAACCGGCACGAGGTCCGGAGAGGTATCGATGAGCCCGCCCCAGGCGCGCTCGACCCCGATCCCTTTAAGCGCAGGGTATTCGCTCTCAAGGTTCTTCACTGCGAGCTTGACGAGTTCCGCGTCGGGCGCCGGATCCAGAATGCGGCTCTTTTCAAACGGCGAGATCTCGTCGTTCTCCCAGTTGCCGAAGGCATCGGGACCATTCCAGAAGCTGCTGTTGAGGCGGTATTTGAGCTTCTTGCCGATCTTGCTGCGATACATCTCGTAGAATTTGAACGCATATCGCATTCCCCGCGGCGTGATGTCGAGCGTACCATGTCCGGGTACGGCAATGGTGTAGGAGCCGTCAATCCGACGCCGCAACACGACGTTCGAAGCCGATAGGCAGCCTGCTTGAACGATTTCGGGCGCCGGGGTCGTCTTGATCGCCGTCCCGGCGATGTTGGCGACTGGAAGTTCGATGCCGTAGCGATGAGAAAAGCGGGAAGCCCATGCCCCGCCGGCGCAAACAACAGTGCTCGCCTTTACAATTCCCCGCTCCGTCCACACCCCTGTTACCCGGCCCTTGGTAATGTCGAGGCCTCGAACGGCGCAGTTCTGGTGGACCGACACGCCCTTTTCCTTCGCCGCCTCGGCGATGGCAGGCACGGCAAGGCTCGGTTCCGCCCTCCCGTCGGTCGGAGACCAGACGCCGCCGACCCAGGAGGACGTGCCGCCCGAGGCCCGCTCGTTCGCCTCGGAAGCCGTGAGTATCTCGCTGTGAAATCCCTGGACGCGTGCGGCCAGGCCCCACTTTTCCCAGCGGGCGACATCCGCCTCGTTCTTGGAGCAGTACAGTATCCCGCTTCGCCGGAACCCGAGATCGCGGCCGATCTCGGTGCCCAATTCCTCCCAGCGCCGCAGACTGTACATGGCAAGGGCAAGCTCATGGAGATCGCGGTTCTGCTGACGGACCCAACCCCAGTTGCGGCTTGACTGCTCGCCGCCGACGATGCCCTTTTCGAGCAGAGCCACGGAGACCCCTTGGCGGGAGAGTTCATAGGCCGTGCATGTACCGACGATCCCTGCCCCGATGACGACGACATCCACCTGGGTTGGAAAAGAGGCGCTGTCTCGGACTTTCTGAACCTCGACCGGCATGATCTGTATTCCTCTGCAATAATGCTTGAGATTCTCGCCCCCCGCAGGAGCGCTGAATTCCTCAACGGTTAAGCTCTATCGGCGGGCGCGGTACAGGGCGATGCGGTCCTGCATCCGATAGCCCTGGATGATGGCCGGCATGAACCAAGGATTGCCACGGTAAAGGGGGATGAACGCAGGCGGCCGGAAGTCGAAGGCTGTGCGCGCCTGCTCGCCATGTCCCAGCAGCTTGTGAGCCGCCCGCGTTCCGATCCATGGCGCCCAGACTACGCCCGAACCGCAGAAGCCGGTTGCATATACGACGCCGTCCTTCTCGAAGATGCGGGGCAGCATGTCGCGGTGCATCGCCACATTACCAAACCAGGTGTGCGACAGGCGAACGTTCTCCAGTTCCGGAAAAAGGTTCACCAGTCCCCGGCGCAGAAACAGCTTCGGCGCGGCGGGATCGCCTACGCGAGAGCTGTCGCGCCCGCCCAACAGAATGCGTTTGCCGTCGGGCGTCGGGCGGTAATAGAAGCCCAGTTGCCGCCCCTCAATCATCATCATCCGCTTCGGCATCAGCCGCGCCATCACGTCCGGCGCGAGCTCCTCGGTGACGATGATCCGGCTGCGAACCGGGACCAGCCGGCGGCGCAAGAAGGGAACCGCGCCGTCAGTATAACCGTTCGTGCAGACAAGGACTGCCGCGCCTGAACCGTTCCGGCCGAAGTCACGACCCGGAACCCGGAGCCGTCTTTCTCTATAGAGTTAACGTGGGTCTCCGAATGGACCGTCAGTCCCGAAGCGAGAGCGACCCGCAGGAGCTCGGCGTGGAACTTGGCCGGGTGCAGCCCACCGATATCCATCCGCGCCATGCCGCCGCGGTAGAAATCCGTGCCGATGTAGTTACGCTGTTCGGCATACGGCACTGCATAGGCCTCGATCCCCAGTCTCTTCGCCAGCACTTCGGCGCTCCGGGCCGTCTTCTCGTAATCGTCATATCCGATTACGCCCTTGAACTGGCCAACCAGCTGAAAGTCGCAATCGAGCCCTTCGGTCCTGATGAAGTCATAAAGGAACTCGCGGGCGATCTTGCCCTCCGCCTCGATTGCATTCGCCTTCTCTTCGCCGAAGCGCCGGGTAATCGTGGCGTAATCCGGCCGAATGCTTCCGCTGGTGATTCCGCCGTTGCGCGTCGAGGCCCCCTCGCCCGGATTCATTGCGTCAAAGGCTGCGACCGAACGGCCCTCGCGCGCCAGAACGAGACCCGCCGACAGCCCGGTGTATCCGGCGCCTATGATCGCCACGTCGACCTTCTTGGCGAGCGGCTGCCGCGGCAGCGGTTTGACGGGTGCCTCTTCCCACCAGTAGGGCGTGTTCTTGTCTGCGATTCTGGATTCTTCCATTGAACTAACTTCTCATTGCGTTCGGCCAAGGAGCTTCTGAGATTGCTGACAAAGACGGGAGGCGGCGTTCGACCATGATACGCTTTGATCAAGTGCAGCAGCTACGGTTCGCCCTTTTTGAACCCATCCACGAGCGGGCCTTCCCCTAAAGCTGCCGCGACCGGCCGGACGCCATTGCCGTCAGGTGTGATCACCGCGGACATCGAACGCGTCTCGAAGCCCGTCGCCGATGAAGTTGAAGCTGGTTACAGCGATGGTAATGGCCGCACCAGGAATGATCGCCAGCCACGGCGCGCTCCCCAGATATTGCTGCGCACCGTTCAGCATATTGCCCCAACTGGGTAGCGGTGGCTGAATTCCATAGCCGAGGAAGCTGATATAGGCCTCCATGAGGATGGCGCGGGCGACGGTCAGGGTGGCCGCGACGATGATCGGACCGACGGCATTGGGAAGGATCTCGCGGAACATGATATGCGTTCCGCTCAACCCCAGCATGCGACCGGCCTGGACGAATTCCCGCTCGCGAAGGGAGCGGACCTCGGCCTCGACGATCCGGGCAACCTCCATCCAGCTGGTGGCAGCGATGACAACGGTAATCATCATGGGGCTGGGCTTCAGCGCCGCGGCAAGCGCCAGCACCAGGAAGATCGACGGAAACGACAGGAACCCATCCACCGTGCGCATCAGCGTCGTGCCGATCCAGCCGCCCCGGTAGCCCGCGAGCACGCCGACGAGGGTTCCGATCAGCGTCGACAACAGCATCGCGGAGAAGCCGACCAGCAGGGAAATCCGCCCTGCCATGAAGAGCCGTGCCGCCAAGTCCCGTCCTAGCGGATCGGTGCCCAGATAATGGTGGCCGGTGAACGGCGGAGCAAAGCGGGCGCGCAGATCGATATAGAGTGAATCATAGGGCAGCAGGTACGGGCCCAGGACGCACGCGAGCGTCAGGACGGCGATCATCACCATCCCGAGCAGAGCCAGATGGTGGTTCATGAAGCGGTGTGCAGTTCGGCTGTTCCACCAACGCTCCTGGCGTGAGTTTGCGACAATGGCGGTCATAATGGTGGCCTCCTGTTGAGCGTCCATGAGGCGATTAGCTCAAACGGATACGGGGATCGATGATGGCGACGACGATGTCGGCGATCAGGTTGCAAAGCACGACGAGTATTGCCGAGAACATGAGCAATCCCATCACCACCGGGTAGTCGCTGTAGCCGAGGCTGTCGAGGAAGAGCCGGCCCATTCCCGGCCAGGTAAACACAGTCTCGGTGACCAGAGCACCCGTCAGAACGCTGGGAAGCTGCATTCCCGCAAGCGTGATCATTGGCAGGAGCGCATTGCCCACGACATGCTTCATCAGGATCCGACGCTCACTCAGCCCCTTGGCGCGGGCTGTCTTGACGAATTCCTGGCTGATGACGTCAAGCGTCGCCGTGCGCATGTAGCGGCTCCAGATGGCGACATGGACCAGCGCCAGCACAATACTCGGCATGATCAGGTGATGGAGGTAATTCAGGGCCGAGCCGTCGCCTATCGTGTACATATTGCCAGCCGGCAGCCAGCCCAACCGGAGGGAGAACACGTAGATGCCGACAAGCCCAAACCAGAAGGTCGGGATCGACAACGCCACCATGGCACCGACTGTCGCCAGATAGTCGAAGACCGAATATCGGTGCGTGGCGCCACGAATGCCGATCCATGTGCCGATGGCGATCGCGATGACGGTGGATGAACCCATCAACAACAGCGTTGCAACGAGGTGACGGCCAATCACGTCCAGGACCGGCGCGCCGTCGCGGAAGGAGTGACCCCAGTCGCCCTGTACGAGGCGCCAGGCCCAGTCGAGATATTGCATCCACAGGGGGCGGTTGAGCCCCAGCTGCTCCTTCAGACGATTGAGATCATCCTGGGTCATGCTGGGATCAAGTCCGAATTGCGCCAACGGGCCACCCGGAATGAGGTTCAGGACGACGAACCCGATGACCGAAACGATCAGGAGCAGGACGAGGCTTTGTGAAAGGCGATTGAGCAGGAAGCCGCGCATTGGCTCTCCTCCTTCATGACAGCATCAATGGATAGGCCGCCGCCGCAACTCGCGACGGCGGCAGCGTATGTCAGCTTTGCCAACGCCAGGCTGCGGCATGCCAGGATGCCGTGCGGGTGTTGGTGTTAGACTCGAAGCCCTCGAGACCTTCCTTGCGCCCGACCACATAGGTTGCGGCAAACAGCGGCAGGAACGGCAGGTCTTGGCGGACGATCTCCTGCACACGGTGGTAGATTTCGCGGCGTGCCTCGGGATCGAAGGTTTGGGTACCTTTTTCGAGCAGCGCATCAACTTCCGGATTGGAATACTGGCCGACGTTAGAGCCCTTTCCGCCCTTAGCAGCAATTGCGCTGGTGTGAAGGCGGTTGGTGGCGTCCGGATCCGCCGCGATGAGATGGGTGACGCCGGCGATCGCCGAGTCGAACTGCGACTTGAGCCAAAATTCGCCAAACATGACTGCCGCCGGCAGATTCGAGATGGTCATCTCGACGCCAATGTCTGCAAAGGTTTGCTGCAGGAACTGTTGCACCTGTTCCCGCAGATTGTTGCCCGCTGTCGTAGAGTTGGCGAAAGACAGCCGCACTCCATCCTTCGCACGGATCCCATCCGATCCCGGTACCCAGCCCGCCTCGTCGAGGATCTTGCGCGCCAGGTCGAGGTTATACTCCTGCGCCGGCAGGTTTGGATTGTAGTAGTAGGACTGCTTCGGCACGAACGTTTCTGTGAGCGTACCGACGCCGTAGTAGATCGCGTCGATAATGGCTTTTCTGTCCATCGCGGCATAGAGCGCCTTGCGGACAGCCGGGTCCTTGAATTGCGGCTTCTCGAGATTGAGATAGATCGACTCGACTGATGCACCAGATACCAGGGTCACCACACGGTCCGGCAATGTCCTGGCTTCTTCGTAGTGGTCGGCGGTAATGTATGCCTGGTCTGTAAGGTCAATGTCGCCGCTCTTGAATTGGGTGTAGAGCACAGTCATGTCAGGAATGTATTTGAAGACGATCCGCTCGACGTAGGGACCATCCCCGAAATATTGAGGGTTCGCAACGAGTTCGAGATGGTCGCCAGCAACCCGTTTCGCCCATTTGAATGCACCGGTGCCGACAGGCGCCTGGCTGAAAGCCCCGGCGTTGGGATCTGCCTCTTTCTCGAGAATGTGCTTGGGCACCATGAAGGTTTCGGCGAGAAACGACAGGTAGGGGGCGAAAGCCTTCTCCATGCGCCAGGTGATCTCAGTCGGCGAAACCACCGTGATATCCCGCACCAGGGAATGCCCACCCGTGCGCCAGGCGCGGAAGTTCGGGTTGGTGATGAGCTCGAGTGTGAACTTCACATCCTCTGCCGTGAAGGGCTCGCCGTCGTGCCAGCGAACGTCGTCACGCAAGCGGACGCGCCACTTCAGACCGTCCTCTGAAATGCCGCCGTTCTGCTGTGTTGGCACTTCGGCTGCAAGATTGGGCTGAAGAACACCCTTCGGATCGATGCGGAAGAGGGCGTCGAACAGGGAGAAATGGACAGCGTCGTCTACCTCGATATGTGCCATCAGCGGATTGAAGACGGTGGGTTCTTGCGAAAGCCCGACGACGACGCGGCCGGTCGGGTTAGCGGTATCGGCAAAGGCAGGCTTGCCGAGCAGGTTTGGTGCGGCAAAGCACGCAACGCCGCCCGCTGCCATTAAGCGTAACGCGTCGCGCCGTGAATAGCCCGATTTCGTTGTAGAATCTTTCGTCATGATATTTCCTCCCTAGTGGTATTTCCGCCGTAGCTCTCAAGAGTTAACGGCAATCGGTCGAGTGTCCCTCGGTCGCTCCCCGGGAATCGCGGCCACCAGCTCGCGCGTGTAGGCCGATCGCGGGTCCAGAAAGATTTGAGATGGCGGGCCGCGCTCGACGATCTGCCCCTTCTGCATCACGGCGATTTCGTCGCAGATCTGGCTGGCGACGCGCAGATCGTGGGTGATGAAGATCATTGAAACGCCGGTTTCCCGCTGGATCTGGTCGAGCAGCTTGAGGATCTGCGCCTGGATGGACACGTCGAGCGCAGAGACCGCCTCGTCGGCAATCAGCAGCTTGGGCTTGAACATCAAAGCCCGGGCGATGCCGATGCGCTGGCGTTGCCCCCCGGAAAACTCGTGCGGATAGCGGCCGAAGGCGCCGGCATCGAGACCGACATGGGCCAGCAACGCTCGCGCCTCCTCACGCGCCTGAGCATAAGGCATGCCGTGCGCGACGGGACCGACGGTAAGAATTTGTCCAATGGTCGAACGCGGGTTGAGCGACGCGAAGGGATCCTGGAAGATCATTTGAATCCGCGGCCGCAGCGGACGGAACTCCGATTCCGAAAGCTTTGCGATGTCTCGGCCTTCGAAGAGAATCCGACCGCCATCACTGTCCTGCAGCTTGATCAAAAGCCTTCCGAGCGATGACTTGCCGGAACCGCTTTCGCCGACAACGCCTAGCGTGCGTCCCGCAGTCAGATCGAATGATACGTCCTTCACCGCAGGCACGATGCGTTGGCTGCCGAACAGGGCACTCCCGCTGCGATAAGTCTTGGACAATCCTTCAATCTTCAGGATTGTCTCGTTGCTCGCCTTCTCCCGAACTGCTCGATCCTTGCCCGTAAGGTGCGGGACGGCGGCAATCAGGCGCTGGGTATAGGGGTGGGTGGGGGATTTCAGAACCTGCTCGGCGCTGCCTTGCTCGACAACGCGGCCCTTTTCCATCACCACGACACTGTCGGCGATCTCAGCCACAACACCGAAGTCGTGGGTGATGAACATCACGCTCATGCCCTTGCGGCGCTGAATGTCACGAATCAGTTTCAGGATCTGCGCCTGCGTGGTGACGTCGAGGGCCGTGGTAGGTTCGTCGGCGATCAGGACCGTGGGTTCAAGCGCCAACGCCATGGCGATCATGACCCGCTGACGCTGCCCGCCCGAAAGCCGGAACGGATACTGGTAATACATGAGCTCCGGATCGGGCAGACCGACTTCCGTCAGCAGCTCGATGGCGCGCTTGCGCCGCGACGCCTTCGTGCCGACGCCATGTGCCGTCAGGACTTCGGTAATCTGCTCGCCGACGGTCATCAGGGGGTTGAGCGCCGAGAGCGGATCCTGGAAAATCATCGATACGACGCGGCCGCGCAGTCCTCGCAGTTTTTTCGCCGGTGCGCCGATGATGGCCGAACCATCGACATGAATGGCGCCGGACGAGACGGGGATCAGCTTCGGCAAGAGCCCCATGATTGTGTTGGCCGTTACCGACTTGCCTGAGCCGGACTCGCCGATAATGCACAGGATCTGACCCCGCTTGAGATCAAACGAGATGTTCTCGACGGCATGGGTCCGTTCCATGCCTTTCGGCAAGTCGACTGTCAGGCCACGCACCGAAAGCGCTGCGTCGTCTCCAGAAACAGCCTCTGTTCTAGCGGCCATCGAGATTCCTCCCTTTTCAACGGAGCCGTTACTTTGCGATTTTACTCGCTGCTCAATACGTGCTGCCATCACAATCGTTCTGCAGGCAGTGCGCAGCATGCATGCCCCGGTTCTCAGCGCCATTCGCTACCAATCAGGGCTTGACGCGCAATCAATATAAGATTGGTCTTGCAATTGGTGTCAATATAGATCAATTTGGTTGCAGAAAATAATTAGCGAGGGCTCATGAGCGTAGTGTTGAAGGATTTCATCGAGGCGGAAGGTCTGGAGCCCGGAGATCGGTTACCGCCAGAGCGCGACTTGGCGCTCAAACTCGGGCTGCCCCGCACCGCACTTCGACGGATGCTCGCTTCTCTCGAGAAGGAGGGTCGGCTCATCAGGCACGTGGGCAGGGGGACATTCATCGCTGGCAGCGGGGTTAACTCGACGGCGCTGCGTCGCCCGCCAGGCAGCACCGGAGACGCGTTGCGCACCTATCCGGCCGAAGTTTTCGAGGCTCGGCTGATCATGGAGCCCAAGATCGCCGCCTTGGCGGCGTTACGGGCAACCAGGCAGGAGATCGATGAAATGCAGAAATCGATCGATCGGGGCAGCGCGGCGGAAACCCTGGTCGAATTCGAGAAATGGGACGCTGTCTTTCACCGCATCATCGTCGGAGCGGCCCGCAATGGTCTCCTCGCCTCGCTCTATGAAGGTATTCACACAGTGCGGGCGGGAAACCTCTGGGGGAAAATGAAGGAGCAGTCCCTAACCCCTGAGCGCATGAAGGCCTATATCGCCAAGCATCAGGCCACTCTTGACGCCATCAAAGATCGCGACAGCAGAGAGGCCGAGCGAAACATGTACGACCACATCGTCGAAGCCAGAGCAAATATACTTGGCCCCAATACCTGAGCACCTCATATCGGTCTGGTATTGAAGCGTGTTGTTGCACTTCCAATGCTTGACCGGTTTTAAGTCAGGTTGGGCACCGCGACGGTGTGTTGACTCAAGGCGCAGCATAGAAATCTTCTTGAATGGTGGCGAGAAGCCAAGACACAAATTGATCGATCCCAGCCGTCTTCTTCGCCAGCGCCGAACGAATGATGCCGTAATGTGAGCCATCAGGCTGAAAGCCTAGTGGCGCGACGAGGCGGCCTTTGCGGATATCGTCGATGGCAATGATCTTTGGGCACATAGCTACGCCCAGACCTCCGGCTGCGGCCTCCACCATCAGGAAATGATGGTCAAGAAAGCGCGTCGAGCGCGGCTTCGGCGCGTCCGGATGGGCGGCGGACCACTTCTGCCAGGCATCCGGCCGGGTCTTTGCAGCAAGCGCAACATAACCACCGGCCGCAAACCGATCCGCCATGGCGGGATGCATGACGGGACCGACTTCCTCTTCGATCAACCGTTCGACCTGCCAGTTCGCATCGATCGCGAAATCGAGCCTGCGGATCGCGAGCGTGATACGGTCGCGCGCAAAATCGAAGTTCCCACCACCAACGGAGAGGTGAAGGTCGATCTGGGGATGGCGATCCTGGAATTCCGAGAGCCGCGGGATCAGCCAGCGCATGGCGATGGACCGTTCGCAGGAAACGACAATCGGCGGTGACACGTCGACTTTGCGAATATCCTCCAAAGCCGATGCAACAAGCGACAGCGCGTTCGTCGTCGCCTGAGCGAGCCGCGTGCCCTCTCCCGTCAGCCTTAGGCCGCGCCCTTCCGGTTCTAGCAACCGGATTTGGAGGTGTTCGGAGAGTTTCGAAACGCGCCGGCTGACGGCCCCATGCGTCAAGTTTAACTCAGATGCGGCCGAACGCACGGAACCCAGGCGGGCAACGACCTCAAAGGCACGCAGATCATCGAGGGAAGGAAGGTCCGAACGCTTCATTGGTGATAATGTATCACCAATACCCGTGAAATCATATCGATTTTCGTCCCGAGATTTAAAGAATAGCTTGAGGTCATGGCAGAAACCATTGACCAAATCAAACACATTGGCGTCGTCGCAGACGACCTGACAAGTGCGGCGGACGGCGCAATCGCTTTCCTGAAACGCGGCTATGTCCCTCGCATCTGCAGGATGGGATCGGACAATACCCATGCCAGTCTCGTCTCCATCGACACCGGCAGCCGCGCGCTAGATGAAACCGATGCAGCGCATGTGACGCGCCAGGCGGTAACCACGCTTGCAGACAGGACATTCCTCTATAAGACGATTGACTCCACCCTGCGTGGCCATATCCGTGTGGAAATTGCCGCCGCATTTGTGGCCAGCGGCCGGCCACGTTTGGTCATCGCGCCTGCTTTTCCCGCTGCCGGGCGCACGACGATCGACGGCATTCAATTGTTGCACGGCGAGCCGGTTGCCCAAACCGCGTACAGCCGCGACCCTGTCCATCCCGCCCGCACGTCGCGCATCGAAGAGTTGATCGAGCCCGGCCTCGGCCGGATCGCTAGAGTTTCCACCTGCACCGAGGACGGGGATATCGGCAATGCCATTGGCCACGCTCCGGTGGTCATCATCGATGCATGCGACCAGGTCATGCTGAATCGTCGGGTTGCGGAGATCCAGAAGCACGGCCCGGTGCTGTGGGTCGGCTCGCCAGGCATGGCCGAGGCGCTGGCCACGGTGGTCGAGCGGCGCACAGGCCAGCACACCTTCACGCCCGAAGCCACGCCGCGCCGTGTTCTCGTGCTTGTCGGCAGCGCGAACCCTGTCAGCCATTCGCAGTGCGACGCATTGGCCGCGACAGGTGCTTCAGTCGCAATGAGTGCGACGGATATCGACGAGGCAGCTTCTGTCGTCTGTATCCGTACACCGCATATCCGAACCAGCGACCCGGCGAAGGCTCTCGCCACCCTGGTGGACGAGGCCGAGATCGCTTTGTTGCGGCATCGATACGACGCCGTCGTCGCAACGGGCGGCGAAACGATGCACGCCCTTTTGGAACGACTCTCCATTCACGCCTTCGATTTGATCCGCGAACTCGAGCCCGGCTTTCCTCTCGGCTGCGCGCGTCTTGCCGATGGACGAATGGTGCTGCTCGCCATGAAGGCAGGCGGCTTCGGTTCCGCCATGACGCTGCGCAATGCCGCCGACATCATTCGCCGAATTGGAAAGGAGCTCGCATGAACACCTCCCTGCCGCTCGCCGTCACCATGGGCGATCCATCCGGCATCGGGCCGGAGATCGTGGCAAAGACGATGCTTGCCCGCACCGACCTCCGTCGCAGTGTCGTCATCGGCGATCCGGCCGTGATGACGAAGGCCATCGCTAGCCTCGGCGGCGGTCTGCAACTGAACGAGATCCATGACATCGCCGACGCGAAGCCGGATGGCGCCCTGAATATGCTCGCCGCGTCCCGCGTCGAAACCCCACCAGCACTCGGCAAGGTGAGCGCCACCAGCGGCCGCATGGCCTACGATGCCGTCGTTGCGGCGATCGATCTCGCCAGAACCGGCAAAGTCGCCGGCATCGTGACGGCGCCGATCCACAAGGAGGCGCTCGCCGCTGCAGGGCTTCCCTACCCCGGCCATACGGAAATCCTCGCGGAAAAAGGTGGCGCCGGGCGCGTGGCGATGATGCTCGCCAATGACGATATTCGCTCCGTGTTGGTCACGATTCACTGTTCGCTGGCAGAGGCGATCCGCCAGGCGGATTTTCCGGCACAGATGTCCGCGATACGCCTTGCCCACCAGGGGGGTCGTGCGTTGGGAATCGCCCGCCCCCGCATCGCCGTTGCGGGGCTCAATCCGCATGCCGGCGAAGGTGGTCTCTTCGGAGATGAGGAAATCCGCATCATCGCGCCCGCCATCGCGGCAGCCCGTGCGGAGGGCATAGACGCCAGCGGCCCCTGGCCAGGCGATACGGTTTTCATGCAGGCGCGAAACGGCCGCTTTGACGTGGTCGTCGCGCAGTATCACGACCAGGGGCTTATCCCGGTCAAATATCTCGGTCTGGAAAAGGGCGTGAACATCACGCTCGGCCTGCCCTTCGTGCGCACAAGCCCCGACCACGGCACCGCCTTCGATATCGCCGGCCGTGGCATTGCCGATCCGAGGAGTCTCGAAACAGCAATCGACTACGCCCGCCGACTGGCGAAGTCACCGTGCGACTAGGAGAATGACATGCCCCCCATCGATTTCATCTTCATGCTGACCCGCAACGACCGGACGATCCCGGATGCCCTGGCGCAGCTTCCCTTGGTGCTTTCTGCGGGTGTCCGGCATATCGGCTTCAAGGATATCGGCCTGCCCTTCGAGGTGCTTTCAGGGCTCAACCGGGAAATCCGGGCCGCGGGCGCGAAGAGCTATCTCGAAGTGGTTTCACTCGACCGCGCCAGCGAAATCGCCTCGGTGCGCGCCGCCCTCACGCTCGGCGTCGACTATCTGCTTGGCGGCACCCATGCCGATGACGTCCTTCCCCTCCTCAAGGGAAGCGGTATCCGCTACTACCCCTTCCCCGGCCGCATTGCGGGTCATCCCAGCGTTCTTGAGGGTTCCACGACGGAGATCGTTGCAAGCGCAAAAGACCTTGCGGCCCGCGAGGGCGTCCACGGCCTCGATCTCCTTGCCTATCGCGCCGATGTCGATGTCGCAGACCTCATCCGGGCCGTCTGCGACGCCGTCGCGAAACCCGTTATCGTCGCAGGCTCGATCGACCGCGTCGAACGCATCCATGCTGTCGTCAGCGGCCGGGCCGCCGGCTTCACGGTCGGCACCGCCGCCCTGGAGGGCCGCTTCCCTGCAACCGTTCCAGGCTTGATGCATCAGCTCCTGACGATCACTTCCATAAAGAACCAGGCGAAAGCGCTAATCGAGCAGTAGCATCCAGCAATACCTGGAGACCGCCCGTCTCGCCGACCACTGGCAAATCGCACCATTCTGCTCAAACGCGCCGTTTTTCATCATGGTAGCGGCTAACGGCGCGAGCCGGGCAAGGTAGCGTTTATTGCTTTTTCATTACGCGCTTCCACCCAACTTCGGGCTTCGATCAAGACCTTCCCCATCCTCAGCAGCGGCTGCCGTGCTTGCGCGGCCGGCGAGGCGACCGGACGGCTGTCCGGCGCGGCCGCACGCGGGGCCATGCCGCCCTCGAGCTTGAAGCGGGCGATCAGCCGCGCCAGGTTCGCTGCCTCGTCGGCCAGCCGGCTGGTCGCCGCCGTCGATTCCTCGACCATCGCGGCGTTTTGCTGCGTCACCTGGTCCATCTGGTTGACCGCGATCGAGACCTCGGAAAGCCCGGTCGACTGCTCCCGCGCCGCGGTGGCGATCGAATGCACGTGCTCGTTGATCTTGACCACATGCCCCTCGATCAGCGCCAGCGCCTCGCCGGTCGCCGTCACCAGCTTCACGCCGGAACTGACCTCCTCGCCCGAGCGCGAGATCAGCGCCTTGATGTCCTTGGCGGCATTGGCCGAGCGCTGGGCGAGCTCTCGCACTTCCTGCGCGACGACGGCAAAGCCCTTGCCGGCGTCTCCCGCACGCGCTGCTTCAACCCCGGCATTGAGCGCCAGGAGGTTGGTCTGGAAGGCGATCTCGTCGATGACGTTGATGATCTGGCCGATCTCGCCGGAGGCCTCCTCGATCCGCCCCATCGCCGTCACCGCCTGCCGGACGACGGCGCTCGACTGTTCGGTGCTCCGCTTCGACAGGTCGCCCGAAGCGGTGCGCATTTCGCCGGCGCCGCCGTTGATCGTGTCGATCGCCGAACGCACCTCGCCGAGCACCGAGCTGAGATTGGCCAGCGTCTGGTTGACGTTCTGCTGCAGGTCGCCGAAGGCGCCCTGGAACTCGCCGCGCATGGTCTGGGTGAGATCGCCTTCCGCCAGCGCCGAGATGACCCGGCCGGTTTCGGCGACGCCGCGATCGACCGACGTCACCAGTTCGTTGACCCGGGTGGCGAAGCGGTTGAGATCGGCGTTGTCGTAGTCCTTGCTGATGCGCCGAGTGAAGTCGCCGGCCACGGCCGCCGCCACCACCTCGCCGATGCTCGACTGCAGGTCGGCGCTTTTCGCCTGCAGCGCCGCCTCCTGCGCGTTAAGCTCGCGCACCTGCACACCCCGACAGCCCGGGCCATCTCGCCGATCTCGTCCCGCCGCTCCCCAAAGGGTACCTCTGCGTCGAGATCGCCGGAGGCAAGAACGCTCATGCTGGCGGTGATACGGCCAATCGGCCTCGCCATGGCCCGGGCTCCGAACATTGCCGATCCGAGCAAGAGAAGCACCATCGCTGCTGCCACGCTGTTATTGACGACAGCTGCGATTTGCTGTGTCGTTTGCCGCGCCTGGACCGCCTTTCCTGCAATCGACTTGGAAACCTCGACGCCGTCATCGATCAGCGGCGCCATGTCGTCCGCGAGCTTTTGCATCTGTTTCACCAGGGCGGCGGTTTGATCGTGCGACTTGGCCAGAAGCGATTGTTCCAGCGTGACGGCACTCTGGTAGTATTCGCCGACAAGCTTCTGAATGGTGGCGATGCGCTGCTTGTTGTCCTTCACCACCTGTGATGAAAGCGCAAGTTCGAGATATTTGAGAGCCGACTTCTTTCGCGCTTCCAGCGAGGCGCGCGCTGCTTCCATTTCTACGGTTGACTGCGCAAGGCGCATGTCGCCCGTGGCCGTCTGCATGCCCCGGACCGAGGCCTTAGCATCGACGAGATCGCGGGAAGTCTCAAGCTGAACGCGGGCGGCGGTGATTGCATCGGTCACGGTTTGATCAAGGGTCCAGCGCTCCCCGATCATTGCTACCATCAGCAAGATGCCGGCGGATTCTCAGAGCCCGACAACGCCAGGCAATTCCGAGATGCCGGCGATCTCGGTATAGCCGTAATAGGGATTGGCCGGCTCGTGACCGCGATTGACCCAAACCTTGTTCTTGATCCCGAGGTCATGTGCGGACATCAGATCGTAGCGGAACGAGGAGGAGCAATGCAGTATGTCCTCCGGACCGCAGCCAAGCATGTCGAGCATATATTCGAAGGCCCGGAAGTGCGGCTTGTAGGCCTGAGCCTCTTCGGCGGTGTAAACGGCGTGGAAAGGCGCGCCGAGCTTCTCGACGTTCGACATGATCTGCGAGTTCATTGCATTTGACAGGATGACCAGCGGAATCTCCTTGGCGACCTTGGCAAGACCAGCCGGAACGTCCGGATGCGGCCCCCAGGTGGGAACGCGTTCGTATACCATCTGGGCGTCTTCGTCCCTGAAGTGGATGCCGTTGCGTTTGCAGGTCCTCGCTAGTGCGTTATGGACCACCTCCGCATAGGGCTTCCAGTCGGCCATCACTTCATCGAGCCGGTACGCAGAGAAGTCTGCGATGAATTGCAGCATTTTCTGTTCGCTCATGCGGTCGCCGTAAAGATCGCGTGCCGCCTCCGCCATCTGAAAGTTGATCAGCGTGCCGTGGCAGTCGAAGGTGATGTATTTCGGGCGGAAAGTGGCCATGCGCTTCGTCCTTTTCTTGGCGGGGATCTGTTTCCGTTATGAGCAATGATAGGTCCGCCTCAGCCGCCCTTCTGGCCGGATTCCTAGGCTCGTCAGCAGAAAATTCTGGAGTATAGGTCAGGTTAGCCCTTTTGATTGCGGATGGACGGTGATCCGACCGTCGAGAAGCCGAACGCGGAAGGCGGGGCCGCCATTTCCCAGTCAACCATGGATAAAAAGGCTATAGCTCGCTTTTCAGGACCTGCCGCAAACGTTAATCATGCCGCCATGGATATTCGCCCCGCCTCATCTGCTGACGCTCCCGCCGTCTGGTCGATCATCGAGCCCGTGATCCGAGCGGGAGAAACCTATACGCTTCACCGTAACCTGAGCCGGGAAGAGGCTCTCGCCTACTGGATGGGAGCAGACAAGGAAGTCTTCGTTGCCGAGCAAGCGGGCGCCATCCTCGGCACCTATTACATGCGCCCCAATCAGGCTGGCGGTGGTCGGCATGTTTGCAACTGTGGATACGTCACAGCGCCTGATGCGACGGGTAGGGGCGTCGCACGCGGTATGTGCGAGCACTCATTGGTAACCGCCCGCGCCCACGGGTACCTGGCAATGCAGTTCAACTTCGTGGCGAGCACCAACCAGCGCGCCATTTCGCTATGGCAGAAAATGGGTTTTGAAGTCGTGGGCACATTGCCCGGCGCGTTCAGGCACCCGACCCATGGCTATGTTGACGCCTTCGTCATGTATCAAGCGCTGTAGACGAAGTTGGCGTTCGCGACCTTGGATGACGATGCCGTCCTGCCCCGTATCGGGCATTGACGCCCCACCGACCCCGCGAACCCGTCGAGCAGCTTATATCCCGGTCGCGTCGGTGACAGTCGCGCCCTTGGCCGATCTCAGCACCCGCCCGCCGCCTCATGGCCGCGATAGGAGGGCGAGGGGATGAACCAGATGGCACCGTCGAGTTCGGCAAGCGAGTCCCCGCATTTTTCTACCGACATCAACCGAGTGCCTGACTGACCAGCGCGTAGCTGCGGTGATACGTGGGCTTGCCTTCCTTGCGCGCGGCCCCGGAACGTCGCATCGTGATCCCACAGCCGGCGTGATCGAGCCCGCGCCCGGTGAGCCATCCTGCAAGATTCGTGGAGACATCCGTGTCGATACGGACGAACCTGCCCTGGTGATGGGCGAGCAGGAAATCGATCAGGGCCCGGGCTTCGGAATCGTTCCTCGCCACGACCGGGCCGATGACCAGCCCACGGCCAAAAGACCGGATCGCCGCGAAGGCTTGGATCTCGCCCGCATCGCGAATGACAGCGAACTTCGCCCGCTTGCGCAGAATCTCCATCAATGCCGAACGGTCATGGCCGTGTGCCGCGCGATCCAGCGTTACCAAGTGGGCATGATCGCCGCTCTCGCTCCATGTTACGTGACCCGGCACCTCAACCGGCAACGGCTCGCCCTGGTGCTGCACGGTCTCGCCGGTCGCAGCGAAACCCACCTTCTCATAGAGCGGAAGACCTTCCTGCGTCGCCACCAGATAGCAGGTACGCTCTCCCGCCTCGGCAAGCGCCTCTTCCAACATCTTCCGGCCGAGACCGCGGCCGCGCATGGCGGCATCGACGATGACCATGTTGATGGTGGCGGTGTCATCGCCATAGGGCGTCATGATGATGGTCGCGACGAGACGCTCCTCTTCGAGTGCGACGATTCCCTGGCTGATCGACTGGACCAGTTCCCAATCCTCGCGCCGATGCGGCCATTGGACCTGGCGGGACAGTTCCAACGCACCGTCCAGATGCTTTGGCGTCATCTTTTCGAGAATGATCTCTTGGGTGGTCATGATGCGGTTCCGGCCTGTGTCTTCAGGGGTTCACGGTAAACCGCAGAAGACAGCAGTTCCTCTCGACGCACGGCCATGCGCGACGCGTTTGCGCTAACCTTTGCCGCCCGCGCCGCATCTTGTGCCGACCGTGGCGGAGCCGACGCGCTGACGCCTAAGCTCGGAAAGGCGCCTGCCGCAATTCTCTGCCAAAGCCCCCATGCGATACAAAGGAATCTGCTTCCGGTCGCGGCGAATGCGGCCACTATTCTCCCCGCTCGCCCACTATGGTGATTGCGGCACAGGCCGTGCTGTGTCGATGTGTCCCATAACTACGAAAATAGGGAGGTCATGCATGAAAACGCTGCTGCTTAAGAAGGAGGAAGTAAGACGGCTAATCGGTATGACGGAAGTCATCGACGCGGTGGAAGAGGCTTACAAGGCCTTCAGCAGCGATCAGGTGGAACAACCTGCCTATATCGGGATACATCTCCCCTCTCTCCGTGGAGAAATCGACTTCAAGCTTGGCTACTACAAAGCCAATGAAATCATCTCAATGAAAGCGCACTCTGGAGGCTTCACCAGCAACCCGGCAGAACATGGCGTGCCGAACAGCATGGGCACCATTCTCCTGTTTGATGCCAGGAGCTGCGCGTTAATTTGCATCATGGATGGAAGCTTGATCACCGGCCTCAGAACGGGAGCGTCTGGAGCCGTCTCCGTCAAAGCCCTGGCGAGGAAGAACGCCAGGACGATCGCATCGATCGGCACAGGCAATCAGGCGAGAATGCAAATCCGGGCGATCAACGAGATCATGAAGATCGAAGAGATCCACGCCTGGAGCCGCACCCCGGAAACGCTTTCCAAATACAAGACGGACATCGAACGCGAATTCGGCATTCCCGTCATCGTCGCAAGCTCCAAGAAGGAAGCGGTTGAGCAGGCCGATATCTTGATTACGACGACCCGGGGAAAAGGGGAGCTTGTGGCGGCGGATTGGGTGAAGCCCGGTACACACATCGTTGCAATCGGCACAGATCAACGCGGCAAGCAGGAGCTGGATCCGGAGCTCTTCAGGAACGCGAAAATCATCGTCGACTCGAGCTCCCAATGCACAGAAAAGGGCGAGACCTGGCACCCGCTGATTAAAAACATCATCACCAGAGACGACATCCATGGCGAAATCGGCGAGGTATTGTTGGAACGGAAGCCTGGGCGAGAAAGTGATGACGAAATCACGATCTTCGATTCCACCGGGATGGCCATACAAGACAATACGACAGCCAGCAAAATCTATCAGAACGCCATCGCCAATAACGTCGGCACCTTCTTTCAGTTTTTCGAGTGATGACCATGCGCAATTACCCCACCATTCAGGACATCCGTGAAGCTCAGGAACGGCTGAAGCCGCACGTCAGGCACACGCCGCTATTGCGTGCGGAGAAAATCGAGAAGGCCGCTGGCTGTCAGCTTTATCTCAAACCGGAAACCCTGCAGATTACTGGCGCCTTCAAGATCCGCGGCGCCCTGAACAAGGCTCTCTCGCTCTCGAGAGAAGAGATCGCAAACGGCATTATCGCGACGTCGTCGGGCAATCATGCCCAGGGGCTTTCTTACGCGGCCAGGATGCTCGGCGTAAAAGTGATATTGGTACTTCCGGTCACCACGCCCAAGATCAAGATTGAAAATACAAAAGCCCTTGGTGCGGAAGTCATTCTTTTTGATGGTGATAATGCTGCTAGATGGAAAAAGGTCTACGAAATCGCTGAAGGAAACAAGTATGCGGTTATTCACGGCTTCGAGGACCCCGTTGTAATGGCTGGCCAGGGAACGATCGGGTGCGAGATACTCGAAGACCTGGACGATGTGGACACGGTCATTGTTCCCTTAGGCGGCGGAGGCCTGATCTCGGGAATCGCTACCGCCATAAAAGAAACGAAGCCGTCGGTGCGCGTTATCGGGGCAGAGCCTGCCTTGACACCGAAGTATTTTCACAGCCGGATAAACAAGGAACGCACATCGCTTCCCTTGAAGAACACTATTGCGGATGGCTTGAGGATAAGCGTTCCGGGTCAAAACCCGTATCCGATTATCGAAAAGTATGTGGACGAGATTGTTCTTGTTGAAGACGAGCACATCATCGCCGGGATGCGTGCTCTTGCCAAGGATGCGAAATTGATCGCTGAACCAGCCGCCTCAATTGGCGTCGGAGCACTGTTGGCGGGCAGCATAGACGTCAAGCCCGATGAAAAAGTCTGTGCGGTGTTGTCTGGCGGGAACTGGGATCTACGCGACCTTGCCGAGATATACAACGTAGCGGAGTAGTCAGTTCCAGCTTCGGTCAGGTCACCAGCGCGATCGCAGTTGAACGTCTGCGATCCTCATCGCCAAGCAAGAATCCACCGGTCCGGAATGTGGCCCGAACACGTCATTCGGCGATGGCGGCGACCGCTTGCCACCCGAAGGGTTAACTTGCCACCCGAAGGGTTAAGAGGAGTACGATTGGCAGCTTGAAGGTTGAACGCTAAAGCGCCGCTTGCTGACGAACGACCGTTGTGCGCCCCAAATCGGTCGTTGAGGAACCAGCCCCGGTTACTCGAAAGCATCGATAGCGGCCGCGTAACAAACGCGCCCCGTTGCGTCACGTTCGGATCACACCGTCCTCTAACGCCAGCAGGTCACTCGTGCGGAAGGGGTCCCCGAAAGGCCATGCTTGCTCCCCTTCGAACGATAAAGAGAAGGGGCGAATGAACCGCCCCGGTCTCATAGTAGCAACAGCGCCTGAGCGCTAGTTTTTCAGGCGCGCTTGAGGGCTGGCTCCAGGCCAACGGCGGCAGCTAACCCGCCGATATCCTTGATCTCGGTGTATTCGTAATAGGGATTTGCCGGCTCATGGCCGCGGTTGACCCAGACCTTGCTCTTGATGCCCAGGTCATAGGCGGTCATCAGGTCGTAGCGGAAGGATGAGGACACATGGGTAATGTCTTCGGGCCCGCAGCCGAGCTTGTCGAGCATGTATTCGAAGCCCTTCATCAGAGGTTTGTATGCCCCGACTTCTTCTGCCGTGATTACCATATGGACGGGCGCGCCCAGCTTTTCCACGTTCGACATGATCAGGCTGTTCATGGAGTTCGACAGGATGACCAGCGGAATTTCCTTGGCCACCCTGGACAGGCCAGCCGGGACGTCCGGGTGCGGACCCCAGGTTGGCACTTCGTCATAGATGCGTTGGGCGTCTTCGGGTTTGAACGGGATACCGATGCGTTTGCAGCTGCGTTCGATGGAATTGTGCACCACTTCGAGGAAAGGTTTCCATGGCCCTAGCACCTCGTCAAGGCGATAGCCTCTAAAAGCCTCGACCAAGCCGGCCATCGCTTCTGGGGAGAGACGCTCGCCGTAGACGCGCCGCGCAGCGCCGGCCATATCGAAATTGGTGAGCGTGCCGTAGCAGTCGAAGGTGACGTACTTCGGTCGAAATTGGGTCATGGCGTGTATTCCTTCCAATTTTCACGGCACAGTGTGCCTATACAAGGTCATCGTAGTGGCATGCCGCTTGTCTAAAGAGGTCGCGGTGCCGATAGACCGCAATGCGGCAGCGACGCAGGTACCTTTAAGAGTCCGTATCTGATCAGTTCATTTCATTTGCCTCTTTCTTGATATCTGGCCAATCCACCCAGGCGGAGCACTCCAACTTGCTTGTTGCATTCCGGCCAGTCGGAGCACAAAAGCATAACTTTGTGGCGATGGCAAGAGATTGTCCAACAATTCTTGGATGATCAATCGTCCTGCTACTTGCCGACAGCTTGAGTGCGTCGCCATTCAAACAACAACAAATTACTCGGATATGTGGCTGAGAATCCTCAATATTTGCGCAAGTTTTGGTACGGATTCATCAGAACGTCCTGCGCTGTGGCCAACCGCCATTCGGCAGAACAGATCGATCCAAACGAATAAATTGTTGTACAACATTTGGAATTTGAGATACTGAGGCCTTCGAGCTGCCCATTCTCGAGGCAGGATCTGAATGAGTTGAAGATGGGTCACAAGCATCAGTCTGGGCCAGCCCGCGTCTCTGAGCTTTCCGAGGCGTGCCATCCCGTGGGCGCTGCGGAAGCCGAAGAAATCGCCGAACGGCTATATGGCGCGCGTGGCTCGGCCACGCGCTTTGAAACCGAGAAAGACGACACTTTCCTCCTCGACTGCGCGGCCCGGGGGAAGTTCGTGCTAAAGATCGCTCATCCTTCTGAGCGGATGGAGGAGCTCGATTTCCAGGTCGCGCTGATGCGTCATCTCGAGCAGCAGGCCCCTGATCTACCCATCGCCCGTGCACTTCGCGACGTCGACGGCGCGGATTTGCCCATCGTCACTACCAGTGCCGGCGAGCGGCGAGTGGTGCGGCTCATCACCTTCCTCCCCGGTACTCCGCTCGACCGGACATCTTCCACAGCCCCACAGCGCGAATGGATCGGCGAAATCCTGGCAAAGCTGCGTCATTCCATGGCCGATTTCTCGCATCCCGCAGACAACCGGGCGCTGGCATGGGACGTCACCCATCTGCTCGATCTCTCCGATCTGTTGAGCTTCATCCCAGGGGGCGGCAAGCGGGCCTGGACCGTCCGCGCGCTCGAGCGGTTTGCCGAAGTCAAGCCGAGGCTCGACCTGTGCCGGCGGCAAGTGCTTCACAACGACTTCAATACGTCGAACCTGGTCGTCGATCACGCCAGCCCGCAGTTCCTGACCGGCGTCATCGACTTCGGCGATGCGGTCCGTACCGCCATCGCCGTCGATGTCTCCACGGCGTTGATGAATCAGATGCCAAAAACCTTCGACCATGCGAACCGGCGTGACCTGTTCGACGAACCGCGCGACGTTCTGCGCGGCTATCTCCGCCACGCCGAACTGACGGACGAGGAACTCCGGCTCATCCCCTTCCTTTCGATGGGCCGTCTTGCGGTCCGTGCGCTGCTGACGTGCTGGCGCGCCGAAATCTTCCCCGAGAATAGCCGCTATATCCTGCGCAATACCGAAGCCGGCTGGGCCCACCTCGAGTGGTTCCACTCGATTTCGACCGCACAGATATCCGATCTTCTGACACGATAGGAACCGTAATGTCCAAGCAAGCGACTACCCTGCCCAAGGGCTTCCGTGGCGACATGCCAAATGGCTTCAACCCTCAGGACACGTCTCATCTCACAAGTGAAGATCTGGCGCATGTCGCCAGGCGGCAAAGGCTGCTCGGGCCCGCTTACCGGCTCTTCTACAAGTCGCCGGTTGAGATCTCCCGTGCCAAGGGCGTCTTCCTCTATGACAAGCACGGCAACGAATATCTCGACGCCTACAACAACGTGGTATCGCTGGGTCACTCTCATCCGCGTGTCGTCGAGGCGATCCAGAAGCAGCTCGAGTTACTCTGTACCCACACGCGTTACATGCAGGAGCCCCTGCTGGACTATGCCGAAGCCCTGATCAATACGTTCGGTGGCGAACTCGGCCGGACCGGATGCGCGATGTTCACATGCACGGGCTCGGAAGCCAACGATCTCGCCTTGCGTATCGCGCGTTACCACACACGCAAGACCGGCGTCATCGTCACGGCCGAAGCGTATCACGGCAACAGCGGCGCGGTGGCGGCAATCTCGCCCTCGCTCGGCAAGAAGTCGGCCCTGGATCCCTATCTTCGCACGGTCGCCGCGCCGGATTCCTATCGCCTGCCCGTCGAGGAAATCGGCCGGCGGATGGCGGAGGATGTCGCGCGGCAGATCGCCGACATGGAGCGGCATGGCGGCGGCCTAGCGGCCTTCATCGCCGACTCCGTCTTCTCCTCCGATGGTCTCTACGTCGATCCGACGGACGTATTGGCGCAGGTGGCGGAAGTTGTGCGCAAGGCGGGCGGCCTGTTCATCGCCGACGAGGTGCAATCCGGGTTCGGGCGGACCGGCACCCACCTTTGGGGTCACCGCCGTCACAAGATTGATCCGGACATCGTCACCATGGGAAAGCCCATGGGCAACGGTTATCCCGTTGCAGGCGTAGTCCTGCGGCCCGAACTCGTCGCCGAATTCGGATCCAGCATGCGCTACTTCAACACGTTCGGCGGCAACTCCGTCGCTATCGCCGCTGCGCAGGCCGTGCTCGACACGATCCTCGAAGAGGGCTTGATGGACAACGCCGCCAAGGTCGGCGGCGAAATCCTCGACGGCCTCCGGGACCTACAGAAGGAATATGAATTCGTCGGCGATGTTCGCGGGGCCGGCCTCTATTTCGCCGTCGAACTCGTTAAGGATAGGGACCGGAAAACCCCGGACATGGACCGCGCGCTTGCAGCCGTCAATGCCTTGCGCGACCGGCGCATCCTCATTTCCGCGACGGGAGCGGACGCGCATATCCTGAAGATCAGGCCCCCGCTCATCTTCACATCGGCCAACGCGGCGCGTCTGCTCGAGGGCGTCGACGAGGCGCTTCGGTCCGTGCAGATCTAGGACCCGCCACCATGCAGCCGGGAGGCACAATATCATGTCCCTTGCCCTACGCCGCCGCATGTGGCGTAGGTATGCAAACAAAATCAACGAGCAAAGCCAAAGCCATGCCGCCGCTGCACGCCAAGAATCAAGCCGAAGATCTTGAGATGAATGTCGAGCCTTTGCCCGCTAGCGCGGTGGAAATTCTGACCCACGCCTTGCGACGGCGCATCTTGTCGGGAGATTTCCGACCGGGCGAGTTCCTCCGCGACGTGAAGATGTGCGAGGAGCATTCGACCTCGCGGCACACATTCCGTACAGCAGCCCAGGTGCTCGTCACGCAGGGCCTGCTGCGTCAGATACCGAACCGAGGCTTTGTGGTGCCCGAATTCGGGCCCGACGATATTGTCGATATCACACGCGTGCGCGGCGCCATCGAGGGCGAGGCCATTCGTCTGATCGTGCTGACCGGGGTCATCCCATCTCAGGCGCTGGAGGCGGTCGAGGTTATGCACACGTCGACCCTATCCTCCGACAGATCCCTGCTGGTTGCTGCGGACCGTGACTTCCACCGCGCGATCATCGCCGCTAGCGGCAGCGCTCGGCTGAAGCGAACCTATTCAGGCCTCGAGGGCGAGATCGAGCTTCTCCTCGCACAGCGGCAGGATTTCTACGCCACTGCCGAAGAAATGGCGGAAGAACACGAGCGGCTCATCAACAGCTTGAGAAGCCGCCACTACGATACGGCGCGGGAAGCGTTCAAGGAGCACTGGCAAGATCTCCAGATCAAATTGCTCGATCAACGCTGACCAGCGCTCCCTGCGGAATTTGACAGCTCGGAAGGATAACCTGCCAGGCGGCGCTTTCGTCGGGCCTTGCCCAGCGCCGGCCCGAAAAGCACGCGCCGAGATCGTCGGTGTCGGTCGGCCGCATTGGCGCTCGACGCGATCAGGGAAGCATGTCCTTCAGCCGATAGTAGGTGCCCACCATCGGAAGGAACCACGGCTTGCCGGTATGCAGCGGGACTGCATTCCACCCCATGCCATCGATCGGATTGGTATCCGTGCGGCCCATGGCAATGTCCGCCAGAACACTTCCGATCAGCGTCGAGAGCTGCGCGCCATGGCCCGAATAGCCCATGCCGTAGATCAGGCCGTCGGCGGTGCCGGCCCGGGGATAGCGATCCTGCGTGCAGCCGACGAGCCCGCCCCAGCAATAGTCAATTTCGACATCGGCCAGTTGCGGGAACACATCGATCATCTGCTTGCGCAAAAGCTCTCCGGAACTCACGTCTGTCTTCTGGTTCGACGTGGCCGAGAACTTAGCGCGCCCGCCGAACAATAGCCGGTTGTCCGGGGTAAGCCGGAAGTAATTGGCGATGTTGAGCGAGTTGGTGTAGTTCCGATTGCCCGGTAGGGTTGCGGCGACCTCTTCGGGGGTAAGGGGGCGCGTCACGACAATGAAAGACGCAATTGGCATCATGCGTCGCCGATAGTAGTCAAAGTTCTCAGTTGTATAGGCGTCCGTCGCGAGAATGACCTGGCGAGCAGCGAGCGAGCCGGTCGGCGAAGTGATCCGCCAGCCATCTGCCGTCCGGATGCAGGACTGGACCGGATTGTGCTCCCAAATTGTTGCGCCATGGCGCGCGGCGGCGTCTGCCATGCCATTGGCGTATTGGCCCATATGCATCATAGCCGACTTTGGTGAGAGCACCGCCCCGTGAAAGGCTTCCGAACCCAGCTCCTTGCGGACGTCGTCACGTGAGAGCCACTCTACCGAAGAGTCCACCTCGCAGCGAAGCTCCTCGCACATGGCCTGCAGCTTTTTCACATGCGATGGCTTGGATGCAAGCTTGAGCTTGCCGCCTCTGCGGAAGCTGCAGTCGATGCCCTCTTCTGCGATGATGGCTTCGATCATGTCGATTGAATCATCGTAAGAGCGCCAGAACCGACGCGCCTTAGTTTCCCCAAAGTGGGCCTTGGCCGCGCTAAAACTGGCGAAGTGACCACTGTTGAGGTGCCCGCCATTGCGCCCCGATGCACCATACCCGACATGCTCAGCCTCGACGAGGGCGACCTTTACGCCAGACTTGGCCAGTTTGCGGGCGGCATTGAGACCAGTGAAGCCCGCCCCAACAACGGCGACTTCGAAATCGCCTGAAAGGGGGTCGCGGTTCGCCCTAGCAAAGGCTTTTGACGTTTCATGCCAATAGGAAGCAAACTTCATTTTGAAGACCTCTCGCGCTCGTCAGGTCGCCGACTGCATGAAGTGTAGTTCCGCTCCTGCGCTGTGAGATGCGGCCCTTGCCATGGGCCCGCTACAATCGTTCGTCCTGTGCGGCGGAAACCGCAGGAAATCCGGTGGCGGCGCAGCTTCCGCACGCCTTGGTCTCGTGCTCTTGATGCCCTTCGATGCTGCCGCCCGACCTTCAGCCACTGGCGCAGCAACAAATGTTGAACTCTACCTCAACCGCGGGCGCCTTCCCGCGAAGCGTTCTTCGGCCCACTCACGACGTTAGACGTGGTGTCCCCAAGCGTCCGGAAAGTCCACAAACCGGACCCGTGCCGAGCGCGTGCCGAACTTCCGCTTGCCACCCAAAGCGAGAGTTTGTGTGGCGTACCAAGCGTCAGATTTCACCACTACCCGTAGGCACCAGATGCAGGTTCCTTCCGAGATTCGGCTTTCCACGCGCCGCTGAAGCTGCCCAAGAATTGCCCAAGCTTTGCGAAAACCTCTATGAAGAAGGTCGATTTCTTGTCTATGTCACCTGAAGGGAAACCGAGCTTTACTGGGTTAGCCGCTTTGTTGACATCGTAGGGGTCACAAGTTCGATCCTTGTCACGCCCACCATCCAAGTTTCCGATTTAAAGGGCCTTTTCGAGAAATCGAGAGGCCTTTTTACGTAGTGCTCTTTAGGTTCACTGAACCTCGCCCTTGGCAAAGAGACCCTTTGATTTCCGATTTGATTAAATTTCAAACAGCGCCTACATTAGAGGCACATACGCCTCACGTCGCTGCCACGGATGTACTGGCAGCGGCGGGAGGCGACCACGGAAGGTCGGGTTACCCGGCCTTTTTTGTTGCGTCGTAACCCGATCGGGCGGCCGCCCTCCGGATGTTTAGCGCTTCACCCGCCATAAACCGCACGTCGGGCTACGGCCGAGCGAACGTATCGAAGCTCTCCTAGGACCTTAGTCCAACAGGAAATGGGCCAGAGGTCTTAGCCCAACCTATTGTTATCCCATTGATTTTGCTTGTAATCCTTGACTAGCGCGTGCCCTATGCAACCCTCGGACTCCTGGTTGTACCGCGGGGAGGCAGGCAATGAGACTCATGAAAGTGAAGAAGAAGTATCGCCGAAAGACCCACGGGCCGGGTGTAACCGAACGCCTCGCTGATGGAAGCATCGCCATTAGGGGTGCAGCCCCTGGCTTCTCGTACCGCGCGGAATGGATTGACAATGGGTGTCCGGGCACTTTCGAGGCGTGGCTGGTAAGCAAGGGCGTCATGCCCAAGCAGTAGCCTCGCAGCGGCCGACAGATGCGCAGATCAGGCGGCCATTCTCTCCTGCTGCTCTGCCTCCCTGGCGAGGCGCGTGCCGGATGACGTCGTCGCCGAGATGGAGAGGACAGGTGAGGCGCTATGCGCCTATCGTCCCGCCACGATCGAGGGCGTCTACCTCAAGGCCGCTTACATGAGGGGCTGTTTCGTCTTCGTGGCCGTAGGACGCCTGCAGCATTTCAAAGTGCTACGGCGACCTTACCGAGTCCGATTGGACGCGCGGCGCTGTAGATCGGGCCCTAAAGCCTGACGATATCGTCAACCCAATATTTCACCCGGTAGCGAAGGGACTTGGCTTGCTCCTGCGCGTCGCGCCAGGCCGCGCGGCTGTAGTGGCCCTCGCAGGCGATCCGGTCGATCGCCCAGATGCCAGCCAACAAAACAATGAAGAGTAGCAAGCCGCGCATGTCGGCATCTTGTCGATGAATTCTTTAGAAACCTCTAACGCGACGTATCGCCACCCTTCATTCGCTTCCCCCATCAACAGTTTCGAGGTCAACCGTTTCGAGGCCCTCGGATCGGCCCGCCTATTCACCGATCAATCGAATGGGATTTTTTCGATTGCGCGTCATCCGGCTGTCATGATCGGCGGTTAGGAAGGACCCACCTCGCCATTGACCACGGATGGACTGGCAACGGCGGAGGTGATGAGAAGGTCGGGTTTACCCCGGCCTTTTTTGTTTGTTCGCATCGGTCTCGAAGTGCGGGTTTCGCGCCGTCCGCGCACACGCCGCAGGAAGGTGCCTGACCCTTGGGCTTTCAGTGGACGACCTGCGAAGCTGCCGACATCACCTCGTCCGGAGAAGGAGCACGGAACATGTTGCGGCCGTCCGGCGAAGCTTCGGTGAACGACCATCGCACGACGCCGTCGCGGTCGAGCAGGAACTCCCCGACGAGTTGCGCCATGGCGGCGGCCTCCATCCGCCTGTCGTCATCGGTCATCTCGTAGCCATCGGCTTTCTGGAGATAATTCGACGCAGCAACCGGATCCATCGGCTCCGGCAGTACGCCCGGCATGTCAAGGCGCATCGACATCACGGTCTGCATGCCCAGCTTGCGCGGCCAATCGTCCTCGTCTTCGGTGAATTCGAGATTCGGCAGACCGAAGGCGCGATGTGAAATCCGTTCGGGATCCGACGCGGCGAGCAGATTCGGCAAGGGATGGTAGCGGAAATAGAGGCGCGCCCGCTCGATCGGCGTGTTCACGACCGTCAGGGTCTCCACACCCTTTTCACTGAGAGCCGCCTTGAGCTGTGCCAACGTGGCGATCTGCCGGCGGCAGAACGGACATTGCAGGCCCCTGAACAGCCCCACCAGCACAGGTTTGCGCCCCCGGAAATCGTCGATGGCGATCTTGCCCTCCTGGGTGATCGCGTCGAGCACGACGTTCGGCGCCCGATCGCCCGGCTGCAACGGCCCGGAACTGGAATATTCCGCCATGGCTGTTCTCCTTCCTGCACGCCTGCAGCACCCGGCCCCTTGAGGTGAGCGCCCTTCTTCTCTCCCGCGCCTTGCCTGAACGAAAGCCGTTCAATCGAGGAACGGCAGGATCACCAAGGCCTCTGGGTCGAGATCGTGACTTTCGCAGATGTCTCGAGCCGAACTGAAATGGCGTTCGGCCTCGGCGAGTTCGCCCTCATCGAGGCAAAGTGTCGCCAGGCCATCATAGCACGGAAACAGAACCTGCGCCTCGCCGGTTTCGCCGGCCAGATCGAGCGCTTCGCCGTAGAGCTTGCGGGCGTCGGCCGGCCGGCCGTGGCACTGGAAGATCTGCCCGAGGACGAGCAGCGAGACCGGCAGATGGTCGCGCTGGTCGAGCGCCCGGTCGATCTCGATCGCCTTTTGCGCCGCCGGCACGCCTTCGGTCGCGCAACGGTCGGTGAAGGTGCAATGGGCGACCGCAAGATTGGCGAGAAGCCGCGCCTGGAAGCCGAGATCGCCGATGCGGCGGGCCATATCGAGGCCGCGCCGGCAGACTTCGATGGCAAGCTTCGGGTCGACGATCGTGTAGAGCACGCCGAGATTCGTATAGCCGCGGCAGGCCGCGTGCATCAGGGCGGCCGCTTCGGCCACCGCAACGCTCGTCTCCACGGCCTCGATCGCCTCTCGCGTCCGGCCGCGTCGCGCCAGAGCCGCACCCTTGGTATTCAACGCTTCGGCGGTGACAAGGGCCACCTCCCGCCGGGTCTCGTCGCTCACGTCGGGACCAAGCGCCTTGACCTTCTCCAAGGCTTCGTCCGCCCATCGCGAGGCGCCGAGATAGTCGCCCATGCGGAAAGCCAAATGCCCCCGCTCCTGCAGCAGCGACGCGCTATCGACCGGAGCCTCGGCGCGTTCGAGGAGCACAGTCGCTTCCGTGAAGCTCGCCTGCGCCTGATCGCGCTTGCCGGCCTCCCAGAGAAGATGACCGAGTTTGCGGAGGATTCGCGCGGAAGCCACGGCGTCTGCCGCGACAGGACCGGTGTCGAGCAGCGCGCGGTAGTGCTCTTCCGCCTGGGCGCGCTCACCGAAAGGCACCAGGAGATCGGCGATCCGCTCGCGAGCGATGAACCACTCCGGCCTCTCTTCGCCGAGCGTGGCAAGGGCGGCCATCGCCTGCCGATAGAACCGGATGGCATCCTCGTTGGCGTAGAGCTGGCTTGCCCGGTCTCCGGCGGCCATCAGGTAGCGAGCCCCCTTGGCCCGTTCGGCCGACTGACTGTAGTGATGCCCGAGGACAGCCAGATCCTCGAAACGCTCCGGGTTTTCGCCATAGCGGCGCTCCAGAGCGTTCGCGATGGCCGCATGTATCTCTGTCCGCCGTTTGACGAGCAGATTGTTGTAGACCACCTCGTGCAGTAGCGACTGAACGAAGCGGTAGCTTTGCGATGCCGGCGTCCCGCCCCTGGCACTCTCTTCAATGATTTCGGCATCGCAAAGCAACTCCAGACCCGATGCGACATCGCCCGATTGGGGAGAGACGATGGCGAGCAACTCGGCGTCGAAGCGCGGGCCGATGACGGCGGCACCGTGGACGAGACGGCGCGCCTCCTGAGGCAAGCGATCGATCCGCGCCAGCAGCATCGCCTCGATGCCGACGGGAATATCGACGCTCGCTTCGCCGTCGGCCACATGCCATTGCGAGCCGTCGCGACGAAGCGTTTCGAGCTCGATGAGGCCGCGGATGATTTCCTCGATGAACAGCGGGTTGCCGCCGGCACGCGCCAGGATTTGCTGGCGCAGGCTTCCAGGCAGGCACTTCTCTCCGAATAAGCCCGCAAGGAGCCGCTGTCCGTCGGCGGGGGAGAGCGGCCCGAGACGCAGTGCGGTGACGCTCGTGCGCTCCGGGGACAGGCGCTCCGGGCCGGCACCGGGCCGCTGCGTGGTGATCAGCATCAAAGGACGGCGATCCAGCCGGTCGAGCACGAAGCGCAACGCCTCCAGCGAGGCGGAGTCCGCCCAATGCAAATCCTCAAGGATGATGAGCAAGGGCGTCCGTTCGAGCCGCCGCTCGAACAAGGTGCGAATGACCGAGAGGAGCTGGCGCCGAATCTGGTCGGGAGCGACGTGCTGAAGGGCGCCTTCGCGATCTCCCATCCCGAGAATATGGAAGAGAAGCGGCATCAGTTCACCGAGTTCCTCGGCGGTAAAGCCGATTTCGGCGAGACCGGAGGCCAGCCGCTCCTGCGTTTCCTCCGCCGTGCCGCCGGCCGGTATGCCATAGGCGCTGCTCAGCACGGTGGCGAGCGTCCCATAGGACGGTTCGCCGAGCGGAGAACAGGCGGCGCGCCTGACGACCACATGCGCAAAGCGCGGGTCCTCGCCGATGGCTGCCAGGAGCTCGCTCACCAGACGCGACTTGCCGATGCCGGCCTCCCCGGTCAGGCGCACGACTTGCGCCGTGCCGGCGCAGGCGAGCACCAGGCAGTCGCGCATGCGGGCAATCTCGGCATCGCGTCCGATGAGCGGCGCGCTGAGACCGAGCGCGTCGAGACCCCTCGCCGGGCGTGGCGCCTCGAGCGGGCCGTTGACGCGATGCACCTGAAGGCTGCCGGTCTTGCCGCGCAAGGCAACCGCGCCGAGCGTTTCATAGGCGAAGGCATGCCGGGTGAGCTTGTGCGTAACCGGCCCTGCAAGGATTTCATCCGGGCCGGCCATCGCCTGCAGGCGCTGCGCCGTGTTCACCGTATCGCCGGTGACCGAATAGGATTTCGTGTCGCCCGCCCCGAAACCGCCGGTGACCACCGGGCCGGTGTTGACACCGATATGCAGGCTGAGCGGCAGGCCGATGCGCCTGTGCCAGCGGTCACTCACTCGCGCGGTCCGATCGCGCATCTCCAATGCGGCCCGAAGAGCCCTCTCCGGATCGTCCTCATGGGCCACCGGGGCGCCGAAGAGGGCGAGCAGCGCGTCGCCGATGAACTTGTCGACGAAGCCGCCGAATGCCTCGACGGCGCTCGTCAATTCCTCGAAGAGCTCGTTCTGCAGCGCCTGCAATATTTCCGGATCAATCTGCTCACTGAGCCCGGTGAACCCACAAAGATCGGCAAACAGCACTGTGACCGTACGCCGGTCGGCGCCGATATCCTGGCCTGATGGAGCTGGAGGCGCCTGCGGTACAGGCGGCGTCGGGTGCCGCGTCGGAGCCTGTGGGGCTTCCGCAGTCGCTCCGAGCCGGGTGCCGCAGCGCGGGCAGAAGGCGAAATGCGGAGCACAGAGATAGCCGCAACCGGGGCACGAACTGTGCTGCTTGGCACCGCATTTCGGGCAAAACGCGAAGCCACTCTCTATCTCGCTACCGCATTCATGGCAGTTCATCGCGGACGAACCTCAATACGCCCCCGGCAGCGAAGGACTCCGCTACACAGGCGTGAATGCTGCAAAAACAATGGACTTGTTGATCCGGCTTGGCAATGCGCCATCCTGGCGGAGATCGAGGAGCAGGCTGGAGAGCGCCGCGTTGCAACCCAGACTTCCGGGCTGGGGTTCGAGTGCTGTGCAAAGCGACCACGACCCGCTAAGCTCGCTTCCATGACCGGCGCGCGGACCATCCGCGGGGCGGAAATAATCTGACGCGAAAGATGACGCGCGCGCAATTTTGCGCTAGTACCCCTCGACCGGCGCTCAAGGATCGCCATATTCGCGTATCGATATTCGTCCGTGAAGGAACACGTTATGCCTGCCTATCGCTCCCGTACCACCACCCACGGCCGCAACATGGCCGGCGCCCGCGGCCTCTGGCGCGCGACGGGCATGAAGGACAGCGACTTCGGCAAGCCGATCATTGCGGTAGTGAACTCGTTTACGCAATTCGTGCCCGGCCACGTGCATTTGAAGGACCTCGGCCAACTCGTCGCCCGCGAGATCGAGGCGGCCGGCGGCGTCGCCAAGGAATTCAACACCATCGCCGTCGATGACGGCATCGCCATGGGCCATGACGGCATGCTCTATTCGCTGCCGTCGCGCGAGATCATCGCCGACAGCGTCGAATACATGGTCAACGCCCATTGCGCCGACGCCATGGTCTGTATCTCGAACTGCGACAAGATCACCCCCGGCATGCTGATGGCGGCATTGCGCCTCAATATTCCCGCCGTCTTCGTTTCCGGCGGGCCGATGGAGGCCGGCAAGGTCGTGCTGCACGGCAAGACGCACGCGCTCGACCTCGTCGACGCCATGGTCGCGGCCGCCGACGACAGCGTTTCCGACGAGGACGTCAAGGTCATCGAGCGCTCCGCCTGCCCGACCTGCGGCTCCTGCTCCGGCATGTTCACGGCCAACTCGATGAACTGTCTGACCGAGGCACTCGGCCTGTCGCTGCCCGGCAACGGCTCGACGCTCGCCACGCACGCCGATCGCAAGCGCCTCTTCGTCGAAGCCGGCCACCTGATCGTCGACATCGCCCGCCGTTATTACGAACAGGAAGACGAGAGCGTGCTGCCACGCAACGTCGCCTCCAAGCAGGCATTCGAAAACGCCATGGCGCTTGACATCGCCATGGGTGGCTCGACCAACACGGTTCTGCACATTCTCGCCGCCGCCCATGAGGGCGAGATCGATTTCACCATGGACGACATCGACCGGCTGTCACGCAAGGTTCCGTGCCTGTCGAAAGTGGCGCCGGCGAAGAGCGACGTGCACATGGAAGACGTGCACCGCGCCGGCGGCATCATGTCGATCCTCGGCGAACTTGAGAAAGGCGGCCTCATCAACCGCGATTGCCCGACCGTGCACAGCGCCACGATCAGTGACGCTATCGACCGCTGGGACATCACCCGCACGACGAGCGAGACGGTCCGCCACTTCTTCCGCGCCGCCCCTGGCGGCATCCCGACCCAGGTGGCCTTCAGCCAGGAGGCGCGCTGGGACGACCTCGACACCGACCGCGAAAAGGGCGTCATCCGCTCGGTCGAGCATCCCTTCTCCAAGGATGGCGGCCTTGCGGTGCTCAAGGGCAACATCGCGCTCGACGGCTGCATCGTGAAGACCGCCGGCGTCGACGAGAGCATCCTGAAGTTTTCCGGCCCGGCCCGCGTCTTCGAAAGCCAGGATGCGTCGGTCAAGGCGATCCTCGGCAACGAGATCAAGGCCGGCGACGTGGTCGTCATCCGCTATGAGGGGCCGAAGGGCGGACCGGGCATGCAGGAAATGCTCTATCCGACGAGCTACCTGAAGTCGAAGGGCCTCGGCAAGGCCTGCGCGCTGATCACCGACGGCCGTTTCTCCGGCGGCACCTCCGGCCTGTCGATCGGCCATGTCTCGCCGGAAGCTGCGAATGGCGGCACGATCGGGCTCGTCCGCGAGGGCGACATGATCGACATCGACATCCCGAACCGCACGATCAGCCTGCGGGTCGAGGAAGCCGAGCTTGCCAACCGCCGCGCCGAGCAGGATGAAAAGGGCTGGGAGCCCGCAGAGCCGCGCAAGCGTCGGGTGACGACGGCGCTCAAGGCCTATGCCGCCTTCGCGACCTCCGCCGACCGCGGCGCCGTGCGGGACCTCGGCGACCGGTAGTCGGCGCAACGTCGCCAACAAAAAAGGCTCCTGCCGCAGCGGGAGCCCTTTTCGTTTCGCTTTGAGATCACATGTGTTTCGTCTCGGCCGGAACATTCCACCAATTGTTGTGCAGCCCATCCATATATTGGATCGGCAAGGTCGCCAGCACGGCAGGATCGATATCGTCCAGGCATGCGATGTTGATGGAAACGAAGGCTCCGCCGATCTCCTCGACATATCCGTGCCCATAGGGCGCCGTGCCGCAATTCATGCAGAACCGGTGATGGCCGCTCATCGTGCCGAACTGATAGTCTCCGATACCGCTCTCTTCGCAGAGGAGCGGAAATCCTCCGGCTTCACGGAAGCACCCCAATAGCGCATTTTCGAGCAGTAGGAACAATTGCATCGACTGGTCCCGGCCTCGAGATCGACATCGACCTCGTAGCGAATCCGTCCGCAGTGGCAGCTACCCTTGTAGGTCATCTTCATCTCAATCCTCCCCGTTTTGGAACGTCGCTCTTGCCAACCATCACTCACTATGACAACTTATTGTCAAAATCTTTTATCCGCAATGACAATATGTTGTCAATATGAATTCACCTCCCCGTACGCCTTCCGGCGATGCTTTCGCCGAATTCGCCATCTCGGTCATTCGCCTTGCCGGACATCTGACCCTTGAAGGAGATAGGCTCGCGCAGCCATCTGGCCAGACCAGCGCTCGCTGGCAGGTGCTGGCCGCCGCGAGACATGCGACGATGTCGGTTGCCGATGCCGCCCGCGCGCTTGGACTGGCGCGGCAGGGCGTGCAACGCATTGCCGATCTCCTCGAAGCCGACGGGTTGCTCGCCTATCGGCAAAATCCGGCACACCAGCGCGCCAAGCTGATGACACTCACGCCAAAGGGAGAGGTCGCGCTGGCAGAGATCACCGCGCGACAAGCCGTCTGGGCGAATGCACTTGGCGCCGAGATGGGGGAAGAGCGACTGCGGCAGGCGACGGCGCTGATCACGGAGGTCGTCGCGCTCGTCGGCGAACGCCGCACTTCGTCCTGATCAGTTCGCAACGGCGGAACGGTTGCGGGTTGCTACTAGATAAGCGCGAGAAGATCGGCCCGCAGTTGGTCGGGGCCGGCCTCGCCGAGCTGCGCATCGACCGCTGCATGCGTCCGCTTCCAGATCGGCACGGCGTCGGCCAGCAGCCGCTCGCCGACGTCCGTCAAGCGCAGGCGGCGCAGCCGTCTGTCCTGCGGATCCGAAAAGGTCTCCAAGAGACCACGGCGCTCCAAGGGTTTCAGCGCCGCCGTCAGCGTCGTGCGATCCATGGCCAGAAGCGACGCGACGGCGCTCATGCTCGGCGGCTCCGGCCGGTTGAGCGACATCATCAGCGAGAACTGTCCGTTGGTGATGTCGAGCGGCCGGAGCGCCTCGTCGAAACGGCGGGCCAGCGCCCGGGCGGCACGCTGGACATGCAGACAGAGACAGGTGTCCCGGACGAAGATCGTGGTCGAGAAGGGAATGAGCGGCGGCTTTGACATGTCCGACTAATGTTGATATCAACGTAAATAGTCAAGCGCAAATGACAATGCTTCCCCTCGTTCGACGTCCTCATCGCAAGTTTCGAGCTGCGTCATGACCGATGCTCCAACAAGATCGATCGAAGGCCCTCACGGGAGGAGGAACGGATACGGCGCCGAGCACTCCCGAAACGGCACGCCTGATGCGACGGAATGGACTTAGCGGCCACCGGCCCTATTTCACGCTCCGTGCCCCGTAGCATCGGGCACGGCGGCCGAGGCTGTGCAATCGAAAAGCCCCAGGGTCGGAGAACCGCCCATGGGTGAAAAACCAAGGAGGAAAAAGTGAAAGCGGAGCCCCAGGAAGAACACCGCTGGCTGGAACAACTGCTCGGCGAATGGACGATCACGTCCGAAGATCCGGCAGGCAGCGAGGCGAATGCGCCATGGGTGGAGAATGTCCGTTCGATGCAGGGCCTCTGGGTCGTTTGCGAAGGGCAAGGGACCATGCCGGACGGAAATTCCGGCCAGACGCTGATGACGCTTGGCTTCAATCCGCTGACCGGCCGCTATGTCGGTACATGGGTCGGATCCATGATGACGCATATGTGGGTCTATGACGGCGAGATCGAAGACGACGGCAAGACGCTCGCGCTGAATTGCGACGGCCCGGATTTCGAGAATCCCGGCAGGTTCGCCAAATACCAGGACAGAATAACGCTGAACGATGCGAACCACAGGACATTGACGGCCCGCGTCCAGGCGGAAGATGGAAGCTGGAAGGAACTGATGAAGGCGGAATACCGCCGGCGATAGCACGCTGCATGCACCAACAACGGGAGAAGCAACCATGCATGGGAAATTCATCTGGTACGAACTGATGACGACGGACACGAAGGCCGCTGAGGCCTTCTACAAAAGTGTCGTCGGCTGGTCCGCCCGCGACGCCGGCATGCCCGGCATGGACTACGCGCTCTTTTCCAAGGGCGAGCATCAGGTGGCCGGTCTGATGACCATGCCCGACGGCGCACTCGAGATGAAAGTGCCGCCGGCCTGGCTCGGCTATGTGGCCGTCGATGACGTCGACGCGACCGCCGAAAAGCTCGCCGCCGCAGGCGGCACCGTCCACCGCGCGCCCGACGACATCCCCGGCGTCGGCCGCTTCGCGATCGTCACCGACCCGCATGGCGCGGCCTTTGCCCTCTTCAAGGGCGATGGCGAGCCGCCGCCGGCCATGGACCAGATGGCCGCCGGCAATGTGGGCTGGCACGAACTGATGGCCGGCGACCTCGACACCGCCTTCGGCTTCTATTCGAAACTGTTCGGCTGGACCAAGGACCAGGCGATGGATATGGGCGAGATGGGCGTTTACCAGATCTTCGCCCATAACGGTCAACCGATCGGCGGCATGATGACCAAGCCGAAGGAAATTCCCGCGCCACCCTACTGGCTCTATTACTTCAACGTCGAGGCGCTCGACGCGGCGATCGACCGCGCCAAGTCCGGCGGTGCGAAGATCATTCAGGAGCCAATGGAGGTGCCCGGCGGCGCCTGGATCGTCCAAGCCACCGATCCGCAGGGGGCGCTTTTCGCGCTCGTTGCACCGAAGCGCTGACGCGTCGTCGATCGGAACAGAAGGCTCGCGGTATCGCGAGCCTTTGTCCTATTGCGACGCCTGCCGCCCCTGCCGGAGGCCGTTCGGCAGCATTGGCCTCACGCGGGCGTGGCTGGCGAGAAAATCGAGAACCGCACGCACGCGTGAGGGAAGCGCGCCGCCCTGCCCCAGAAAAACCGCGTGGATGTCTTCACGATCCCCCGGGTTCAAGTCTTCGAGCACCGTCAGCAACCGGCCGGCGCGAATATCTTCGCGCACCGCGAACTCGGCAAGCCGTGCCAGGCCGGCGCCGGCAAGGGCGAGGTGCCGCAGCCCCTCGCCATCGCTGACCTGCACCGTCCCCGAAGCAGGCAGCACGACCGTTTCGCCCGTCTTCCCGAGGGGCCATCCGTCGACCGCGCGGGCATAGCAGAAGCCGAGCCGGTCATGCGCCCGCAATTCATCGAGACTCGAAGGCATTCCGTTCCGCTCGACATAGGAAGGGGCTGCAACGATCATCATTCGCGTCGCGCCGAGCTTGCGGGCGATCAGCGTCGAGCTCTTCAGCGGCCCCGCCCGGACCGCCACGTCGGCGCGTGCCTCCATCAGGTCGACGACGGCGTCGGTCTGGATGATGTCGAGCGTGACGGCCGGGAAGCGCGCCCGGAATTCCGGCACCAGTGGCATCAATATATGGGTGCCGAAGGAGGCGTTGACGTTCAGCCTTACCCGGCCGGTCGGGCTTTCGCCGGCCGAGGCGCAACGCTCGGCCTCGTCGATGTCGGCGAGAATCCGCGTCGTGCGTTCGTAGAAGGCATGCCCCTCCGGCGTAAGCTGCAACTTACGCGTCGAGCGATTGACCAGCCGGACGCCGAGCCGCTCTTCGAGGCGCAGCACCAGTTTGCTGACCGCCGAAGGCGTCATGCGGAAGTGGCGGGCAGCAGCGGAAAAGCCGCCGAGCTCCACCGCCTTGACGAAGACTTCCATTTCGCCCGAACGGTTGACCGAGGGTCGCGACATGTGAATTCAACTCACAGATAATGTTCCCATCGGCAGTCTATATCCAAAACACGTCTAGCTCCATCTTTCTCACAGCAGGAAATGATCACGAAGGAGTTCGAGGAATGGAATATCGACGTCTCGGTTCGTCCGGTTTGAAGGTGCCGGCGCTCAGCTTCGGCGCAGGGACTTTCGGCGGCAAGGGTCCGCTCTTCGGTGCCTGGGGCACGACGGCGGAAGCGGAGGCCCGCAGACTGGTCGACATCTGCCTCGAGGCCGGCGTCAACCTCTTCGACACGGCAGATGTCTATTCCGATGGCGCTTCCGAGGAAATCCTCGGCGCAGCGATCAAGGGCCGGCGCGACGAGGTGCTCCTGTCGACTAAGATATCGCTGCCGGTCGGCGACGGGCCGAACGATGCCGGCTCGTCCCGCGCGCGCCTCGTCAAGGGCGTCGACGCCGCCCTGAAACGGCTCGGCACCGACTATATCGACCTGATGCAGCTGCATGCCTTCGATGCCGGAACGCCCATCGAGGAAGTGCTGTCGACCCTCGACATGCTCGTGCGCGCCGGCAAGCTGCGCTATATCGGCGTTTCGAATTTCTCCGGCTGGCAATTGATGAAGTCTCTCGCGGTTGCCGACCGGCACGGCTATCCGCGCTACGTCGCCAATCAGGTCTACTATTCTCTGGCCGGGCGGGACTACGAATGGGAGCTGATGCCGCTCGGCCTCGACCAGGGCGTCGGCGCGCTCGTCTGGAGCCCGCTCGGCTGGGGGAGGCTGACCGGCCGGATCCGCCGCGGTGAGCCGTGGCCGGAGGGAAGCCGGCTGCACGACACGGCCGCATTCGGCCCGCCCGTCGATGACGAAAGGCTTTACGAGATCGTCGACTTGCTGGATCAGATCTCGGAGGAAACCGGCCGGACCGTACCGCAGATCGCCATCAACTGGCTTCTTCGGCGCCCGACCGTATCGAGCGTCATCATCGGCGCGCGCAACGAGGAACAATTGCGCCAGAACCTCGGCGCTGTCGGCTGGTCTCTTTCGGCCGAGCAGATCGCCCGCCTCGACGCAGCGAGCGCGACGACGGCGCCCTACCCCCACTTCCCCTATTACCGCCAGGAGGGCTTCGCCCGGATCAATCCTCCGCCCGTCTGAGGCTATGAGAGAGTTGCCTCAGAGACGGCAAAGCAAGCCTGAACCGGCCTGGTTTCGGCTTGCATTCTTTATTCGCATTGCACAAAGTCCTTTCGAATGGCGGACGATGGATCCGCCATCGAGGGGAAAAAGCGCTGCATGTCGATCAAGGCCAGTATCTATCACCTGACCCACTACAAATATGACCGGCCGGTAAGTCTCTCACCGCAGATCATCAGGTTGAAACCGGCGGCGCATTCGAAGACCAAGGTCATCAGCCACTCGCTGAAAGTCTCGCCGGAAAACCATTTCGTCAACCTGCAGCAAGACCCCTACGGCAATTATCTCGCCCGCTATGTCTTCCCGGATCCGGTGACGGAACTGAAGATCGAAGTCGATCTCGTCGCCGACATGACGGTCTACAATCCCTTCGACTTCTTCGTCGAGGAGGAGGCCGAGCACTGGCCGTTCCGCTATCCCGAGGACCTCAGCGAGGACCTGAAGATCTACATGACGCCGGAGCCGGCGGGCGAAAGGCTCTCGGCCTTCCTTGCAGGCGTCGATCGCTCGCGCCAGCGCACCGTCGACATGGTGGTCGGCCTCAATGCGCGGCTGCAGAAGGAGATCGGCTACGTCATCCGCATGGAGCCGGGCGTGCAGTTGCCGGAGGAGACGCTTGGTCTCGCCAGGGGCTCCTGCCGCGATTCGAGCTGGCTGCTCGTGCAGATCCTCCGCAATCTCGGTTATGCCGCCCGCTTCGTCTCCGGCTATCTCATCCAGCTGACGCCGGACCTCAAGGCCCTCGACGGCCCCTCCGGCACCGAGCACGACTTCACCGACCTGCATGCCTGGGCCGAGGTCTATCTCCCGGGGGCCGGCTGGGTCGGGCTCGACCCGACCTCCGGCCTCTTGACCGGCGAGAGCCACATTCCGCTCGCCGCCACCCCGCACTATCGCAACGCTGCACCGATCTCCGGCGGCTTCTTCGGCGATCCGAACACGCAGTCGGATTTTGCCTTCGACATGAAGGTGGCGCGCGTCGCCGAGCATCCGCGCATCACCAAGCCCTTTTCCGACGAGAGCTGGGAGGCGCTCAACGCGCTCGGCAACGAAGTCGACCGGGTGCTGGTAGAGAACGACGTGCGGCTCACCATGGGCGGCGAGCCGACTTTCGTGTCGATCGACGACTTCGAATCCGACGAATGGAACACGGCCGCCGTCGGTCCGACCAAGCGTGAAAAGGCCGACGCGCTCATTCGCCGCCTGCGCGAGCGCTTCGCGCCAGGCGGCTTCCTGCACTACGGACAGGGCAAGTGGTATCCGGGCGAAAGCCTGCCGCGCTGGACCTTCTCGCTCTACTGGCGCCGGGATGGCCTGCCGATCTGGCAGCGGCCGGATCTGATTGCCGAGGAACGCGGCAGGAAGGATGTTGCGGAGCGCGATGCCGAGCGCCTGCTGGTCGCCATCGCCGGCGAACTCGACGTCGCAGCCGAGATGGTCGTTCCGGCCTATGAGGATCCGGCCGAATGGGTCATCAAGGAAGCGAACCTGCCGAACAATGTCGATCCGTCCAACTCGAAGCTCAAGGATCCGGAGGAGCGCAGCCGTCTGGCCCGCGTGTTCGAACGGGGCCTGACGACGCCGACGGGCTACGTGCTGCCGGTGCAGGCCTGGAATTCCCGGGCCTCGGGCCGCAAATGGACGAGCGAGAAATGGAGGACCCGGCGCGGCAAGATCTTTCTCGTGCCCGGCGACAGTCCGGTCGGTTACCGCCTGCCGCTCGGTTCTCTGCCCTATATCGCCCCCTCCTCCTATCCCTATATCAATCCGGTCGACCCGACCGTTCGGCGCTCAGACCTGCCCGATTTCACCGAAGAGAAGGGTCGCGCCCAACAGTCACGCTTCCAGCCCTCCGAGGAGCCGCAAACGCCGCTGCCCGTCTCGCGCGACGAGATCGCCGGCTCCGTGCGCACCGCGATCACGGTCGAGCCGCGCGACGGCCGGCTCAGCGTCTTCATGCCGCCGACGACGGACATCGAGGAATATCTGGACCTGATCGCCTCGACCGAGCGGGCCGCCGCGGCGCTCGGCCTCACCGTCCACATCGAAGGCTATGCTCCGCCGCAGGACGAGCGCATCAACGTCATCCGGGTGGCACCCGACCCGGGCGTGATCGAGGTCAACATCCACCCGGCGTCGACCTGGGGGGAATGCGTCGACATTACCACGGCGATCTACGAGGAGGCGCGCCAGAGCCGGCTCGGCGCCGACAAGTTCATGATCGACGGCCGCCACACTGGAACCGGCGGCGGCAACCACGTGGTGGTCGGCGGTCGCAACCCCAATGACAGTCCCTTCCTGCGCCGGCCGGACCTCCTGAAGAGCATCGTGCTGCACTGGCAGCGCCATCCCTCGCTCTCCTATCTCTTTTCCGGCCTGTTCATCGGACCCACCAGCCAGGCGCCGCGCATCGACGAGGCACGCCACGATTCACTTTATGAACTGGAAATCGCCCTCGCCCAGGTGCCGGCGCCCGGCGCGGGCCGCATGCCGCCGCTGCCGTGGCTCGTCGACCGGCTGTTCCGCAACCTGCTCGTCGACGTCACCGGCAACACGCACCGCTCCGAAATCTGCATCGACAAGCTCTTTTCGCCCGACGGTCCGACCGGAAGGCTCGGGCTCATCGAGTTCCGCGGCTTCGAGATGCCGCCCAATGCCCGCATGTCGCTTGCCCAGCAACTGCTGGTCCGCGCCCTCATCGCCCGTTTCTGGAAGAACCCGGTCGACGGCAGCTTCGTGCGCTGGGGCACGGCACTTCACGACCGCTTCATGCTGCCGCATCATGTCTGGCAGGATTTCCTCGACGTCCTCGCTGATCTGAGAGCTCATGGCTTCGATTTCCGGCCGGAATGGTTCGCGGCACAGCTCGAATTCCGCTTTCCCTTCTGCGGCGAGGTGGAATACGAGGAAGCGAAGCTCGAAATCCGCCAGGCGCTCGAGCCCTGGCATGTGATGGGCGAGCAGGGCGCGATCGGCGGCACGGTGCGTTATGTCGACTCGTCCGTAGAGCGTCTTCAGGTGAAGCTTGAGACCGGCAATCCCGATCGCTACATCGTGACCTGCAACGGCCGGTCGGTGCCGCTTTCGAAAACCGGCACGAACGGCATCGCCGTCGCCGGCGTGCGCTACAAGGCCTGGCAGCCGGCAACCGGCTTGCACCCCGTCTTGCCGGTGAACACTCCCCTTACATTCGACGTTTATGATACATGGTCGAATCGGGCGATCGGAGGCTGCGTCTACCATGTTGCGCATCCGGGCGGGCGTCACTATGAGACGTTCCCGGTCAACGGCAATGAGGCGGAGGCACGCCGGCTGGCGCGCTTCGAGCCCTGGGGCCACACGACCGGCATGTATCGGCTGCGACCCGAGACCCCATCGGCGGAGTTTCCCCTGACGCTCGACTTGAGGCGTCCGGCAGGAGTGTAAATGGCGAAGAAGCAGGCGGCAGAGGCAACAAGCAAGAGGCGGCTCGATGGCGACCCGGCGTTCGGCTATCGCGCCCTGCCGGGCGTCGCCGACGAGATGCTCGACCCCCAGGGCAACGTCCGACCGGTATGGCAGCGGCTGCTTGCCGCGCTCGGCCGAATGGACGAAACGGAGCTCGCCAACCGCTTCGCCCGCGCCGACCGTTATCTGCGCGACGCCGGCGTCTTCTATCGGGCCTATGGCAAGGAAAACACCGAACGAAGCTGGCCGCTGTCGCACATACCGGTGCTGATCGACGAAGCCGAATGGGCTGTCGTTTCCGAGGGGTTGATCCAGCGGGCCGAGCTCCTCGAGAAGGTGGTCGCGGACATTTATGGCGAGAACCGCCTCGTCCGCGAAGGCCTGCTGCCGCCGGCCCTCGTCGCATCCAACCCGCAATTCCTGCGCCCGCTCGCCGGCGTTAACCCGGCGGGTGGACATTTCCTGCATTTCTGTTCCTTCGAGATCGGACGAGGGCCTGACGGCAACTGGTGGGTTCTTTCCGACCGGAGCGAGGCGCCGTCCGGCGCAGGCTTTGCGCTGGAAAACCGCGTGGCGACGACGCGCGCCTTTTCCAACCTCTACGCCGAAACCCACGTCCACCGCCTGGCGAGCTTCTTCGGGGCGTTCCGCGACACCCTGCAAGCTCAAAAGCTGCATCCGGACGACCGCATCGCCGTCCTCTCGCCCGGCATCGCCAACGAAACCTATTTCGAGCATGCCTATATCGCCCGTTATCTCGGCTTCATGCTGCTCGAAGGCGAGGACCTGACGGTCGTCGGCGGCCGGGTGATGGTGCGCACCGTCGCCGGCCTGAAGCCGATCGGCGTGCTGTGGCGCCGCCTCGACGCCTCCTTCGCCGATCCGCTCGAACTCGATCAATCCTCCCATATCGGCACGCCCGGCCTCGTCGAAGCGCTCCGGGCCGGCTCCGTCTCGATCGTCAATGCGATCGGTTCCGGCATTATCGAGACGCGTGCCTTCCTCGCCTTCATGCCGACGCTGTGTCGCCATTTGCTTGGGGAAGAGCAGAAGCTGCCGTCGATCGCCACCTGGTGGTGCGGCCAGGAATCGGAGCGCCAGCAGGTCGCGAACAACATCGAGGGCATGGTGATCGGCCCGGCCTATTCGACGCGGCCCTTCTTCGACGACAACGGCCAATCGGTGCTCGGCGCTTCGCTGCGCGACACCGCCAGGACCTCGGTCGCCGAATGGCTGGCGACAGATGGTGGCAAGCTCGTCGGGCAGGAGGTCGTCACCCTGTCGACGACGCCGGCCTGGGTGCGCGGGCGGCTGACGCCGCGGCCGATGAGCTTGCGCGTCTTTGCGGCACGCACCCGCGACGGCTGGCAGATCATGCCGGGCGGCTTCGCCCGCATCGGCTCGGGCGACGACGTGGCGGCGATCGCCATGCAGGCGGGCGGCACCGCCGCCGATGTCTGGATCGTCAGCGACAAACCGGTCGAGCGCACCACCCTGCTCCCGGCCGAGGAGAGCTTCACCCGCAATCTTCCAGGCAGCCTGCCGAGCCGCGCGGCGGACAATCTCTTCTGGCTCGGCCGCTATATCGAGAGAGCGGAGGGTGCGCTTCGGATCCTGCGCGCCTGGCACGCTCGCTTTGCCGAAGCGGCCGATCCGAGCATGCCGCTCCTGAAGGACGTCAGCAGCTACCTCTCCGCGCTCGACATCAGCACGCGCCAGCCGGTACCGGTGAGCCTGCTTGCCAACATCGACAGCGCGCTCTTCAGCGCCGGCAACATCCGCGATCGGTTCTCCCCCGACGGCTGGCTCGCCTTGAACGACCTGTCGAAAACGGCACGCAAATTCCATGCGACAGTGCAGGCCGGCGACGACGCGACCCATGCGATGACCATTCTCTTGCGCAAGCTTGCGGGTTTTGCCGGTCTCGTCCACGAGAACATGTATCGCTTCACCGGCTGGCGGTTCCTGTCGATCGGCCGCTATCTCGAGCGTGGCCTGCACATGACGAGGCTGCTCGGGCACATGTCCGGACCGGAGGCTCCGGACGGCGCCTATGACATGCTGCTCGAGATCGGCGACAGCGTCATGACCCATCGCCGCCGTTACAATGTCAACACGGCCGCCCTGACGGTCACCGACCTCTTGGCGCTCGACCCGCTCAACCCCCGCTCCGTGCTTTTTCAGTTGAACGAGATCAAGACGGAGGTCGAGCTGCTGCCGAACGCCTTCGTCAACGGCCAGATGTCACCCTTCTACCGGGAAACGATGCGGCTTCACTCCGGGCTTGCGGTGATGACGCCGGAAGCGATGAACGAGACGGTCTACAAGCGGCTCGAGCAGGACCTCGAAAAACTTTCGGACCTGCTCGCCCAAACCTATCTCGGCTAGAGTGGAATGAGGCGGCACAGCAGCGCACGCGTGTGGGGATGCCACCCCTCCCCAACCCCTCCCTACAAGGGGGACGGGCTTTCTCTGCCGAACCCACCCCACCTTCCCGTCAACCTTGGTGCTGGACGCCAGTTTGGAATGACAGGCGAGCGCCGCGGCCACCGGGCCCCTCCCCCTTGTGGGAAGGGGTTGGGGAGGGGTCATTGTGGCAAACGAATACCGTATCGTGATCCAGCGAAGGGCGGCACTTCCCATGCTCTATGACATCAACTTGAGGATCACCTACGGCTACGAGGTTCCGGTGAGCGGCGGGCGCCATCTCGTGCGCGTGTTGCCCGCCTCAATTCCGGGCCGACAGCGCCTCATCGCCGGCTCCGTCACGTTCCAGCCCACGCCGGGCGAGCGGTCGGAGAGCGTCGATTTCTTTGCCAACGCCACCACCTCCATCCTGTTCCGCTCGGTACACGAGAACCTGGTCATTCGCATGCAGGCGCGCGTGCAGGCCGAGGCGACGGAGCTCACCGCCGATTTATCGCCGCCTCTGGCCGGCCTGCCCCCGCAGCTCGCCTCCTGCTGGGCGATCGATGTAGAATCGCCGCACCATTTCATCGGCCCGAGTCCGCTACTGCCGGAGGCTGCGGAAATCGCCGCCTATGCGCGCGAGATCGCCGGGGAAAACATGACGGTGCGTCAGATCGGCAGCGCCATCTGCGAGCGCATTCACCGCGATTTCGTCTACGATGCCGAAGCGACGACCGTGACCACGACGCCCGCCGAAGCCTTCAGGCTGAAGCGCGGCGTCTGTCAGGATTTCACGCATGTGATGATCGTGGCGCTGCGCAGCCTCGGCATCCCCGCCGGCTATGTCAGCGGGTTCCTCAGGACCCTGCCGCCGCCCGGCAAGGAGCGGCTTGAAGGTGCCGACGCCATGCATGCCTGGGTCCGCTTCTGGTGCGGCACAACCGGCGGGTGGATGGAACTCGACCCGACCAACAATATTCCGGCAGGCACCGATCATATCGTCGTCGGCCATGGCCGTGACTATGGCGACGTGGCGCCGGTCATCGGTGTGCTGAAAAGCTACGGCAGCCACACAACCGAACAGGCCGTCGACGTCATTCCCGTGGAATGACCTGAAACAGTACAATTCGCACCGTTTTCGCACAGTTCGGCCTCGCCGAATGCCCCCAGAAGACATGGGCTTTCTGGCAGTTTCGCTAAGATTGCAGCGATCGTCTCAACGGGACCGTAACGCATCACCGCTAGTGTCATAGGCGAAAAGCTACAACGTGTGGGGGTGCGAAACATGAGAAGACGGTCCATGATCGGCCGGTCCTTCATCACGATGCTCAAGGACCGGGGCGGCAATTTTGGAATGATGACGGCGGTCGCAGCGCCGCTGCTTCTCGCAGCCGGTGGCGTTTCGATCGACATGGCCAACATGCTGATGACGAAGAACCAGCTGCAGGACGCGACCGACGCGGCCGCCCTTGCGGCGGCCTCCGCGCTTGTCTCCGACGAACAGCCGGATATCGCGGCAGCCAAGGAGATCGCCCGCAAATTCCTGAAGACCCAGGCCGGCGGCACCACGACGCCCGATGCTCCGGCCGACAGCGGAGACGGAGCCTCCTCCGGCGCTGCGTCGTCGACGCCAACGTGGGACGACGTCAACACGCTCGAGGTGAACATCACCGAGACACCCAACGGTACGAAAGGAAAGATCTTCCAGGTCACCGTCATCAACAAGCACGTCATCGAGTTCAACGCCATGACGCGGCTGCTCGGCACGGATTCGATCGAGCTCGAAGCCAGCTCCACGGCGGAAAGCGCGACCGAGAGCAAGAACGCGCTGTCGATGTACCTGGTCCTCGACCGATCCGGCTCGATGGCATGGAAGACGAACACAATCAACACGGCAAAAAAGAGCTGCCCCAACTATACGGAGTCCAACTGGAGCAGATACCCCAATCTTTGGGCGAGCAGTCCCTGCTACGTCACCAAGATCGACGCTCTGAAGACTGCCGTCACCGACCTGCTGGCGCAATTGCTGGTCGCGGACCCGGATCAGATCTATGTCCGCACCGCCGCGATCTCCTATAATTCTGTGCAAGACACCGCGGGAACACTCGCCTGGGGTACGAGCGGCGCCGCGGCTTATGTCAATGCGCTCGTCGCAACCGGCGGCACGGCATCGGCTGGCGCCTTCAAGACCGCCTACCAGAAGGTCATCGCGGAGACGGAAAAAACGGCGCACGCCGCCAAGAACGGCCAGGTTCCGTCGAGGTACATGGTCTTCATGACCGACGGCGAGAACAATTACGCCAATGACGACACGGTCACGAAGCAATGGTGCGACACCGCTAAGGCCAACAAGGTCGAGATCTATAGCGTCGCCTTCATGGCGCCGCCGCGCGGCCAGGCGTTGCTGAAATACTGCGCCTCCTCCACCTCGCATTATTTCGAGGCCGAGGAAGTCACAGACCTTGTCGCGGCCTTCAAGGCCATTGGCGAACGCGCCGCGGCAGTGGTTTCCCGCCTGACGAAATAGCCGGCCTCAACAGCAGGCCCCTTAAGACCTGGGATGTCGGGCCTGAATTAGTCGTTTTGAAATGCCGTCCGGCCTCTGCCGGACGGCATTTTTCTTCCTGCGAAACTATTGAAATAGAAGCCTAACTGCATCCGCGCCCGGCGTCGCAGTGATCTAATCCATTTAAAAACACCTGTTGCAAGCGCTTCGGATCGATGCATAAATGCCTTTTCCAGGCCGGTTCGGCCTACGGTTTCCTGAAATGCAACAAGGGTTTGACAGTTCTCATGATGAATCGGCTCTCCACCAACGAACTGCCGCAGCCGGCCCTGAGATCCTCCGAACCGGGCCAGCTTGCCGTCGAGATTCTCGAGCGCCTCAAATACCGCATCGGCAAGGATCCGAAGGTCGCAAAGCCGCATGACTGGCTGACCGCCGCCATTCTGGTCGCCCGCGACCGGATCACCGACAAGTGGATGGACTCGACGCGCAAGACCTATGCGACGGGGGCGAAGCGTGTCTACTACCTTTCACTCGAATTCCTCATCGGCCGGCTGATGCGCGACGCCATGACGAATATCGGCCTGATGGACGAGATGCGTGATGCGCTTGCCTCGCTGGGCGTCGATATCGACGTTGTGGCGCAGCTCGAGCCCGACGCCGCGCTCGGCAATGGCGGCCTTGGGCGCCTTGCCGCCTGTTTCATGGAGTCGATGGCAACCGTCGATGTCCCCGCCTATGGCTACGGCATCCGCTACATGCACGGCCTGTTCCGCCAGCAGATGGCCGACGGCTGGCAGGTCGAACTGCCCGAAACCTGGCTGGCCCACGGCAATCCCTGGGAATTCGAGCGGCGGGAGAGCTCCTACGAGATCGGTTTCGGCGGCAGCGTCGAGACGGTCAATATCGACGAGGAAGTCCAGCGCTACGTCTGGAAGCCGGCGGAGCGGGTGATCGCCACCGCCTTCGACACGCCGGCCGTCGGCTGGCGGGCAAAGCGGGTCAACACGCTGCGGCTGTGGGCTGCGCAGCCGATCGATCCGATCCTGCTCGACGCCTTCAACGCCGGCGACCACATCGGTGCGCTGCGCGAGAGCAACAAGGCGGAGAGCCTGACACGCGTGCTTTATCCGGCCGACGCCACGCCGGCCGGCCAGGAACTGCGCCTCCGACAGGAATACTTCTTCTCCTCCGCCTCGCTGCAGGACATTCTGCGCCGGCATCTGCAGCAATATCCGGACTTCACGTCGCTGCCGGATGCGGTCGCCATCCAGCTCAACGATACGCACCCGGCGGTGTCCGTCGCCGAACTGGTGCGCCTGCTGACCGACATCCACGGGCTCGGTTTCGAAGAGGCCTGGGACATCACCCGGCGGACCTTCGCCTATACCAACCACACGCTGCTGCCGGAAGCGCTCGAAAGCTGGCCGGTGCCGCTCTTCGAGCGGCTGTTGCCCCGCCACATGCAGATCGTCTACGCGATCAATGCGAAAGTCCTCATCGAGGCGCGCCGGCAAAAGCATGCAGCCGACGAGGAAATCCGCTCCATCTCGCTGATCGACGAAACGGGCGAGCGGCGGGTGCGCATGGGCAATCTCGCCTTTGTCGGCTCACATTCGATCAACGGCGTCTCGGCGCTGCACACCGACCTGATGAAGGAGACGGTGTTCGCCAACCTGCACAAGCTCTATCCGGACCGCATCAACAACAAGACCAACGGCATCACGCCGCGCCGCTGGCTGATGCAGTGCAATCCCGGCCTGTTCGGTCTCATCCGGGACGCGATCGGCGACGAGTTCATGGACAACACCGAGGCGCTGCAGGCGCTCGACGCCTTTGCCGACAAGGCGGACTTCCAGGAACAGTTCGCCGCCGTCAAGCGCGCCAACAAGGTCAAGCTGGCGAAGGTGGTCCAGGCGAGCCTCGGCATCAGGCTCGATCCGTCGGCGATGTTCGACATCCAGATCAAGCGCATCCACGAATACAAGCGGCAATTGCTCAACATCATCGAGGCCGTGGCGCTCTACGATCAGATCCGCTCGCATCCCGAGCTCGACTGGGTTCCGCGCGTCAAGCTCTTCGCCGGCAAGGCGGCGCCGAGCTACCATCACGCCAAGCTGATCATCAAGCTCGCCAATGACGTCGCCCGTGTCATCAACAACGACCCGGCCGTGCGCGGTCTCCTGAAAATCGTCTTTGTCCCCAACTACAACGTCTCGCTGGCCGAGGTGATGGTTCCTGCGGCAGACCTCTCCGAGCAGATCTCGACCGCAGGCATGGAGGCATCGGGCACCGGCAACATGAAGTTCGGCCTCAACGGCGCCCTGACCATCGGCACGCTCGACGGCGCCAATGTGGAGATGCGCGACTGGGTCGGCGAGGAAAACATCAAGATCTTCGGCATGACCGCCGAGGAGGTGGCGAAGGCCCGGGCCGAGGCGCACAACCCGCGTGCTGTCATCGAGGGCTCGCGCGAGCTGTCGCAGGCGCTTCAGGCGATTGCCTCCGGCGTCTTCTCGCCGGATGACCGCAACCGCTTCGCGGGACTTGTCGACGGCCTCTACAACCATGACTGGTTCATGGTCGCCGCCGATTTCGAAGCCTATGCCAAGGCGCAGCGTGAGGTCGACAAACTCTGGACCACTCCGTCCGACTGGTATTCGAAGACGATCCGCAACACCGCCCGCATGGGCTGGTTCTCTTCCGACCGCACGATCCGGCAATATGCCGGTGAAATCTGGAGAGCCGGATGACGTCACCGCCCGGCAAGGACGAAACGCCCGCTGCACCAGGCTTTCTGCCGGCGCAGGAAATCGAGGCAATACTTTCCGGCACCCACAGCGACCCCTTTGCCGTTCTCGGCGTTCACGCATGCGGCAAGAGCTATGTCGCGCGCTGCTTCGTTCCCGGCGCGGCGACGGTGGTCGCGGAGACCCTGTCCGGCAACGACGTCGGAGCACTTGAGCGGCGCCACGACGCGGGGTTTTTCGAAGGTCCCGTCGCGCTCCGCAAGGCGCAGCCGGTCCGCTACCGGGCCCGCAATCCGGGCGGCGAATGGGTCGTGGTCGATCCATACAGTTTCGGTCCCGTCCTTGGGCCGATGGACGACTACTACATCCGCGAAGGCTCGCATCTCAGGCTCTTCGACAGGCTGGGGGCCCACCCGATCTCGCACGACGGCGCCGAAGGCTTTCACTTCGCCGTCTGGGCGCCGAACGCGCGGCGCGTCTCCGTCGTCGGCAGCTTCAACGACTGGGACGGGCGCCGCCACGTCATGAGGCTACGCGCCGACACGGGCATCTGGGAAATCTTCATCCCCGGCGTGCCGATTGGCGTCCCTTACAAATACGAGATTCTCGGCAACGACGGCACGCTGCTGCCTCTAAAGGCCGATCCGTTCGCCCGGCGCTCGGAGCTCCGCCCCGACACCGCATCGGTAACCACGGGCGAAATCGCCCAGGTCTGGGACGACGAGGCGCACCGGCGGCACTGGGATGAAGTCGATCCGCGCCGGCAGCCGATTTCCATCTATGAGGTCCATGCCAGCTCGTGGCAGCGCCGCGACAACGGCGACATGCTCTCCTGGGACGAACTGGCGGGACGCTTGATCCCCTATTGCGTCGACATGGGCTTTACCCATATCGAATTCCTGCCGATTTCCGAATTTCCCTACGACCCGTCATGGGGTTACCAGACCACCGGCCTTTACTCGCCGACCGCGCGCTTCGGCGAGCCGGAGGGCTTTGCCCGCTTCGTCAATGGCTGCCACAAGGCCGGCATCGGCGTCATTCTCGACTGGGTGCCGGCGCATTTTCCGACCGACGAGCATGGCTTGCGCTGGTTTGACGGCACGGCGCTCTACGAGCACGAGGATCCACGCCAGGGCTTCCATCCCGATTGGAACACGGCAATCTACAATTTCGGCCGGGAGGAGGTCGCCGCCTATCTCGTCAACAACGCCCTCTATTGGGCCGAGAAGTTCCATGTCGACGGCCTGCGCGTCGATGCGGTCGCGTCGATGCTCTATCTCGACTATTCGCGCCAGCATGGCGAATGGGTGCCGAACGAATATGGCGGCAATGAAAATCTCGAGGCGGTCCGTTTCCTGCAGACGATGAACAGCCGCCTCTACGGCATCCATCAGGGCGTCCTGACAATCGCCGAGGAGTCGACCTCCTGGCCGAAGGTCTCGCATCCGGTACACACCGGCGGGCTCGGCTTCGGCTTCAAATGGAACATGGGCTTCATGCACGACACGCTGCAATATCTGTCGCGCGAGCCGGTGCACCGCAAGTTCCACCACAACGACATGACCTTCGGGCTCATCTACGCCTTCAGCGAGAACTTTGTCCTGCCGCTGTCGCATGACGAGGTCGTGCACGGCAAGGGATCGCTGATCGCCAAGATGGCCGGCGACGATTGGCAGAAGTTCGCCAATCTCAGGGCCTACTACGCCTTCATGTGGGGCTATCCCGGCAAGAAGCTGCTGTTCATGGGGCAGGAGTTCGCCCAATGGCGCGAATGGTCGGAAGAGCGCCAGCTCGACTGGAACCTGCTCGAATACAACCTTCACGAAGGCATGCGGCGGCTCGTCCGCGACTTGAACGGCACCTACCGCGCAAAGCCGGCGCTGCATGCGCGCGACTGCGAGGGCGAGGGCTTCGAGTGGCTGATCGCCGACGACCGGGACAATTCGGTCTTCGCGTGGCTCAGAAAGGCGCCGGGCGAGAAACTGGTCGCGGTCGTCACCAACTTCACGCCCGTCTACCGGGAGGATTACGACGTGCCGCTGCCGGTCGCCGGGCGCTGGAAGGAAATCCTCAACACTGATGCGGAGATCTACGGAGGAAGCGGCAAGGGCAACGGCGGCGCCGTGCAAGCGGAAAAGAGATCGAACGGAAGGACGATGGCCACCATCACGCTGCCGCCACTGGCGACGCTGATGCTGGAGCAGGATTGAGGAGCAGTTCCGGCCGGCACCGCCGGCGGACAGGCATAGAGAATCATGGGGCCCGCGAGGCGTCGCAGAATGCTGCCGGGCGGTCCCCGAAGAACTGATCTTGGGGAGGACAAATGGTGGAAAAACGTACGCAACCTCTGGCCCGTGATGCCATGGCCTATGTTCTCGCCGGCGGCCGCGGCAGCCGACTGAAGGAACTGACCGACCGGCGCGCCAAGCCGGCCGTCTATTTCGGCGGCAAGGCGCGCATCATCGATTTCGCGCTTTCCAATGCGTTGAATTCCGGTATCCGCCGCATCGGCGTGGCGACCCAGTACAAGGCCCATTCGCTGATCCGCCACCTGCAGCGCGGCTGGAACTTCTTCCGCCCCGAGCGCAACGAGAGTTTCGACATCCTGCCGGCCAGCCAGCGCGTCTCGGAGACGCAATGGTATGAAGGCACCGCCGATGCGGTTTTCCAGAACATCGACATCATCGAGGATCATGGCGTCGAGTACATGGTGATCCTCGCCGGCGACCACATCTACAAGATGGACTACGAGCTGATGCTGCAGCAGCACGTCGATTCCGGCGCCGATGTGACGATCGGCTGCCTGGAAGTGCCGCGCATGGAGGCGACGGGCTTCGGCGTCATGCATGTCGACAACGAGGACCGCATCATCGCCTTCGTCGAGAAGCCGGCCGATCCACCCGGCATCCCGGGCAACCCGGAGATGGCGCTGGCCTCCATGGGCATCTACGTCTTCCACACCAAGTTCCTGATGGACATGCTGCGCCGGGATGCTGCCGATCCGAAGTCGAGTCGCGACTTCGGCAAGGACATCATCCCCTATATCGTCGAGCACGGTAAGGCGGTTGCCCACCGCTTCACCCACTCCTGCGTCCGTTCGGATTTCGAACGCGAGGCCTACTGGCGCGACGTCGGCACGATCGACGCTTACTGGCAGGCCAACATCGACCTCACCCATATCACGCCCGAGCTCGACATCTATGACAGCACCTGGCCGATCTGGACCTTCTCCGAAATCAAGCCGCCCGCAAAATTCGTCCACGACGACGAAGACCGCCGCGGCTCGGCGACCTCCTCGCTCGTCTCGGGCGATTGCATCATCTCCGGTGCGGCGCTCAACAGGAGCCTCCTGTTCACCGGCGTCCGGGTCAATTCATACTCCCGACTCGAAAATGCCGTAGTTCTCCCCGACGTGACGATCGGGCGGCATTCGATTCTGCGCAATGTCGTCATCGACAGCCGGGTCGTGATACCGGAGGGGTTGGTGGTCGGCGATGATCCGGTGCTCGACGCCAAGCGCTTCCGCCGGTCCGAGAACGGCGTCTGCCTGATCACCCAAACGATGATCGACAAGCTGGGAATGTAGGTCTGCCGCATATGAACATCCTGTCCGTTGCGTCCGAGGTCTACCCGCTGGTCAAGACCGGGGGGCTCGCCGATGTCGCCGGCGCGCTTCCCGCGGCACTTCTTCCCCACGGCATCCGCACCCGCACCCTGCTGCCCGGCTACCCGGCCGTGCTCCACAAGCTCAAGAAGCCAAAGGCGGCCGGCCGCATCGCCAATCTGTTCGGCCACCCGGCGACCATCCTGGCGGCCGAATTCGACGGGCTGGACCTGCTCGTCCTCGATCAACCGGCGCTCTACGACCGCGACGGCGGACCCTATCTCGATCCGACCGGGCGCGACTATGCGGACAATTTCCGCCGCTTCGCCGCCCTGTCGCTCGCCGCCGCCGAGATCGCCGGCGACGATGTCGTTCCCGGCTGGAAGCCGGATATCGTCCATGTCCACGATTGGCAGGCGGCGCTGACACCGGTTTATATGCGTTTCGGCTCGGCACGGAACATGCCGACGGTGCTGACGATCCACAACATCGCCTTCCAAGGCCAGTTCGGCGCTTCGGTCTTTCCCGAGCTCTCCCTACCGCCCGAAGCCTTCTCCGTGCCGTTCGTCGAATATTACGGCGATGTCGGCTTCCTCAAGGGCGGCCTTCAGACGGCGACGGCGATCACTACGGTCAGTCCTTCCTATTCGCATGAGATCCTGACGCCGGAATTCGGCATGGGAATGGAAGGGCTTCTGGCAAGCCGCGCCATGGACCTGACCGGGATCGTCAACGGCATCGATGTCGATACTTGGAACCCCGAGACGGATCCCCACATTGCCCGAAACTACGGTCCGACCGCCATCAAGCAGCGAGCCGCCAATCGCAAGGCTCTGGAAGAGCGTTTTGGCCTGGACGCGAGCCGCGGTCCGATCTTTTGCGTCATCAGCCGGCTCACCTGGCAAAAAGGCATGGACCTCTTGGCCGAAGCGGCCGACGATATCGTGACGCTCGGCGGCAAGCTTATCGTGCTCGGTTCCGGCGACAGTGCGCTCGAGGGGGCGCTGATGGCCGCCGCCTCGCGTCACCGCGGCCGTATCGGCATGGCGACCGGCTACGACGAGCCGCTGTCGCATCTCATGCAGGCGGGTTCCGACGCGATCCTCATCCCCTCGCGCTTCGAGCCCTGCGGCCTGACGCAGCTCTATGGTCTGCGCTATGGTTGCATACCGATCGTTGCCCGCACCGGCGGCCTGACCGACACGGTCATCGACGCCAACGAGGCGGCGCTGTCGGCCAGGGTCGCGACTGGCTTCCAGTTCCGCCCGGTCACCGCCGACGGCTTGCGCCTTGCGATCCGGCGCGCAATGCGTGCATACAGCGAGCCGAAAGTGTGGGCGCGGCTGCAGAACCAGGGCATGAAGTCCGACGTTTCATGGGCCAAGAGTGCGGAACGCTACGCGTCGCTCTACTCCGGTCTTCTCGCGAAAGGCTAAGACAGATGATAAAAACCGTCTCCACCAACCCCTATGGCGACCAGAAGCCCGGCACTTCGGGCCTTAGGAAGAAGGTCCCGGTCTTCCAGAAGAAGAACTATGCCGAGAACTTCATCCAATCCATCTTCGATTCGCTCGAAGGCTTCCAAGGGGAGACGCTGGTGATCGGCGGCGACGGCCGCTACTACAACCGCGAGGTCATCCAGAAGGCGATCAAGATGGCGGCGGCGAACGGTTTCGGCCGCGTGCTCGTCGGCCGCGGCGGCATTCTGTCGACGCCCGCCGCCTCCAATGTCATCCGCAAGTACAAGGCCTTCGGCGGCATCGTGCTGTCGGCAAGCCACAACCCCGGCGGCCCGACCGAGGATTTCGGCATCAAGTACAATGTCGGCAATGGCGGTCCCGCACCGGAAAAGGTGACGGATGCGATCTTCGACCGCACCAGGGTGATCGACAGCTACAAGATCGCCGACGTCGCCGACGTCAATCTGGACGCCGAGGCATCGCATCAGGTCGAGAACATGACGGTGACGGTCATCGACCCGGTCGCCGACTATGCCGAGCTGATGGAGAGCCTGTTCGACTTTGTGGCGATCCGCAAGCTGATTGCCGGCGGCTTCCGCGTCGTCTTCGATGCAATGAGCGCCGTCACCGGGCCCTATGCCAAGGAGATCATCGAGAAACGGCTCGGCGCACCGAAAGGCTCGGTGATGAACTTCATCCCGCTGCCGGACTTCGGCGGCCATCATCCGGACCCGAACCTCGTCCATGCCCGCGCCCTCTACGAGACGATGATGGCGCCCGACGCGCCCGATTTCGGCGCCGCCTCCGACGGCGACGGCGACCGCAACCTGATCATCGGCAAGGGCATCTTCGTCACTCCCTCCGACAGCCTGGCGATCCTTGCCGCCAATGCGCATCTGGCGCCCGGCTATGCCAAGGGCCTTGCCGGCATCGCCCGCTCCATGCCGACGAGTGGTGCGGCCGACCGCGTCGCCGAGAAACTCGGCATCGGTCTCTACGAGACGCCGACCGGCTGGAAGTTCTTCGGCAACCTGCTCGACGAGGGCCTGGCGACAATCTGCGGCGAGGAAAGCGCTGGCACCGGATCCAACCACGTACGCGAGAAGGACGGGCTCTGGGCCGTGTTGCTCTGGCTCAACATCCTGGCCGTCCGCAAGGAAAGCGCGCTCGACATCGTCCGCAAGCACTGGTCGACCTACGGCCGCAACTATTATTCGCGCCATGACTATGAAGGCGTCGATACGCATGCGGCAAACGGCCTGATCACCGCGCTCAGGGACAAGCTCGCCGGGCTGCCGGGCAAGGGCTTCGGCGCGCTCACCGTCGAGACCGCCGATGATTTCTCCTACAACGATCCGGTCGACAAATCGGTGAGCAACAACCAGGGCATCCGCATCCTCTTCCAGGGCGGATCGCGGGTCGTCTTCCGCCTCTCCGGCACCGGTACGTCCGGCGCGACGCTGCGCGTCTATATCGAACGCTTCGAGCCGGATCCGACCCGCCACGACCTCGACACGCAGCAAGCGCTGGCCGACCTGATCGCCGTCGCCGAAGACCTCGCCGAGATCAAGACGCGCACCGGCCGCGAGGAACCGACCGTCATCACCTGAGGCGCTCTCTCAAATCCTCCGCTGGTGCCCCAGTTCACCCCCCTCTGGCCTGCCGGCCATCTCCCCCACAAGGGGGGAGATCGGATGCGGCCCGCCCTGTGCGAATGATGAGGCTTCCTATTCCAAGCCGTTCGACCCGGGCGAGGGTTCGCCGCGAGTCGATCTCCCCCCTTGTGGGGGAGATGGCCGGCAGGTCAGAGGGGGTGGACGGCGGCACTGATTTCAACTGTAAAATCAAAAAGGGAAGCGCCTTCATGCCGACGACCGGAATCCCACCTCTCGGCGTTACGCGCACGCCAGACGGAACCCGCTTTGCCGTCTGGTCCCACAATGCCGCCCTCATCGATCTCTGCCTGTTCGACAAGCAGGGCGACAAAGAACTGCGCCGCCTGCCGATGGCGCGAGACGGCGATGTCCACAGTATCACCCTTGCCGACGTGCCGCTCGGCACCCGCTATGGCTTGCGTGCGGAGGGCGTCTACTCGCCCGACCACGGACTGTGGTTCGACCCCTCCAAGCTGCTCGTCGACCCCTATGCCGTGGAACTCGACCGCCCCTTTCGCCACGATCCACGGCTGACGGTGTTCGGCGGGGAAACGGCCGACCTCGTGCCGAAGGCGATCGTCACGGACGTCAAGGCGGTCAAGACGAAGCCGCCGCTGTTTGAGCCCGGTGGCCTGATCTACGAGGTCGCCGTCAAGCCGTTCACCATGCTTCATCCGGGCATTCCGGAAAAGAAGCGCGGCACGCTGGCCGCCCTCGCCGAGCCGGTCGTCATCGAGCACCTCACCCGCCTCGGCGTGTCCGTCGTCGAACTGATGCCGATCGTCGCCTGGATCGATGAGCGGCACCTGCCGCTGCTCGGGCTCCACAATGGCTGGGGCTACAATCCGATCGCGCCGATGGCGCTCGATCCGCGCCTGGTTCCCGGCGGCGTCAAGGAGCTGCGCAACACCGTCGAGGCCCTGCACAAGGCCGGCATCGGCGTCATCCTCGACCTCGTCTTCAACCATTCCGGCGAGAGCGACCGCTACGGCACGACGCTTTCGATGCGCGGTCTCGACAATCTCGCCTATTATCGCCATGTCACCGACCGGCCGGGCGAGCTCATCAACGACACCGGCTGCGGCAATACCATCGCCTGCGATCACCCGATCGTCCAAAGGCTGATCCTCGACAGCCTGCGCCATTTCGTGCTGGCCGCCGGCGTCGACGGTTTCCGCTTCGACCTTGCCTCCATCCTCGGCCGGGACATGGGCGGTTTTCACCGCGACGCAGCCCTCTTCGCGGCGATCGTCGCCGATCCGCTGCTGTCGGACCGCATCCTGATCGCCGAGCCTTGGGACACCGGCCCCGGCGGCTATCAGCTCGGCAATTTCCCGCACCCCTTTCTCGAATGGAACGATCGCGCCCGCGACGATATTCGCCGTTACTGGCGCGGCGATCGGCACGCCGTCGGGGCGCTCGCCACCGCGCTTGCCGGCTCTTCCGAGACCTTCTCGCGCTGGGGCGAGACGACGACGCGCAGCGTCAATTTCATCGCCGCCCATGACGGCTTCACGCTCTTCGACCTCGTCGCCTATGCGCGCAAGCACAACGAGGCGAATGGCGAAGGCAATCGCGACGGGCACAACGAGAATTATTCCTGGAACAATGGCGCCGAGGGCGCGACCGAGGATCCGGAGGTCGTTGCGGCGCGGCAGAACGATGTCATGGCGCTCGCCGGCAGCCTGTTCGCCTCGCGCGGAACGATCATGCTGACGGCGGGGGACGAAGGCGGTCGCAGCCAGCACGGCAACAACAATGCCTATGCACAGGACAATACGACCACCTGGCTCGACTGGGAGGCGCTCGACCAGCAACTCGTCGACCACACGGCTGCGCTCTCCGCCATGCGCCGCCGCTTTGGCGTCTTCGCCGACACGACCTTCTTCACCGGACAGGGCGACGTCACCTGGCTGCGGCTCGACGGCCGTTCGATGACTGTCGAGGATTGGGAACACCCGGCGACCGACAACTTTATCATGGTGCTGGCGACCGGGGATCGGCAACAGCAGCGATCGACCCGGCTCGCCGTGGTCATCAACCGCGGCCATGCGTCGCACCCCTTCAGGCCGCCCCCGAGCCTCGACGGCGAATGGCGCGACGCCCTCACGGGCGTGGCGCTGCCGGCCGCCGCCGCGGCGCGTTCAGTCACCTTCCTGGTCGAGGTTTTCTAAAGTTTTACCGCCACTTGCTAGATATTGCCCGGCCAGCCTATAGATCAATAGGGAGGCCGCTGGTTCAGGACAATCTCATGCCGCAAGACATTTCACTTTCCGACGTAAGAGATCTGATCGGCAAAGAGATCGGCGTATCCGACTGGATCACCGTTTCCCAGAAGACCATCGACAATTTTGCCGAGGCGACGGGCGACTTCCAGTTCATCCACACCGATCCCGAGCGCGCGGCGGCCGAAACACCCTTCGGCGGCACGATTGCGCACGGCTTTCTGTCGCTCTCGCTGCTCTCGGCAATGAACTACAATTGCCTGCCGAAGATCCGCGAGCAGACGATGGGCATCAATTACGGCTTCGACAAGGTGCGCTTCATGGCACCCGTCAAGAGCGGCGCGCGGGTGCGCGGCCGCTTCACCATGGCCGATGCCCGCTTCCGCGGCGCCGGCATGCTGATGATCACCTATGACGCGACCGTGGAGGTCGAAGGCGAACGCAAGCCGGCTCTCACCGCCGTGTGGCAGACGATCATCCAGTTCGACCCGAAGGACCGGCCGGCCGATGCCTGACGGCCGGCCGGCCGAGACCGTCCGCGGTGCATTTCGCCGCCAGGCGAAAGCCTGCGAACAGCTCGGTTCGCCCTTCACGGCGCGCCTCTGCCGGCTGGCCGCAGATTGCCTGAACGAGAAAACCGCGGTCGGGTGCCGCGTTCTCAGCTGGCCGGGCGATCCATCCGCCGACGGCGACGCACTGGCGCTCAGGCTGTTTGGCGCCCTTCACGCTCTTGTTCTTCTGCATCGCGACGAGGAACTGCAAGGATGCTATCCGCCCAATCATGCCGATGACGCCGCACTATGGTCGGCTTGCGAGGGCGCCCTTGCGAGGCATGCGGATTTCATTATCGAGAGGCTTGGCTCAGCACCGCAAACCAATGAGGTGCGCCGCTCCGGCGCATTGCTTCCGGGCTTCCTGACGATCGCACACCTTTTCGGAATGCCACTTGTCCTCTCCGAGATCGGCGCCAGCGCCGGCTTGAACCTCCATTGGGATCGCTATCGCTACGCTCTGCCGAACGGTGACTGGGGCGACGAAACTTCCGCGGTCGTCATTGCGCCGGACTGGGCGGGTCGACCGCCGCCGATCGGGCCCATCGACATTGTGGAGCGCGCCGGTTGCGATCTCAATCCACTGAACCCGGCGGACGAGAACGATCGGCTGCTGCTGCTCTCCTATATCTGGGCCGACCAATTGGACCGGCTCGATCGAACGAGGAAAGCATTGGACATCGCCGCATCCGAAGCCAGGCTGGTCGAGCGCGCTGAGGCAATCGACTGGCTGAAGGTGCGGCTGGCAACGAGCTTTCCCGGCGCCCTTCACGTCATCTATCACTCGGTCGCCTGGCAATACCTGCCGGCGACTGCCCAGAGGCAAGGTGAGGCTTTGATTTCCGCCGCCGGCGTGGCGGCGACTGACGAGGCGCCGATCGCCCGGCTGCAGATGGAGGCAGACGGCCAAACGCCCGGAGCGGCATTGTCGCTCCAGATATGGCCGGGCGGTGAAAAGCACCTCATCGGTCGCGCCGACTTCCACGGCCGATGGGTCGCATGGGAAGGCTGGTCGGCAAGCAGCAGACTGTGACAGCGTGACACGTCACATCCGGGCCTGAAAAAGAAAAAGCGGCAGATCGCTCCGCCGCTTCCAGTTCAAAAATACGCCGCCTCAATGCGCCGCGTCTTCGGCGCCTTCCGAAAGCAGGCCGAAGACGAAGGGCGAGAACGACCGCCAGCATTCGAGGCGGAATGTATCCTCCGCCGTCCGGAGGAGAACGATCTCCGCCTTGCCGAAGACGGTGCGCGAGCAGGCGCCGACCGGGAAAAGGCCGAGCGACAGGTCCTGCGGGCAGCCGCTATTGATCGCCACTTCCGCGCCCGGTCCGCTGACGATGATCGCCGTGTTGCGGTGCGAGACATCGACGGCCGAATGGAGTGCGCCGCTCGATGCGGCGGCGGCCATCAGGTCGGCGCCGTCCTCGTCGATCACCAGCCACTCGTCCGGACCGAGCCAGAGCGCATGGCGCTTGCCGCTCGACGCCGAGGTCTTCGGCCTGAGCGGAAGCGTCACACCGAGGGCGGCGGAGAGCGCCGGAACCGCGTCCTTGCCGGCGCGCAGCGAGATCCGCGAGGCGGGTGCGGCCGGCGTCAGGATCGCCGCGTGCGAGCCACCCCTGAGGCCGGCGAGCGGAGCTTTGCGAATTGCCTGGTCAGCCATGGAGGCGACCTCCTTCCTTGTCAAAGAACACCATGTCGCTCACCTCGACGGCGATCGTCCGGTCGGCCATCGGCACGTAGAGCGTCTGTCCGAGGCGCGCCTGGCCGCCGGCAACGACCGCCATCGCAATCGAGCGGCCGCAATTTGACGACCAGTAGGACGACGTCACGTGGCCGAGCATGGTCATCGGTTTCGGTTCGTTCGGATCGGCGACAATTTGAGCGCCTTCCTCCAGCACGACCTTCGGATCCTTGGTAAGGAGACCGACGAGTTGCTTGCGGCCGTCCTTGACGAGGTCGGGCCGCTTCAGGCCGCGGATACCGACGAAGTCCGGCTTCTTCTTCGAAACCGCCCAGGAAAGCCCGGCGTCATGCGGCGTGAGCGTGCCGTCGGTGTCCTGGCCGACGATGATGTAGCCCTTCTCGGCACGCAGCACGTGCATCGTCTCGGTGCCGTAGGCGCAGGCGCCCATCGGTTCGGCCCTCGCCCAGATCGCCTCCCAGACCGCCTGGCCGAAGTCCGCCGGCACGTTGACCTCGAAGCCGAGCTCGCCGGTGAACGACATGCGGAACAGCCTTGTCGGCACGCCGCAGATCCGCCCTTCGGCGACGCTCATATGCGGGAAGGCTTCGTTAGACAGATCGATGCCTTCGACGAGCGGCGCGATGATCTCGCGCGCCTTCGGGCCCTGCACGGCGATGACGGCCCATTGCTCCGTCGTCGAGGTCAGCCACACCTTGAGATGCGGGAACTCCGTCTGCAGATAGTCTTCCATATGATGCAGGACGCGCGGCGCGCCGCCGGTCGTCGTCGTCACATGGAAGCGATCCTCGGCCAGCCGGCCGACGACGCCGTCGTCATAGACGAAACCGTCGTCGCGCAGCATGATGCCGTAGCGGCAGCGGCCGGGCTTCAGGTTGTCCCAGGCGTTCGTGTACATCAGGTTGAGGAACTGGGCGGCGTCGGGGCCGACCACCTCGATCTTACCGAGCGTCGACGCATCGAAGACGCCGGCCACTTCGCGGACCGTCTTGCACTCGCGGGCGACCGCCTCATGCATATCCTCGCCGGCCTTCGGATAGAACCAGGCGCGCTTCCAGTTGCCGACATCCTCGAACTCGGCGCCCTGCGCCTCCTCCCAGGCATGCATCGGCGTCTTTCGGGCCGGATCGAACAGGCTGCCGCGCGAGTGGTTGACGATCGCGCCGAAGGTTATCGGCGTATAGGGCTGGCGGAAGGTCGTCAGCCCCACCTCGGGGATCCCCTTGCCGAGCGCTTCCGCGGCGATCGCAAGCCCGTGCATGTTGGAGAGCTTGCCCTGGTCGGAGGCCATGCCGTTGGTGGTGAAGCGCTTGATATGCTCCACCGAATGCATGCCCTCGCGCACGGCAAGGCGAATGTCCTTGGCGCAGACGTCGTGCTGGAAATCGATGAAGGCCTTGACGGTCGTATCCGGTCCCGCCCCTTCGGCCGCCCCGATCATGCCGCCGGTCCATTCAAAGGCGTTCTGACCGGTAAGCGCGACCTGCGCCCCGCCTTCGGCGCCGGCAGCCCGGGCGGCCAGCTCGCCGGCGGCAAGCGCCTCGTCGATCGTCGCCTGAAGGTCGTCGGTGCCGTTGCAGGTGCCGATCGACAGGCAGTCCTGCGCATAGGTGCCGGGCAGGAAGCGCTCCGTCGCCGCATCGAACTTCACCTTGCCGCGCGACTGCGAGAAGAGGTGCACCGACGGGGTCCAGCCGGCCGAGACGAGCAGCGCATCGACGGCAATCTTGCGCGCCCCGCGGCCGCCGTTGCGGGCGACGCTGATCGAGGCGATCCGCAGCTTGCCCGTGGTGTTGACGACGGAGTGACCCGTCAGCACCTCTATGCCGAGGTGTCTCGCCTTTTCCAGCACCGCTTCGCCTGGCTGCTCTCGGCAATCGACGATCACCGCAACCGCGACGCCGGCCTTCTTGAGGTCGAAGGCGGCCTCGTAGGCGGAGTCATGCGCCGTATAGATGCCGACCTTCTTGCCGACCGCGACGCCGAAATGGTTGAGATAGGTGCGGCCCGCCGATGCCAGCATGATGCCCGGCCGGTCGTTGTTGGCGAACACCATGTGGCGCTCGATCGCGCCGTTGGCGAGGATGACCTTCTTGGCGCGCACCTGCCAGAGCCGCTCGCGCGGCAGCGTCTTGTCGACAGCGGCGAGATGGTCCGTCACGCGCTCCACGAGGCCGACGAAATTATGGTTGTAGTAGCCGAAGGCCGTCGTGCGCGTCAGCACGGTCACGTTGTCCATGTCGGCCAGCGCCTTGCCGGTCTCCTGCGCCCAGGCATAGCCCGGCTTGCCGTCGACGAGCGTACCGGAGTCGTAGTGGAGCGCCCCGCCGACTTCCGGCTGTTCGTCGCAAAGGATGACCTTCGCGCCGGCCTTTGCCGCCGCGAGAGCAGCCGCAAGACCGGCGACGCCGGCGCCGACAACCAGCACGTCGCAGTGGGTGTAACGGCTGGCATAGTGATCCGGATCGGGCTCGGTCGGCGCGACGCCGAGACCGGCTGCCCGGCGAATGAAGGGCTCGTAGAGGCTGTGCCACGCCGCCTTTGGCCACATGAAGGTCTTGTAGTAGAAGCCGGCGGCGAAGAACGGCGACAGGAGATCGTTGAAGCCGCCGACGTCGAAGGCAAGCGACGGCCAGCGGTTCTGCGAGGAGACCTTCATGCCGTCGAAGACTTCCTGCACCGTGGCCCGCACGTTCGGCTGCCGTCGTGCCGCATCGCGCGAGACATCGAGCAGCGCATTCGGCTCCTCCGCACCGGCGGAAAGAATGCCGCGCGGACGGTGATACTTGAACGACCGGCCGACCAGATGGATGTCGTTGGCGATCAGCGCCGAGGCGACCGTGTCGCCCTCGAGCGCCGTCAGCGTGCGACCGTCGAAGGTGAACCTTGCGGTGCGGGCCGGCGTCAGGCGTCCCGCACCCGAAATGCGATTGACGCCGCTCATTGCGCTGCTCCTTCCAGGGCCTCGTAGGTCTCGACCGTCGCGGCCGTCTTCGGCTGCGCATCGAGATCGGGCTTCGGCTCGCCGGCCTTGTAGGTCGTCAGGAACCGGTCGCTGACCGTATCACGGGCGGCGTTGAAGAAGCGGCTGCAGCCATGGATGTGCCGCCATCTCTCGAAGATCACGCCCTTCGGGTTGTCGCGCAGGAAGAAATAGGCCTCGAATTCTTCGTCGCTGATGTCGGCGATGTTGGTCGGACGGGCGATGTGGGCATCGCCGGCATTGCGGAATTCGAGCTCGGAGCGCTCTTCCTCGCAGTAGGGGCAGTAAATCAGAAGCATCTGGAATGTCCTCGCATTAGAGCGCCGCGTCTTCGCCAGAAGGCGCAAAGGTCGCTCTATCCTTCAACTCTAGTGCGCAACGGCGGCAGCGGCCGCCTCGTCGATGAGCCGCCCGGTGCGGAAGCGCTCGAGCGTCAGCCCCGCAGAGAGCCTATGCGGCTCCCCGCGTGCGATGAGATGGGCAAAGAGATTGGCTGAGCCCGGCGTCGCCTTGAAGCCGCCCGTTCCCCAGCCGGCATTGAGGTAGAGGCCGGGTACCGGCGTGACGCCCTGGATCGGCGAGCGGTCCTGGGTCACATCGACGATGCCGCCCCATTGCCGCATCATCTTGACGCGGCGGAACATCGGGAAGAGTTCGCAGATCGCGTCGAGCGTATGGGTGATGATCTGCAGGCCGCCGGTCTGCGAATAGGAATTGTACTGGTCGGTACCGGCGCCGATGACAAACTCGCCCTTGTCGGACTGCGAGATATAGGCATGCACCGAGTTCGACATCACCACGCAGGGGAAGATCGGCTTCAAGGGTTCGGAGACCAGCGCCTGCAGCGGCTGGCTCTGCAGCGGCACGCGCACGTCCGCCATCTGCATCAGCACCGAACTATGGCCGGCCGCCGAAATGCCGACCTTCTTCGCACCGATGAAGCCGCGATTGGTATCGACGCCGGTGACCCGGCCGGTTTCGTCGCGGCGGATGCCGGTCACTTCGCAGTTCTGGATGATGTGCACGCCGCGGTCGGAGGCCGCACGGGCATAGCCCCAGGCAACGGCGTCGTGGCGCGCCGTGCCGCCGCGCCGCTGCAGCGCTGCACCATTGATCGGGTAGCGGGCGCTCTTGGCGATATCGAGCGGCGGACAATAGGCTTTTGCCTGTTCCGGCGTCAGCCATTCGTTGTCGATGCCGTAGAGCCGGTTGGCGTTGATGTGCCGCTTGAAGGACTGCTGGTCGTGAATGTTGTGCGACAGCATCATCACGCCACGCGGCGAGTACATGACGTTGTAGTTCAGGTCCTGCGACAGGTTCTCCCAGAGCTTCAACGAATGCTCGTAGATGTCCATGCTCTCTTCATAGAGATAGTTGGACCGGATGATCGTCGTGTTGCGGCCGGTGTTGCCGCCGCCGATCCAGCCCTTTTCAAGCACGGCGACATTGGTGATGCCGTGCTCCTTGGCAAGATAATAGGCGGCCCCAAGGCCATGCCCGCCACCGCCGATGATGATCACATCATATTGCGGGCGTGGCTCCGGCGAGGCCCAATGGGGGCCCCAGCCCTTGTGGCCGCGCAATGCCTCACGCGCCACGGCGAAAACAGAAAATTTGCGCATCCGCCTGCTACTCCATGAACCGCGAAAAAAGAACCGCGAAAAAACGTTCCGTCGGGGTTAGAAATCGCAAATCCGGTGGCGGCGCAACGTTTCTTTTGCGACGCGATCCGGCGGACTTGGGCGGACTTGCGACATGAGCGACAAACCGCGACAAGCATTCCGGGTCGCGACCGCCCGTTCTCCCCGGCTGCGGCGCATTTTTCCTTGCGCTCCTATCGCGCCGCTGGACTTTCAGCCGACGATCTGGTATCCGCTCCTCTAATCGTAGAGCTTTCGGCTCAGCGAACGCAGACTTATTGCCTCCCAAACCTGATGGTGAGGCGGACAACTCGAACAAAGGAACGGGATTCACGTGCAGGTACTTGTCCGCGATAACAATGTCGATCAGGCGCTTCGCGCACTCAAGAAGAAGATGCAGCGCGAAGGCATTTTCCGCGAAATGAAGATGCGTGACTTCTATGAAAAGCCGTCCCAGAAGCGTGCGCGCGAAAAGGCCGAGGCCGTCCGCCGCGTTCGCAAGCTGGCTCGCAAGCGCGCACAGCGTGAAGGCCTCCTGGCCCGCTGATTGGTCGTTTTTTCGACGCTTTCCAATGTAATTTGTGGCGGGGGCGAGGCATCGCCGCCGCCATTTTGATATGGACACCCTGTCCGTCGGCAGTCTAGCGTGATTGCCGCATCAGCTGGCGACGGTTCAGCCGCCCGGAAAACAAGGCCGGACGGTTCGCCCGAGGCGCTCGTAGAGCCCCCGGAGCCCCCGCGCCTTCGCCGCTCTCCGTAAAGGAAAGCACTGGGACCTTGTCGCTTTGAGGGATCGACTTTGACACTTGCTGCCATGACTGCGGACGTCTCCGGTTTCACCATCCAAGAGGCGCGCCGCCCCACCAGCGCAATCCGAAGCTTGCCGCCATGCTGATACTCGGCTCGGCCCTGCTGCTTGCCGGATGCCAGACCGACAACGCCTCCGAATCGATGATCCGCGTCGAACGGGCGCAAGGCTCGGAAGAAAACATCGCCTCGCTGTCGAGCGTCATCGCCTCCAATCCGAGCGACCCGGAAGCCTACAACGTGCGCGGCTCGGCTTACGGCCGCGCCGGCGAATTCCGCCGGGCGCTTGCCGATTTCGACCAGGCGATCAAGCTCAACCCGAGCTTCTACCAAGCCTATGCCAACCGCGGGCTCGTCCATCGCAACATGGGCGACCAGCAGGCCGCCCTCGCCGACTACAATGCCGCACTGCAGCTCAATTCGAGTTATGACGTCGCCTATATCGGCCGGGGCAATCTCTATCGCCAGGCCAACCAACTCGACGCCGCCTTCAACGATTTCAACAAGGCGGTCCAGCTCGACACCACCGATCCCCGCGCCTACCACAATCGCGGCCTGATCTATCAGGCGCGCAACGATCACGCCCACGCGATCGAGGATTTCTCGACGGCAATCTCGCTGTCGCCGAGCTCGGCCGAGCCCTATAACGGCCGCGGCATTTCCTATGTGGCGCAAGGCGACGACGACAATGCCTTCTCGGATTTCAACACGGCCATCAATCTGAATGGCAAGCTCGCCGAATCCTGGGCGAACCAGGCGCTGATCTACGAGCGGCGCGGCGAAAAGGCCAAGGCGCAGAAGTCCTATTCGCACGCGCTGCAGCTCGATCCGAAATACGAGCCGGCCCGCGCCGGGCTTGCCCGCGTCAAGGCAACCTGACCCCAATCCCGTTCCTCCCTGTTGAGGCGCCCGCGGCAATGTCGCGGGCGTTCTTGTTTGCCGGCCACGACATTGTGCGAGCCCCGGCCGATCGGCGATTGGGGAACCAACACGAGCGCAATCTGTTTGACTATGACGTAAACATGGAGATCAGCCATGATCAAACAGATCCTTGTTACAGCGGCCGCCCTTGCGGCCCTTTCGGCGGCGGCCCCCGCTCAAAACTACGTTGCGCTCGGCCGCCTGACCTGCGGTTCGGAAGGCGGCATGGGGCTTATCATCACCTCCACCAAGAACCTGATGTGCACCTTCAAGCCGGCGGATGGTTCGCCAGGCGCCGTCTATGCCGGCAGGATCACCAAGATCGGCATCGATATCGGGTCGACCGGCAAGACCGTGATGATTTGGGATGTGCTGGCGAAAACCGGCACGCCGTTCACCGAATATGCGCTGGCCGGCGAATATGCCGGTGTCGGCGCCGACGCCAGCTTTGCCGTTGGCGGCGGAGCGAAGGTTATCGCCGGCGGCACGAACAGGGCCTTCATGCTGCAACCGATCAACGTCCAGGTCCAGGAAGGCCTGAATATCGCGCTTGGCATCGATCACCTGGTGCTGGCGCCGGCCAGTTGACCGTCATAGGGCGAATAAATTGTTGGGGCCCCGCCGGGGCCTCGCTCGGGTCACTTCACCCGCAGACCTCTTGTTCCTCGACATCCAAACTGCAGCGACTTGCGCGCCGGGGCAAGGCGCGCCACTCTTGCTGTTGGTCGCTGGTTGAACCGGCGCGACAGCACGACGGGATATAGGATGAAGGACCAGGCAATCCGCGACATCGTTCTCTGGATGTCGGACGAGGGAATTCGCGGCCTCAAGGAGCAGGACCTTCTCGCGGGCTTCTGTGATCGGTGCCACGCCGCCGGCCTTCATATCGACCGCGCGCTTGGGCTGATCGACACCCTCCACCCGGAGTTCGAGGGCCGCGCCTTTCAGTGGAACACCGAAAGCAATGACGTGCCGGACGTCGTGCATTACGGCTCGACCAGCGGCGGCGAGGCACAGGAAAACTGGCAGCGTTCCATCTTCTTCCACATGCTCCAGGACAACGAGGCCGAGCGCCGCATCCAACTTGCGGAGGAGCCGCATATTCCCTTCACCATGCTCGACAAGCTGAAATCCGAAGGGCACACCGACTGCTTCGGCCTGATCCATCATTTCACCGACCGCGGCCGTGTCGGACAGATGGATTGCTTCTACTCCTACTGGACGACGAAGAGACGCGGAGGCTTCGACCGCGAAGACCTCCATGCGCTCCGAACGCTCGTGCCGACGCTTGCCCTCGCCGTGAAGGCAGCCTCCTGCGTCCGCATCATCGGCACGCTCGCAGATGTCTATCTCGGCCAAGACGCCGGGCGGCGGGTGGTCGAAGGCAGCATCGAACGGGGGGCGGCCGAGCGGATCGAGGCGGTCATGTGGTTCTCCGACCTGCGCAACTACACGCGCATCGCCGAGAGCGTCGCGCCGGAGGAGGTCATTCCCTTCCTCAACGACTATTCCGGCACGGTCATTGCCGCGATCGAGGAGCATGGCGGCAGCGTGCTGAAGCTGATCGGCGATGGGGTCCTCGCCATCTTCAACGGCCGCAAGCCAGCCGATGCCTGCAGCGCCGCGATCGCCGCCGAGCGACAACTGCGCGTCATGCTCGCCGACCTGAACGAGCGGCGGCTCGAAGAAGGAAAACCGACCACCGACGTCTATCTCGGGCTGCACATCGGCGAAGTCTTCTACGGAAACATCGGCAGCCAGAACCGACTCGATTTCACCGTGGTCGGGCCCGCCGTCAACGAGGTGAGCCGCATCGTCTCGATGTGCCGCTCGGTCGAACGCCACGTCATCATGTCTTCGGAATTCGTCGAGGCCTCCCCGGCCGCGCATCGCGCCAACGCCGTTTCGCTCGGACGTTTCGCGCTTCGCGGCGTCGCAAGGGCGAAGGAGCTCTTCACCTGGGACCCGGAAATCCAACCGGGCTAGTAACCGCGCGATCGAATTAGACGCGAAACTCCCGGCAAGAACGCAAATGCCCGCCTCGTGAGGCGGGCATTCAGGTCGGAAGCAACGGCAATCCTCAGTGGTTGATCGCCTTGACGATTTCCTCGGTGACCTTCTTGGCGTCGCCCAAGAGCATCATCGTGCCGTCCTTGTAGAACAGCGTGTTGTCGATGCCGGCATAGCCGGAGCCGAGCGAGCGCTTGACGAACAGGCAGGTCTTGGCCTTGTCGACGTCGAGGATCGGCATGCCGTAGATCGGCGAGGTCTTGTCGTCGCGGGCCGCCGGGTTGGTGACGTCGTTGGCGCCGATCACATAGGCGACGTCGGCCTGGGCGAATTCCGAGTTGATGTCCTCGAGCTCGAACACCTCGTCATAGGGGACGTTCGCCTCGGCGAGCAGCACGTTCATGTGACCGGGCATGCGGCCGGCGACCGGGTGGATGGCGTATTTGACCTCGACGCCGGCCGCCTTCAATTGGTCGCCCATTTCACGCAGCGCATGCTGGGCCTGCGCCACCGCCATGCCATAGCCGGGCACGATGATCACCTTCGAGGCGTTTGCCATCAGGAAGGCGGCATCGTCGGCCGAGCCCTGCTTGACGGTCCGCTGCACGCCGTCGTCACCCGCTGCCGCCGCCGTCTCGCCGCCGAAGCCGCCGAGGATCACCGAGATGAACGAGCGGTTCATGCCCTTGCACATGATGTAGGAGAGGATCGCACCGGACGAGCCGACCAGCGCCCCGGTGATGATCAGCGCCAGATTGCCGAGCGTGAAGCCGATGCCGGCCGCCGCCCAGCCGGAATAGGAGTTGAGCATCGACACGACGACCGGCATGTCGGCGCCGCCGATCGGGACGATGATCAACACGCCGAGCACCAGCGACAGCAGGACGATCGCCCAGAAGTCGAAGTGACTTTCGGTCAGCGCCAGGCCGACGATGAAGAAGACGATCAGCGCCGCGAGGCCCAGATTGATGAGATGGCGATAGGGCAGCAGGATCGGTTTGCCTGACATGCGGCCGTCGAGCTTCAGGAAGGCGATGACCGAGCCGGTGAAGGTGATCGCGCCGATCGCCACGCCGAGCGCCATTTCGACGAGCGCCTGGGCGTGGATCTCTCCGATCGCCCCGATGCCGTAGGAGGACGGCGCATAGAGCGCCCCGGCGGCGACCAGCACGGCGGCGAGGCCGACCAGCGAATGGAAGCCGGCGACGAGCTGCGGCATCGCCGTCATCGGGATGCGCTTGGCGATATAGGCGCCGGCGCCGCCGCCGAGCGCCAGGCCGGCGACGATCAAGAGGAAGCCGCCGATCGACGGCAGCGCCAGGAAGAGCGTCGTGACGATGGCGATGCCCATGCCGATCATGCCGTAGGCATTGCCCTTGCGGCTGGTGGTCGGATGCGACAGGCCGCGCAGCGCCATGATGAACAGCACGCCGGAGACCAGATAGAGGAAGGCTGCGAAGTTAGCGTTCATCGGCCCGCCTCACTTGTCTTTTTTCTTGTACATGGCGAGCATGCGCTGGGTGACCAGGAAGCCGCCGAAGATGTTGACCGAGGCCAGCACCAGGGCGACGAAGCCGAAGCCGGTGGCCAGCCCCGAAGCCGAGATGCCGACCGCCAGCAGCGCGCCGACGACGATCACCGAGGAGATCGCGTTGGTCACCGCCATCAGCGGCGTGTGCAGCGCCGGCGTCACCGACCAGACGACGTAATAGCCGACGAAGATCGCCAGCACGAAGATCGCCAGGCGGAAGACGAAGGGGTCGATCGCCCCGCCGGTGGCGCCATGCGCCACTGCGCCGGCCGCATCCGGCACATATTCGGCCGCCGTCCTGACCGCCTCGACCGCCCGTTCGAGATCGGTCAGTGCCTTGTCCAGAAGTTCGTTCGCCATTTACTTGTCCCCCCCGTTCGCACCGCCGAAGGCCGGATGCACCACGGCGCCGCCGTGGGTCAGCGCCGTCGCCTTGACGAGCTCGTCCTCCATGTTGAGCGCCAAGGCCTTCGTCTCCTTCGAGACCATCGTCTCCAGGAAGGTGACGAGGTTCTTGGCGTAGAGCAGCGAGGCGGAGGCGGCGATGCGGCCCGGCACGTTGAGGTGGCCGACGATCTTGACGCCGCCGGCCGCGACGACCTTGCCGGCTTCGGCGCCCTCGACATTGCCGCCGCGTTCGACGGCGAGGTCGACGACGACGGAGCCCGGCTTCATGGCATCGAGCATCGCGCGGGTCACGAGCCTCGGCGCCGGCCGGCCGGGGATCAGCGCCGTGGTGACGACGATGTCCTGCTTGGCGATATGCTCGGCGACCAGCGCCGCCTGCTTGGCCTGGTAGTCCTTCGACATTTCCTTGGCGTAGCCGCCGGCCGTCTCGGCCGCCTTGAACTCGTCGTCCTCGACGGCGATGAACTTGGCGCCGAGCGAGGCGACCTGCTCCTTGGCGGCGGGACGAACGTCGGTGGCCGTCACCATGGCGCCGAGGCGCCTGGCCGTGGCGATCGCCTGCAGCCCGGCGACGCCGGCGCCCATGACGAAGATCTTCGCCGCCGGCACCGTGCCGGCCGCCGTCATCATCATCGGCAGGGCCCGGTCGTATTCGTGCGCCGCGTCGATCACCGCCTGGTAGCCGGCAAGGTTGGCCTGGCTGGACAGCACGTCCATCGACTGGGCCCGGGTGATGCGCGGCATCAGTTCCATGGCGAAGGCGGTCAGCCCGGCGCCCGCCATCGCGGCGATCGCCTCGTCGTTGCCGTAGGGATCCATGATGGCGATGACGATCGCTCCGGACCGGTAGCCGGCCATCTCTTCGGTTGTCGGCCGGCGCACCTTGAGGATGACGTTGGCGCTCTTGGCATCGGCGGCACTGCCGATCCGCGCCCCGGCCTTCTCGAACTCCGCATCCGGTACGCGCGAACCGTGGCCGGCACCGGCCTCGACGACCACGTCGAAGCCGAGCGATTTCAGCTTCTTGACGCTGTCGACGGAGCCGGCGACGCGCGGTTCGCTCGGATCGGATTCCTTGGTAATAAAGACAATCTGGCTCAATACTCCCCCTCTCCGCCCCGCAGCCAGGCCCTCGCTGAATGCGGGTACATGTTCGATTGCCGAGTCGGCAGGACTTCAAGGCGATACAGCAAGACCCGTGCGAATGAAGGCGCGGCGCTGCAGCGACAGGCACTCTTCCCTCGAAGGCGGAGCATGCCCGCCGCCGAAAAAACGCTCCTCACGCGGTGAGGTCAGGCCGGACCGCGTCCGGCGACAAGGCAGGGGCACCCTCCCCCCACCTTCGACAGAATTGTCAGAGAGGCCGCTCAGCGCAGGAAAAAGTAACCGGCGACGTTGAGGAGGATGAACAGCACGACGGCGCTGATGAAGCCCATCGTCGTGAAGAAGCCGGCGGCCATGGCAATCAGCAGGGCAACGCAAAACAGCGTGCCGTATTTCGTTGCGTCGAGAAAGAGCTTGTAGGTCTTCTCATGCTCGGAATAGTCCATCGGGGCGCCCGTCTCGGCCGGTCCCGTGTGATGCTCTGCCATCTCCAGTTCTCCAGAATGCTGTGGCACCGCCTAGGCGGTTCGCTTTGACCCACGATCGGAACCGCTCCGCGACGACACGGGACAGCGGTCCTTTAGCTTCCGCATACACAAAGCGACGGCGCTTCGCAACGAAAACCCGCCCCCGCAGCCTGCGGCATAGTCGAACACCTACGCCGGCGAATTGTTTCGGCGCACGCAACGCACGTTCGAGAATTTCGGTTGCTATTGCATGTCTCCTTAAATCGAATTCGATTTAAGGACAAAGACATGCAGCAATTCAAAGTGCTACAGCGACCTTTGCGCGTCTGATAAGGCGCGCAGCGCTGTAGGCCGAACTATACGCCCGTGGATCTCCGCAAAAAGGATCGGCCCTGGCCCATCTGCGCGAATCGTGCGGTCGGCAGGATCGTCAGCGGCGCAAACGGCACCTCTTCGCGGCCGCCGAACGTCAGGCGTCGCTCGAACGGCTCGGAATCGAAGATCGGATAACGATCGAGAATCGATGGCCGCTGACCGCGCACCTGCGCCACGAGGAGCGAGCCGTCGGCATTGTAGACGCCGAGATTCTCCCGTCGCTCCACCACCGTTCTCGATCCGAAGATGCGCTTGTAGAAAGCCGCGTGGCGCGGACGGCAGGCGGTCAGGCAGCGGTCGGCGGCAAAGTACTCGCAGGCCATCGCCACCGGGCGCAGCGTCAGATACGGCAAGGCTTTGAGATCGTCGCCGAGCACCTCCGGGTCGACGGCGAGCCGGCCCGGGTCGATCAGCACCATGCCGGCATCCAGGAAGACGTCGATCTCTTCGCCGAAGATCAGCCCGGACGTGCTGGCGCGGTGGTCCGGCGTCACGTGGTGGACGCGCACCGTGCTGACCAGCCTCTCGTCGAGATAGATGCCGAAGACATAGGCGTGGCTGTCGAAGTCCAGCGTGTCGATGAGGGTCGAGCCGGTCAACTCCATCAGGTTCACGGCCTTGTAGGCCTTGAACCTCAGGCGGGCGATATCCTCCATGTCCTCGCCACCCTCGACCCGCCGGTATTCGACGCGATCGAGGAGCCGCATGAGCTTCTCCGAAAAGCTGCCAGAATCGGTCTGGCCTCCGTTGGCACGCATCACCCCACCCCATGGTTAACAGGAGGTTAAACCTATTGAGGGAAGGGCTGTCGGCAACAACAAAATGGCACAATTCACATTAACCGTTTGTTAACCTTAACAAACGGTTAATGTGAATTGGGTAACGGGCCTTGCCCGGCACGGATGCTTTTTGCGGGGAAGTAATCCTAGGCGATGTTCGAGCGGGAGGTCTTGGTGGCCCGTTTTCGGACACGCGGCTTGCACAGATCGCGGATCGCCGATGCCGGCATCGGCGCTGAAAAGACGAAACCCTGGATCAGATCGGCACAGCGATGGTTGTTGATGAGCTGTAACTCATCGACTGTCTCGACCCCTTCGACGACCGCTTTGAGGCCTAGGGCGCGAGCGAGATTGACGGCGCTGCGCAGCAGCTTGAAACGACGCGCATCGCCGCGAATGTTGCGGACGAAGGACCGATCGATCTTGATAATCGAGACGGGGAGCGCGTCGAGATAGCTGAGGCTAGAATAGCCGGTCCCGAAGTCGTCGATCGCGATGGTCATACCGCGTTCGCGCAACTCGTGCAGCAGCGACTGAGCCTTGGCCGGTTCGTCCATCAGGCAGCTCTCCGTCACCTCCAGATGCAGCCGGGCAGGATCGAGCCCCGTCTCGTCCAGGGCCTTGCCGACAATTTCGACGATCTGCCTGTCTCGAAGGTCGAGGACGGACAAGTTGACCGAAACAGCCACGCCCTGGGGCCAGGTCGAGCAGTCGCGGCAGGCCTGCCGGAGAACGAAGCGGGTGATGTCGGTGACGAGTCCCATCTCCTCCGCGAGCTGAATGAAGACACTGGGCGGGACCGGTCCGCGTTCTGGATGAGCCCAGCGCGCCAGGGCCTCGCAGCACTCGACACGCGATCCGTCCGGTGTAAACATCGGCTGATAGGAGACGCTAAGGGCGCCGGACTTGAGCGCTTCGCGCAGGTCGCTCTTGAGTCTCTGCCGATCGAGGTAGCGCGCATCCATCTCGGCTTCAAAGGCCGTACACCCTCCCCTGTCGCGCGATTTTGTCTCCGCCAGCGCCAGATCGGCCTTGATCTGCAGATCCTCGAATCGAAAGGCGCTGCGCTTGGCGACGACGAAGCCGGCGCTCATGGTCATGTAGAATGTGAAGCCGCCAGCCTCATAGGTACCGCGCATCCGGGCGTGGAGATCGCGAATCCGCTCATCCAGGTCGAGACTGTTTGCCTTGTTGGGGAAGAAGACGACGAACTCGTCCCCCATCAGGCGTGCCGCGATCGCGCCGCTGCCGGCAACGTGCTTGAGGCGCTCGGCAATTGCCTGAAGCAATTTGTCGCCGACCACGTGGCCCCTTGTATCGTTCACATGCTTGAATTCGGCGATATCGATGAGCAGCAGCCCGACGTCGCGATCAGACGCAGCCTCGCCAGCGACCGCATTGTGCGCCAACTCGGCAAGATAGTCGCGGCTCGGCAGTCCGGTCAGCGTATCGAAACGCACCATCTGCAGGATTTGCCTTTCCGCCTGAATCCGCGCCGTCACGTCTTCGAAGATCAGCACGATCTCGCCGTTCTCGCGCCGGCTCGCCGAGAATTCGAGAAAGAGATCCTCGGCTATGGGCACGAGGGCGCGCGACCGCTTGCCCTTGAGCAGGAGGTCGAGCTGGCGAACCATGTTCGCGCTCTTTTCGCCGTCGAGCGACATCTGGCCGGCGCCGTGCTGAAGCACGTCGTCGAGGAGCCGATCCTTCATATCCGCCTTGTCGCCGAGCTTCAGAAGCTCGCAGGCGCGTTCATTGGCGACGACAATGCGGTTGTCGCCGTCCAGCATGAACAGGCCGTGTGTCATGTTGTTGAGCGCCGCGTCGAATTGTCCGGCGATCGACCTGATTTCCCGGGCGGCGAGGACATTGTCGTAGAGAAAGGCGCGTACATTGTTGGCCATCTTCCACGTCGTGAAGATGAACGGCAGGATCAGGATGGCCAGCACGAGCATGTAGGGATCGCGCAACGTCAGCAGACCGACGACGATCGGCAGGCAGGCCGACGACGACAGCAACAGCACCGCGCGTTCGGAACCGTAATTCCTGCCGACCAGCGAAATCATCGAGGCGAGCGTCACCGAGATGCAGGCGAGTTCGGAGAATGCATCCTGACTGACGGCAATGGCGTAGCCGCAGGTGAGGCCGCAGGTGAGCGTGACGCCAATGCCACCGATGATATACCGGTTTTCCCACCTCCTGACGGCCGCTTGATCGGCACGGGAAAAATCCTGGCGGTCGAAGCGCCGCATGTCGAGGTTGCGAAGGATCCAGATGATCACGATCGCGATGGCACAGCCAAGATAGAGGGGTTCGGACGTCTTCAGGAAGACGAGCAGAAAGATTACGACGTGCGACAGCATGCCGATCACCAATGCCCGGCGATGTTGGTAGAGCGAACTTACAGACGACAGGTAGATGTCCGTCGGAAAAGCGCCCTGTTCATTGCGCGTCATGAACCAAGCTCCGGTTTGCCGGATTGTTAGGATCCACGGCTTAACGAATGATTTCGTCTAACTGTCGAATATATCTGCAGAATTGGGAAGCAGCGGCAACTCGGTTTTCCCATTCCGGCCGGAGATTCAACCAGCTCTTGCAGCTGACGCCAAATAGTGGATGGGTTTTGCAACCGCGCATAGGTGCGCTTTAAGGAAATCGTAACCGATCCAACCTGCGCAGTTTCGGAGCCGCCGAGGCTCTTTCCAGAGCAAATGGTTAGCCGACTTTGAAGAAACGACGCCAGGCGCATGATCGAAGACCTGAGCAGGTCCGAAAACCGCGCCGGGGAGCACGCGCACGGAGCGCCTCTCTCCGTAGTTGACTTTGGCCGCGCTCTGGCGACAAGGCTTATCAACACGATGAACGGAGTCTGAGAATGTCGAAACCTGTCGTTGCCATCCCCTGCGACTTTCGCGAATTCGACGGCAATGTCTGGCACGTGGTCGCCCATCAATATGTGCGTGCCGCCGTCGAGGGCGCGGGCGTCATGCCGTTCCTCGTTCCGGCGCTCGAAACCGGCAACGACATCGACGAAATCCTCGACCGGGTCGATGGCGTGCTTGCCAGCGGCGCCCGCTCCAACGTCCACCCGTCGCTTTACGGCCGAGAGGCGACCGACGCGGACGGCCCCTTCGACCCGGGCCGCGATGCGACCAGCCTTCCTTTGATCCGTCGGGCGCTTGATCGAGGCGTCCCGCTGCTCGCCATCTGCCGTGGCATTCAGGAGCTCAATGTCGCGCTCGGCGGCACGCTCGCGACCGAAATTCAGGAGCAGCCGGGAATCTCCGACCATCGCAAACCGGACGTGCCCGATCTCGACATCGCCTACGGCATCCGCCAGGACGTGGTCGTCAAGGAAGGAAGCTGCCTCGCGCCCGTCCTCGGCACCGGCCGGATTCGGGTCAACTCGCTGCATCGCCAGGCGATCGCCGCCACCGCACCGCGGCTTGCGGTCGAGGCCATCGCCGACGATGGCACGATCGAGGCCGTGTCGGTCATCGGCGCCAAGGCGTTCGCGGTCGGAGTGCAATGGCATCCGGAATACTGGGTGCGGACCGACGCGCCTTCCGCCGCCCTGTTCAAGGGTTTCGGCGATGCGGTGCGCGGCTATCGCAAAAGCAAGGCCGGATAGCTATCGGCTCGCGCGCTCGAACGGCGTCTCCGGGACCGGCGTGAGCGCCCGTCCGGTTGAAAACCACGCCTTCAGATTGTCGACGACGAGATCGGCCATGGCATTGCGGGTGACGACCGAGGCAGACGCCACATGCGGCAGCAGCGAGACATTCGGAAATGCGATCAGCGCCTCGGGCACATGCGGCTCGTTCTCGAAGACGTCGAGCCCGGCACCGGCAATGGTGCCGCCCTGTAGCGCCGCAATGAGGGCGGCTTCGTCCAGAGTCGAACCGCGGCCGACATTGATCACCACCCCTTGCGGTCCGAGCGCCGCGAGCACGTCCGCATTGACGGCCTTCGCCGTGCTCGGCGTCCCCGGCACAATGACAATCAGCGTGTCGACCGCCTCGGCGAGACCCACCAAGCTCGGATAATAGGCAAAGGGCAAGTCCTCGCGCCGGCTGCGCGTGTGATAGGCGATCGGCACGCTGAACGCCTCCAGCCTGCGGGCGATCGCCAGACCGATTCTGCCGAGGCCGAAAAGTCCGACCTTTCTGCCACGGAGCGACAGCGGCGATAGCGGAAAGTTGCCGTCGCGAACCCACCGGCCCTGCCGCAGCCATTGCTCCGCCTGCGGCAGTTGGCGCACGGTGTTGAGCAGCAGACCGATCGCCGTATCGGCGACTTCCTCGGTCAGCACATCCGGCGTGTTGGTGACGACGATGCCGCGCGCCGCCGCACGGGCGGCGTCGACGCCATCATAGCCGACGCCGAAATTGCCGACGATCTCGAGCCGCGGGAAGGCGTCCATCAGTTCGGTCGGCAGGCGCCCCGAGACGGCAATGCCGGCGACATCCGCCATGTCTGCCGTGACCAGCGAAGCATCGGCACGCTCGATCCGCACGGTGTCGAACATCTCAGGCAGTCGCTCGAGGATGCGCGGGTTGATCTTGCCGGGCACGAGGATTCTAGGACGGCTCATCGAGGTTCCCTTTCCGGAGCGTGGCGAAAACGCGGATGATCGCTTCCCGCATCCTGTTCTGACTCGGAGAAAAGGATCAAGCCGTTACGCGGAGCGGACCGGTCGATTGGCGGATCCGCATTTCCGGCTTGATCAGGTGGATGCCATCCGGCTCGTGGCTGCCCGAAAGCTTGTCGAGCAGGGCGCGCGCCGCGCTGCGGCCGACTTCCGCCTGACCGTTCCAGACGGTCGTCAGCGCCGGCGTCGCGATCGAGGCCTCCTCGAGATCGTCGTAACCGGTGACCGAAATATCGACGCCCGGCACGAGGCCGGCGCGGGCGATGCCGTTCATCATGCCGATCGCCACAAGGTCGTTCCAGCAGACCACGGCGGTTGGCTTTTGCGGCAGCGACAGAAGATGCACCGCCGCCTCGAAGCCGCCCTGCTTGGAACGGGGGCCGGGGATGCGCAGGTCCGGATCGACGTCGATATTCGCCTTGCGCAACGCGTTGACATAGCCCTGATAGCGGTCGCGCCCCGTCGAGGTCTGGTCGGTGCCGCCGACCATGGCGATGCAGCGGTGGCCGAGTCCGATCAGATGGTTGGTGGCAAGCGCGATGCCGTAGGCGTCGTCGCCGCGGAAGATCGGCACGTCGAGGCCCTCGATCGAGCGGGCGATCAGGATCGCCGGCATGCCGTTGTCCTCGGCGAGCTGGATGTCCTCCGGCGGTGTGCCGATTGCCGGCGACATGATGACGCCGTCGCCGCCGAGCTGCAGCAGCGTCTCGATGAAATCGCGCTGCTTCTCGACGGAATCGTAATGATTGGAGAGGATGAAGGTCTGCTTGTCGCGGTCGAGTTCCGCCTCGATCGCCTTGAGGATTTCGCCATAGAAGGGGTTCATGATGTCGTGCACGACGACGCCGATGATGCCGGAGCGCGATGTCCTGAGGCTTGCGGCGCGGCGATTGTAGATGTAGCCGAGGGCGCGCGCCTGCTCCTTGATCTTCTCGCGGGTGGCGATCGCCACCAGCGGGCTGTCTCGCAATGCCAGGGATACGGTCGCCGTCGAAAGTCCGAGTGTCTCCGCGATTGTCGAAAGCTTGACCTTCTGCGCCACCGTGCCCCCCGTTGCCCGTCGATTGTCCCGGCCCGTTTTAAACCCTCTTTAAACTGTTTAAATCGCCGCTGCAATCGGGAAGTGCGCTTAGAGCCTTTCCTGGTTAAATGGAACCATTCTGTTGGCTCAAGCGGAGTGGAATGTTTGCTCGGCTGGCGCGCGGCGTAGCCAAAGCATACGGCCAAGCCAGCCGAGCAAACAGGCCGCCCGCTTCAGCCAACCCGAAGGGCCGGGCATCTTTCCGCCAGGCTCAGACGCGATCGCCTCGGCCGTACCTTCAGGTACGACCTTCGACAATCGCCTCTGCCCTGACGAAAACCTGCTCCGGCAGAATGCTTCAATTTAACCAGGAAAGGCTCTAAACCCGGACGTTAGTTGGCGGCGCGTGCCGCCTGAAGGTTTTTGTCGACCGCGCGCAGGAGTTTCAGAAGCGTACGCACCTGTTTGTCGGTGAGGCCGCGCGTCGCGAGCTTTTCGGAATGCTGGCCGGCCTCGGCGATGGTCTGCAGGCGGTCGCGACCCGGAGCCGTCAGAAAGACCTTCGTCAGCCGCGCGTCACCTTCGTCCGGCCGGCGCTCGAGGAAGCCCTGGGCCTCCATGCGGCCAATCGTGCGCGTCATCGTCGGCGCCTTGACGCCGAGCCTGGCGGCGAGCGCCCCGGCGGTCAGACCGTCGGTTTCGGCAAGGGCGAGCATGACGCCGTCCTGGCCCGCATAAAGGCCGCTTTCAACGAGGTTGCGGGAAAGCACGGTGCGCATCGATCGGGCTGCCTGGACGAGAATCGACGCCAAATCATGATCGAGCGCCTCGGCGGCGATCTCGTCCTTCCTCTTGCCGTTCTTGACCTTCTTTTCGGCTTTGCTCTTCTTGCCCATTGGACCTCCGGCCGAATCCCGTACACTGCCTTTATAGCAATACCGCTTGAGATTACGAACTGTGTGACTCAAATAACGATTTTACGACAATCGATGCGGAGGACCGAACAGAAATGTCGCTGCCGAAGCCCCGCTGGGGCGACAATCCCGCCGCTCTTGCTGCCGCTGAGCGCCGGGATTGGATCGCCGTCCTGCCGCTCGGCGCGCAGGAGCAGCACGGGCCGCATCTGCCCTTCGAAACCGATCGGCTGATCGCCGAGGGCATTGTCGATCGCGTCATTGCGAGGCTGCCCCAGGGACTGCCGGCGACCTTTCTGCCGGTCGAGCCCATCGGCTATTCGATCGAACATCTGGACGTTGCCGGGACCCGGACGCTTGCCTACGGCGAAGCGATCGCGCGCTGGCTCGGTATCGCCGAAAACCTCAGCCGGCTCGGCATCCGCAAATTCGTGATGCTGAACGCGCATGGCGGCAATTCCCCCCTGATGACCATCGTGGCAACCGAAGCGCGCATGCGCTTCGGCATGCTGGCGGTCGCGACGAGCTGGACCCGTTTCGGGCAGCCGGAGGGCTGGATCAGCGCGGAGGACAAGGCGATCGACATCCATGGCGGCGACATCGAAACGTCGGTGATGCTGGCCCTCCACCCGGACAAGGTCGACATGGCAAAGGCGCGCCACTTTCCTTCCCGCCAGAGCGAGTTCCAGCGGCGGTTCAAACATCTGCGCGCCTATGGCCCGCATGCCTTCGGTTGGAAGATGTCGGACCTCAACCCGGACGGCGTGGCCGGCAATGCCGCCGCCGCCACGCCGGAGCGCGGCGAAGCGCTGCTCGGCCATGCGGTCGGCGGCATCATCGAACTGCTCAGGGACGTGCAAGCCTTCGACATCGGTGACTTTGCCTGATCGATTGACGGCGGCGAAAAGGCGCGCCGCACATTTGCGCATCGCTGCGTCATCTCCTATATGAGACCCCAACGTAAGATGCCCGCGGTGCATCGCCAATCCTCGAGGCTCCCATGACCGAAACGACCACGCAGAAGCCGATCCCCGTCACCGTGCTCACGGGCTATCTCGGCGCCGGCAAGACGACGCTCCTCAACCGCATCCTCAGCGAAAATCACGGCCGCAAATATGCGGTGATCGTCAACGAATTCGGCGAGATCGGCATCGACAACGACCTGATCGTCGAATCCGACGAAGAAATCTACGAGATGAACAACGGCTGCGTCTGCTGCACCGTGCGCGGCGACCTCATCCGTGTCGTCGAAGGGCTGATGCGCCGTCCCGGTCGTTTCGACGCGATCATCGTCGAGACGACCGGCCTTGCCGATCCGGTGCCGGTTGCCCAGACCTTCTTCATGGATGACGACGTGCGCGCCAAGACCGAGCTCGACGCAGTCGTGGCACTGGTCGACGCCAAGCACCTGCCGCTGCGGCTGAAGGACAGCCGGGAGGCGGAAGACCAGATTGCCTTTGCCGATGTGGTGCTGCTCAACAAGACCGATCTCGTGTCACCCGAAGAACTCGAGCGCATCGAGGCGACCGTCCGCGTGATCAACCCGTCGGCCCGCATCTACCGGACGCAGCGCTCTGATATTGATCTCGGCAAGGTGCTCGACCAGGGCGCCTTCAACCTCGAAAGGGCGCTGGAGAACGATCCGCATTTTCTCGATCAGGGTGAACAGGACGATCACGTCTGCGGCCCCGACTGCGATCACGACCATCATCATCACGATCATGACCATCACCACCATGATCATGATCACGACCATCACCATCACCACGATCATGCCCCGTCGCCGATCCACGACGTGACAGTGCAGTCGATCTCGTTGCGTGGCGGCGAGATGAATCCGGAACGCTTCTTCCCCTGGATCCAGAAGATCACCCAGACGGATGGGCCGAACATCCTGCGCCTCAAGGGCATCATCGCCTTTGCAGGCGACGCCGAGCGCTATGTGGTGCAAGGCGTTCACATGATCATCGAGGGCGACCACCAGCGGCCGTGGAAGGAAGGCGAGAAGCGCGAGACCCGCCTCGTCTTCATCGGCCGCGATCTCGACCGCGAGAAGCTCGAGCGCACCTTCAAGGCCTGTGAAGTCCAGGCATGATCCCGGGTAGTGGTAACCAAGAGAGCCTGACCAACTGATGCCGACCGTCGCTCCGCTCGATCTCGAAGGCCACGTCGTCGGCGTGGCCTTTTTGAAGGACATTCCCTTTTTCGCCGGGGCCGCCGGCACCATTCACCGTCTCGATCAGGGCCACAAGACGACCGAGCTGCACGACGGCCTGCTGTCGCTCGCCTATGACGAGGCAACCGACACGCTCTTGACCGGCGGCGAGGACGGCAAGGTGATGCGCGTTTCGGCCGACGGAACGGCGAGCCTTGTCGCCGAGACGCCGCGCAAATGGATTTCCCAGGTCGCCGCCGGCCCACAAAGGGCGGTCGCCTATGCTTTCGGCAAGACGAGCTATGTCCGCCTTGCCGACGGCACCACCAAGGAATTCCCCGAGGAGCGCACCGTCGAGGGCATTGCCTTCGCCCCCAAGGGCTTGCGCATCGCTGTGGCGCGCTACAATGGCGTGTCGTTGCATTGGGTCGGAATCGCCGGCCAGCCGCTCGACCTCGAATGGAAGGGCGCCCATACCGGCGTTACCTTTTCGCCCGACGGCCGCTTCGTCGTCACTTCTATGCAGGAAAACGCGCTGCATGGCTGGAAACTCGATGCAAAGCCAGGCGCCGAGGCGCGGCACATGCGCATGACCGGCTACCCGGCCAAGGTAAAGTCGCTTTCCTGGTCGGCCAAGGGCAAATGGCTCGCCTCCGCGGGCGCCCCGGCGGCGATCGTCTGGCCCTTCCAGGGCAAGGACGGCCCAATGGGCAAGGCGCCGCTCGAACTCGGCACGCGCGGCAACACGATGGTGACAACGGTCGCCTGTCATCCGGCCGAGGACATCGTCGCGATCGGCTACGAGGACGGCATGATCCTCGCCGCCCGCCTCGCCGACAGCAAGGAAGTGCTGCTGCGCCGCCCCGGCAAGGGCGCGGTCACCGCCATGGCCTGGAACAGGACCGGCCGGCAGCTTGCTTTCGGCTCCGCCGCCGGAGATTGTGGCGTGGTGGATTTGGCGGGATAGGGAACGAATGGTCAAAGGGAACACGGCCGAGAGGTATCGCGGCTCGACGGTAGCGCCGCTGGCCGACGGCGAGGGTTGGGACTTCATTCGCGCGGAAGCTCGGCAGCTTGCCGCAAGCGAACCGGTCATGGAACCGACCCTGAGACTGATCACGCAAGCCCGGACAAATGCCGAACTGCTTGGTGGCATTCTTGCTTCCCGCCTCGCTCTGGCACGCATCGACGAACAGTCGCTTGCGACGCTGCTCGCCGGCCTGTTCGATGCCGATTCCGACATACTGGTCGCAGCCGAGGCCGACCTTCGCGCCGTACTGGCGCGCGATCCCGCCTGCCCGGGCCTGATGCACGTCCTCGTGAATCTCAAGGGCTTCCAGGCGCTGCAGACCTATCGCGCCGCGCACCGGCTTTGGCTCGACGGCCGCACGGAAGTGGCCAATTGGCTTTCCAATCTGGCCTCGCTCCTGTTCGGCCCCGATATTCACCCCGCCGCCCGCATCGGAAGGGCGGTGATGCTCGACCACGGTTCCGGCATCGTCATCGGCGAGACCACGGTCATCGAGGACCAGGTCTCGATCCTTCAGAACGTCACGCTCGGCGGCACCGGCAAGGAAACCGGCGACCGGCACCCGAAGATCCGTCGCGGTGTGATGATCGGGGCCGGCGCCAAGATCCTCGGCAACATCGAGGTTGGCGCCTATAGCAAGGTGGCCGCAGGCAGTGTCGTCCTGAAACCCGTCCCGCCCAGGACGACGGTCGCCGGCGTGCCGGCAACGGTGGTGCGCATCCATCGCGTCGACGAAATACCGGCGGCGGAGATGGACCAGACGATCGTCTGATCCATCATCGCGCCTCTTCGCGGCGTCACCATTCCAGTTCCAGGTGCGGCCGTCCGTTCGACGTCCTTTCGACCGTGCGGCCGTTTTCGTCGACGATTGCCGTCACCCTCTGCCGGAAGGCCGAGAAGCTTTCGAAGGTGACGACATCCACCGGCTCGTCGAACTTGAACGTCAGCCGGTAGTGACCCGGCTTGGCCGTCAGGGCCTGGGCCGAAAGGATTTCGCCCGCGAAGGGCTGGCCGAGATAATGGCCCCTCACCCGCGCGCCGAGCATCCATGGATTGAACGGCGGCCGGTTGCCAGCGGCTGCGTGCAGCGTGTTCCAATCGCGATAGCCGTATTGGGCGGCGATCAGTTCGAGAGATTTCGAGTGTCCGATCTCATTGCCTGCGGCGGCGAGCAGGGCGCGCAAGTGCTTCGCCTGATCTTTCAAGATATCGAGTGATGGAAGCGTCCGTAATTCATGCGTCATGACAGGGTCTCCTGCTGCGGCATGCGCTTCTTCGGATGGGTGCCCGCATTGCCATCGGTTCGCATGCCTTCGAGGCGTGACCGAGTCGAAAAGAGGGACTTCACCAAAGCTTGAACGCTCGCGGACGGCTGGGGCCCTCGCCCGCCGCCTCCATAGGCGAAGCGGTGCGTGCTGTCAAATGCACGCACTTCCGAAACGTGCAATTCTTCGTTGCAGCGCTGTCGAAGATATGGAACGACTGTGCGACGGCGAGAGGAGATTTCCATGAACGAGATGACCATCCTTGCATTCGCCCTGGTCGCCTTCATCGGCATAGCAACGCCAGGACCGACCGTGCTCCTGGCACTGACCAACGGATCGCGCCACGGCGTGCGACGCGCCGGCTACGGCATGATCGGTGCGGTGCTCTCGGATTTCGTGCTGATCGGCGCCGTGGCGCTCGGCCTCGGTGCGCTGCTTGCAGCGTCGGAATTCTGGTTCACGGTGGTCAAGTGGCTGGGCGCGGCCTATCTCGCCTTTCTCGGTATCGCGCTGCTGCGCTCCCGCGGCACGCTGGATATCGCGTCGCAGGAGCCGCATGGCGCCGGTGAAGGCACGCGGCGCTCGATCTTCCTGAAGAGTTTCCTCGTCGCCGTCACCAACCCGAAGGGCTATCTCTTCTTTTCGGCCTTCCTGCCGCAGTTCATCGACCCGACCCTGCCCCAGGCGAAGCAATATATCGCGCTGGCGCTCGTCTTTGCCTCGATCGATTTCATGGTGATGTTCGGCTATGCCGTGCTCGGTTCGCAGGCCGTGCGCTTCCTGAAGCGCTCCGGCGCGATCTGGCTCGACCGGTTGTGCGGCGGTGCCCTTCTCGCGCTTGCCGGATCGCTGGCCTTCTATCGAAGGGCTACCTCTTGATCGATGACGCTCCGCGAACGAGCTTCGCCAGCATGGTCGCAAGACACGACAGCGCCCCCGCCTCGCGACGGGAGCGCTGTTCGTTGTCGCCTCCGCAGGGTGAGAGGCGGAAGAAATGTCAGGCGGCGCGCTTGACCGGCGGCATGGCAAGTTTCCGGCCGCTCGCGACCAGCATGCCGGCCGCGCCCTCCAGCCAGCCTTCCTTGAGTTCGAGCGCCAGGAAGCGGTTGCGCTCGAACGGGCCGGGCATGACGAGGTGCTGCGTCCGCTCCGCGAAGAAGCCGAAGCGCTCATAGTAGGCGGCGTCGCCGACGAGCAGGATCGCGCCGTGGCCGCGGTTCTTGGCTTCCTGGATTGCCGCCCGCATCAGCGTCCCACCGATCCCCTTGCCCTCATGCGCCGGATCGACGGCGAGCGGCCCGACAAGCAGCGCCGGGACGGCCTGCCCTTCGCGGGTGACGCCGGCCTCGATATTCCAGAGGCGGACGGTGCCGATGACGTGGCCGTCGACATCGCGTGTCACAAGGGCGAGCCCATCGGCCGGCACGCGGCCGCGCCGCAGCTTTTCCGACGACTTCTTGCTGCGGCCGGGTCCCATGGCCCGGTCGAGCAGGTTTTCCCGCGCGACGACGTCGCCCGGATTTTCGGCGTCTATAACAAAGGTGGACGGCGCGAAGAACGCGCGCAGGGTGTCAACAACAGCGGCCATCGGGGCCTCCCGTCATCAAAACCGCTTCAGGCGGACCAAAGATGATTGTGAAGTCGCCGCTCCCGCCTGAGACGGGAGCGAGCAGGTCAGATCACATAGGCCTTCAGCGGCTCGAAGCCATTGAACGCGACAGCCGAGTAGGTGGTCGTGTAGGCACCGGTGCCCTCGATCAGAACCTCGTCGCCGATCGTCAGCGAGATCGGCAGCGGGTACATGTTCTTCTCGTAGAGCACGTCGGCCGAGTCGCAGGTCGGACCGGCGAGCACGCAGGGCTCCATTTCGTCGGCGTCGCGCGCCGTGCGGATCGGGTAGCGGATCGCCTCGTCCATCGTCTCGGCGAGACCGCCGAACTTGCCGATGTCGAGGAACACCCAGCGGTGGCTGTCGTTGTCCGACTTCTTCGAGACGAGGACGACTTCCGCCTTGATCACGCCGGCATTTCCGACCATGCCGCGGCCCGGCTCGATGATCGTCTCCGGAATGTTGTTGCCGAAGTGCTTCTTCAGCGCACCGAAGATCGCCTGGCCATAGGCTTCGGCCGTCGGAACGTCCTTGAGGTACTTCGTCGGGAAGCCGCCGCCCATGTTGACCATCTTGAGCTCGATGCCTTGCTTGGCAAGTTGCCCGAAGACGCGCTTGGCATCGGCGAGCGCCGCATCCCAGGCGTCGAGCTTGGTCATCTGCGAGCCGACATGGAACGACACGCCGTAGGAGACGAGGCCGAGCTGATGGGCATAGACGAGCACGTCGACGGCCATCTGCGGCACGCAGCCGAACTTGCGCGACAGCGGCCATTCGGCGCCTTCGCCATCGGTGAGCACGCGGCAGAACACCCGGGCGCCCGGAGCGGCACGCGCCACCTTCTCGACCTCTTCATGGCTGTCGACCGCGAAGAGGTTGATCCCCAGCGCATGGGCGCGGGCAATGTCGCGCTCCTTCTTGATGGTGTTGCCATAAGAGATGCGGCTCGGGGTCGCACCGGCATCGAGCGCCATTTCGATTTCGGCGACAGACGCGCAATCGAAGTTGGAGCCGAGACCGGCGAGAAGGCGCAGGACTTCCGGCGCCGGGTTGGCCTTCACGGCGTAGTAGATGGCGCTGTCGGGCAGCGCGTGACGGAAAGCCTTGAAATTGTCGCGCACGATGTCGAGGTCGACAACGAGGCAGGGGCCTTCGGGTCGTCGGGTGTTGAGGAAGTCGATGATGCGTGCGGTGGTCATGGCTTTATTCCCCGATCCATTAGACTCCACAACTGTGGAGGACAAAGGGCATACGCGCGCTTGCACTGGAACCAGCCGGTGGAGACCCCGGAACCATGCATGCGCTCGATGCGCGAAACGATGAATCGAAGCCCTCAAAGGCTAAGATTCGGCTTTGTCTGCCATGGATTGGAGGGAATAACCCAACCGCACTTCCGGCAATGAAGGTGTGCCTCTTCAGTAACCCCGGCTGTTGGAAAGCCGGCAGACACCAGAAAGGCCCGCACCGTCGTTGCTTCAAGATGTCCTCGCATTTCCCGGTTGGCCGGAATAGCGACTGGAGGGGTTAGTTCCAGGTACCTTACCGATACCCTCACCTAATCGAGGGTCGGCGGACACCCACAGGCACGTGCGACTTTGGGCAAGTGCGTAGGTAAGAAAAATCACTGTCGTAATCAAGAGTTTTTTCCGCTTCGCCCCTAAATTTTTCTGGACCGGACCATGGCGTGAGTGTTCACTTTCAATGAACGATCGCGGCGTGGCTGGTGCGCGCGGCAGAGACGCCCGAAATCGGGACTTCCGAAGGGAGGTTCCGGCCTCCGCAGCGTGAAAAGGGAAAGACGAATCATGGACACTTTGACCCGCATCCGCGCCTTCATCGACGTCGTGGACGCGGAGGGTTTTTCGGCCGCTGCCCGGCGCATCGGCAAATCCAAGGCGCTTCTGTCAAAATATGTCCGCGAACTCGAAGACGAGCTCGGCGCCCTGCTCCTCAACCGCACGACGCGGCAGTTCTCGCTGACCGAGGCCGGTCACACCTATTACCGCTCCGCCTCCGAGATCCTCAAGGAGATCGACAATCTTGCCGATCTCGTCCGCGCCAACAATTCCGACCTGCGCGGCCGCCTCAGAATCACCGTGCCGCGGACCTTCGTTGATGCGGAGATCGGCCAGTCGCTGATCGATTTCGGCCGGCAGCACCCGGAATTGTCGCTGGAGATCGTCTCCGACGACCGATTCGTCGACCTGGTCGAAGAGGGCTTCGACGTGGCTGTCCGCATCACCCGGCTCGAGGATTCGACGCTGATCGCCCGCAAGCTCGATGACTTCCAGTTGCTGGTCTGCGCCTCGCCGGACTTCCTGGCGAAGGCCGGCCCCTTCGCGCACCCGAGCGAGCTTTCGAAGATTCCATGCATCCTCGACACCAACGGCCGCTCCTACTCGAACTGGCGTTTCATCGAGCCGGACGGTTCGCCCTTCACCGTGCCGGTAAGCGGTCCGATCGAGGTCAACAGCCCGCTTGCCGCAGCGCGCGCCGCGGTGACCGGCATCGGCGTGACGGTCCTCCCCGACTTCATCGCCCGCCCGAGAATCCAGTCCGGCGAGTTGGTGACGCTCTTCGACGACTACCTCCCCAAGGACCGCGGCATCTATGCGATCTATCCGCACCGGCGTTATCTGCCGACGAAAGTGCGCACCTTCGTCGATTTCCTGCACGGCTGGTTCCGCAAGACGCAATGAAGGCGTGTCCGGCACTTCGCCTGCGAAGTCCCAATTCCGTCCCATTTGCGGTACATTCCGAGGCGATTCGTACGGTCGGCTTCGACCGGAAAGGACTCCCGATTCCGATGAACACACAACGTCTCGTCCTGGCCGGACTTGCGACCCTGCTGATGCCCGGGCTCGCCGTCGCCCATCCGCACATCTTCGCCGAGGCGCGGCTGGAGATCGTCTCCGACGACAAGGGGAATATCGGCGAACTTCGCAACGTCTGGCGATTCGACGAGCTGTTTTCGGCAAGCGTCGTGCTCGACTTCGACAAGAACTCCAATGCCACGCTCGATCCGGATGAGTTGAAGGAAGTCGGCCAGACTGTGCTCGAGTCGCTTTCCGAGTACAATTATTACACGGCGATATTCGACAATGGAAAATCGGTAAAAGTCACAAAGCCCGACAGCATCACGGTCGACTACAAGGACAACCAACTGCTGATGATGTTCGCGGTCAAGCCGGCGGAGGCGATGCCGCTCAAGGGCAAGCTCTCCTTCGGTGTCTACGACCCGACCATGTACACGGCGATGGACTTCCCGACTGACGGTGATCTCACCGTCGTCGGCGAGAAGATCGAGGCCTGCCAGCACCAGGTGGTGCGGCCGGATCCGGACGAGGTGCTGGCCGAAAACAAGGACACGCTCACCGACGCCTTCTGGAACGATCCGACCGGCACCGACATGTCGAAACTCTTCGCAACGAGGATCGAGGTGACATGCTGAACCTGCGCAGGATCGGCGGTCCGCTCGTCGCCGGCCTTCTGTTGGCAGCCCTTTCGGCGACGCTCGCCATGGCGCAATCGCCGCTCGGCATCGGCTCCGCCGAGCCTTCGATCCCGACCACCGGCGTCTTCGGCGGGTTTTTCGCCTGGGTCAACATGGAACAGCAGAGCTTCTACCGGCTGCTGACCGGCGCGCTCAAGGACATGCGCGACAACCCCTGGCAGCTCTGGTCGCTGATCGGCCTTTCCTTCGCCTATGGCGTCTTCCATGCGGCCGGCCCCGGCCACGGCAAGGCGGTGATTTCCTCCTACATGATCGCCAATGAGACGGAACTGAAACGTGGCGTGCTGTTGTCGTTCCTCTCGTCGATCCTGCAGGGCGTCGTGGCGATCCTGTTGATCGGCGCCGTCTATCTCGTGCTGCGCGGCTCCTCCATCAACATGACGCGCGCCACCCATTGGCTCGAGGTCGCGAGCTATGCGCTGATTGCCGCCTTCGGCAGCTGGCTGGTCTTCCGCAAGCTGCGATCGATGGCCCGGCCGAGGCTGGCCCTTGCCGACGGGCACGCCCATCATCAGCATGGTTCCCATGATCACGGCCATCACGGTCACCATCATTCGCATCATCACGGCGACGCGCATGGCCCCGGCGAGGTCTGCGCCACCTGCGGCCACGCCCATGCGCCCGATCCGCAAATGCTGAAGGGCGATCGTTTTGCGCTCAGCGAAGCCTGGTCGGCAATCGTTGCAGTGGGTCTACGCCCCTGCTCCGGTGCCCTGATCGTGCTTTCCTTCGCGCTGCTGAACGGGCTCTATCTCGGCGGCGTGCTGTCGGTCTTCGCCATGTCGATCGGCACCGCCATCACCGTCTCGATCCTCGCCACCCTGGCCGTCACCGCCAAGGGCTTCGCCGTTCGCTACGCCTCGAGCCAATCGGCTGCGGCGCGCATCTCGAACGGCATCGAAATCGCCGGTGCGCTGCTGGTCCTGGTCTTGGGGCTTGTTCTGCTGGGTGCCGCGCTGCAAGGCTGAGGCGCAGCTACAGCCCCCGCCGGCGCTGATGGCGGGCGCGCAGCCAGAAGATCAGGAAGAAGCCGAGCACGAAAATCGCCCCGACGCCGGCGGCGAGCCACGGGGAAATGTCGCCGAGCCGCACCATGATCGATGGCAGCACGAAGAAGCCGATGCCGACGATCGCCAGGATGATCGCGGCGGCGATCGCAGCCGACCTTTCCTTTTTCTCGGGCGCGCTCACGCTTGCTCCTTTGTCGCCAGTTCCGCGCGGATGTCCTCGAGACGTCGCTTCTGGAGCCCTTCGCTATCGAAATTGTCGGGTGAAAGCCAGCCCTCGAAGGCGGCCTTGAGGAGCGGCCATTCGCCGTCGATCATCGAGAACCAGGCGGTGTCGCGATTGCCGTGCTTGGAAATCATGTGCTGGCGGAAAATGCCTTCGAAGGTAAAGCCGAGCCTGAGCGCCGTGGTGCGGCTAGGCTGGTTTTCGCTGTGGCATTTCCACTCGTAGCGGCGATAGCCGAGATCCTCGAAAACGTGCCTCGCCATCAGGTAGTGCGCTTCCGTCGAGAGCGGCGATCGCGCCATGGCCGGCCCGTGCGCCACGCCGCCGACCTCGACGACGCCATTGGCGGGGTCGGCGCGCATGTAGTTCGCCATGCCGACGACGCTGCCGGTTGCCCTGTCGCGAAACACCTCGGTGATCCAGCCGGATTTCGCCTGAACAGCCGAGAGCCAGGCGTCGAAGGCCTCGATTCCCGAAAAATCGTCCTGGGTGAAATATTTGAGCAGCGGGTTGATCGCCAGGCCGCCAAAGGCATCGTGCCAGAGCGGCTCCAGATGCACCGCGCGGTCATAGGGCTCCAGCCGCACATAGCGGCCCTCGATCAAAACCGGCTGCGGCGCCGGACATCCCTTCCAATTGGCAAGATCGCGCATCGATCGCTCCCCGCGTTCCACTTGCTTTGGCAATAGGACAGACACCGCCGCGTTTCAAATTCAAACTCGTGATCGAACCATGAGCGGAACGGATACGCTCCGCTCATCGCGCTGCGTCTCAGACAGAAACCTTGGCCGCCGAAACCGTCGCCTCGATGTGGTCGACAAGCGCATCGGCAAGCCCGAGCCGGCCAGCGAGAAGATCGAGATAGCCGCGCTCGGCCCGGCCATCCGGCTCGATCGCAAGGCGCGATGCCGTATAGATCTCGACCCGTTCCTCTTCCGTCTTGCCGGCAGCGACGATGGCGTCGAGATCGATCGGATTGGCAAGCTCGCCTTCGAGGAAGGCCGTGGCATCCGCCGAGAGACCCGAGACGGAGAGCTTGTCCATGATCCGACGACGTTCGGTTTCGTCGATATGGCCATCCGCCCGGGCGGCGGCGATCATGGCGCGAACGAGCACCAGCGCGAAGTCATTGCTGAGCGCTTCCGGCGCCGCGAAGCCGGAATCGGCAGGCGGCGCGGGGAGTTCCATGGGTGCAGGCGACGCTGGCTGCGGCGCCTGCCCGGCCTGATAGTTCTTGTAGGCCTGGTAACCGAGGCCGGCGATCGCCGCCAGCCCGCCGAGAACAGCCGCATTGCCGGCCAGGTTGCGTCCTGACTTCGTGCCGAGCAGCACGGCCGCGATCGCGCCGGTCGCCAGCGGATTGTCCTTGGCGAGTTGGGTCACCTGATCGGCGCGGCCGCGAACCGTGCCGCCGGCGCCGGGCACCTGCGAACCTAAGAACTGATCCAGCAATTTCTTCGCGTCGAACATCGGCCTCGCTCCTTAGGTTTGACGCGCGGAAGCGGCAGCCTCTCTGCGTCGTCGTTGTCGGAGTGAGACATAGGAACCGGCAGGTGAAAATACAAACACGAACCGGACATGAAAAAGCCGGACGAGGGCCCGGCTTCTTGATGGATTGTCCTTTGCTTCGCCCGGTCAGCCTTTTAGCGCAAAGGCCTCGGCAGCGAGCTTGGTGATGCCGGCCCAGTCGCCCCTGGCGACCAGCTCCTTCGGCGCAACCCAGGAGCCGCCGACGCAGACGACGTTCGGCAGCGAAAGATAGTCCCGCGCATTGGCAAGCGAAATGCCGCCGGTCGGGCAGAACAAAGTACCTGCAAGTGGCGACGACAGAGATTTCAGATAGGCGGCGCCGCCGGCCTGCTCGGCCGGGAAAAACTTCATGACGCCGTAGCCTTCCTCGCGCAGCCCCATCACCTCGCTCGCCGTCGCCGCCCCCGGCAGCAGGGGCACCTCGTGGTCGTCGGCGACGTCGATCAGTTCCTGCGTCGTGCCGGGGCTGACAATGAACTCGGAGCCGGCCGAAACGGCCTCTTCGAACTGGGCGGCGTTGAGTATGGTTCCGGCACCGGCAACCGCCCCTTCAACTTCGTTCGCCACGGCGCGGATCGCCTCGAGCGCCGCCGGCGTGCGCAGCGTGATCTCGATCGCCTTCAGGCCACCTGCAACAAGCGCCCGAGCCAGCGGGACTGCAGTTGCTGCATCATCGATCACCAGCACCGGTACCACCGGTTGCAGCTTGAGGATGGAAAGAAGCTTGTCGGTCTTCGCGCTCATGCCCGCCGTCCTTTTAAAACGATTGAATCTGCACTCGCATACTCCGCCCGCCTGCCATTGTCGAGACCGAAAGACCCCGTGCCGTACGCGCCGTACAAAAGAAGACGATAAAATATCATCTGCAACAAAGAGATGGCTTGAGCCTAACCCGCAATGCGATAGTTTGATGACGGTCGACCTCTCGAACGGCAGGACATTCCATGGCGAAGGAGATAGAGCGCAAGTTCCTGGTTGCTTCCGACGACTGGAGGGAGCGCGCCGACGGAGGCATCAGGTTACGCCAAGCCTATATCGTCACCATGGAGGATCGTTCGGTGCGCGTGCGAATCCATGGAAACAAATGGGCCCGCCTTACCGTCAAGATCGGCAAATCGGCTTTGGTGCGGAACGAGTACGAATACGACCTGCCTATGGACGACGCCCGCGAGTTGCTGACCCAGGCCGTCGGCATCGTCATCGAGAAGCGCCGTTATCGCGTCCCGCACAAGAGTTTCACCTGGGAGGTCGATGTTTATGAGGGAGCCCTCGAAGGCCTGGTCGTCGCCGAGGTCGAGATGAAGAAGGAGACGGACCTCCCCGCCCTTCCCGCATGGCTGGGCCGCGAGATCACCGGCGACCGCCGCTATTCCAACCAGGCGCTGGCCACTGAGGGACTGCTGGTCGCGCAACCATGACCTACGCCTTCAGTCCGGGCCGTCCCTTCACCGAGGACTTTCGCGCCGTCGGCGCCGAGCAGGTCGCGCGTGCGGTGGCAGTGCTCAAGGATCAGCCGGCGGGCGTGCACGAAGCCATCCACGACGCGCGCAAGAATTTCAAGCGCCTGCGCTCGCTCTACCGGCTCGTCGCCTGCGATGCTCCACTCTTTCAGAAGCAGGAAAACGCCCGCATCCGAGATGTGGCGCGCAATCTCTCGACCGTTCGCGACGCAGCAGCTCTTGTCGAGAACGCCAGCTATCTCCGCGAGCATGCGGCCAGCGAAGAGCAGCAATTGGCGCTCGACAAGGTCTGCTCGATCCTCGCAGACCGCCGTGACCGGATCGCTGAAGGCGAAACTGATCTCGAAGGCAAGATCGACTCGACCATCGTCATTTGCGAACAGGCGCTCGCGGCACTTACGCATGTTTCCTTCGACGACGGCAGACGAGAATCCGCCGGCCGACTGGCAAAAGGCTGGCGGCGAACCTTGAGCCGCGCCGCGCGCGCCAGGGCCGCTTGCGAAACGAGCACCGAGGCCGAGCTCTTGCACGAGCTGCGCAAGCGCGCCCAGGACTATAGGATGCATCTGGGGCTGTTGCGAGAGGCATGGCCTTCGGCGATGCAAGCGAAGAGGGCGGAAACCAAGGAACTGGTCGACGTGCTCGGCCATTTGAACGACCTCGCCACGATGACGTCCCTCATCAACGAAGAGCCGGAGCTCGCCGGCGACAGCCAGAATCAGGCTCATCTCCTTTCCGCCGTCATCACCCGGCAAGAGGATCTGAGACTGGAAGCCCTGCAGCGGGCAGCGGCGGTCTTCCTCGACGACCCGGGGAGCGAAAGCCGCACGATCGAACTGCTGTGGCTCGAGGCCGGGCGGTAACGCTTGGACCTTTCGGTCCGATTCGCCGCAATTGCGCTTGAACCGCGAAAGCTGTATTTGCGTGCCCCATGACCGACATGTTCACGACACCGCGCCCAGAGGCGCAGGGCCAGTTTTTGGTGGCCGCGCTCTATCATTTCGTCTCCTTTCCGCGCTTCGCCGAATTCCGCGAACCGCTGCAGGCTGTCTGCGATGCCAACGGCGTGAAGGGCACGCTGCTTCTCGCCCATGAAGGCATCAACGGCACGATCGCCGGCACCGAGACGGGCATTGCCGCGGTGCTGGCCTACCTCATCGCTCAGCCTGAATTCACTGGCCTGGAACACAAGGAGAGCCGGGCCGCGGCCATGCCCTTCCTGCGCATGAAGGTGCGGCTGAAGAAGGAAATCGTCACCATGGGCGTCGAGGCCATCGACCCCAACCAGGTGGTCGGCACCTATGTGGAACCGAAGGACTGGAACGCGCTGATTTCCGATCCGGATACGCTGGTCATCGACACGCGCAACGACTACGAGACGGCGATCGGCCTGTTTCGCGGCGCCGTCGACCCTAAAACCAAGACCTTCCGCGAGTTTCCCGACTGGGTCCGCAACCACACCGGCCTGCACAACAAGCCGAAGATCGCCATGTACTGTACCGGCGGCATCCGCTGCGAGAAGGCGACCGCCTTCATGAAGGAACAGGGTTTTGAAGAGGTCTACCATCTCAAGGGCGGCATCCTGAAGTATCTTGAGCAGATCCCGGCGGAGGAAAGCCTCTGGGACGGCGCCTGCTTCGTCTTCGACGAACGCGTCTCCGTCACCCATGGCCTTGCGGAGGGCGAGCACACGCTCTGCCACGCCTGCCGCCAGCCTTTGACGCCGGAAGACCTCCTCTCGCCCCTTCACGAGGAAGGCGTCTCCTGCGTTCACTGCCATGAGGCCCGCACCGACGAGGATCGCGAGCGCTATCGGGAGCGGCAGCGGCAGATCGCTTTGGCGAAGACGCGCGGCGAGCGGCATCTCGGCAGCTGAGGCGAAGCCGCAATCGCCAGCGTCAAATCTCGATCACTGCCGATTCGTCGCCCGCCTCGATCGCGAGTGACGTGGCCCCGGTGATCGCCGCCCAATCCGCTTCGCTGGCGAGAACCACCGGGCAGGCCTTGCCGTAGAGCTCGGCCGCGACCATCGCCCCGACGGTGACGATCGCGTCGCGCGCCAGCAGCACGATACCTGCCGGCCCGGTTCCGCGCCGTAGCGCTTCCGCCAGCACTGAGCTCCCGGAGCTCGAGCCGCGCCCTGCCCGCATCACCAGGATCCGGCCGATCATCACCTCGTTCTTCTGCGGATGCCACTGGTCGATGATCCGCCCGGTCGCCGAGTCGAGGCCGCCCCAGAAGCTTAAGGGTTCCGAAAGCACCAGCGTTTCTGCCTGCGCCGATCCGCCGACCAGCGTCGCTGCCTTGAGCCGCACCGTCACAGCCGCACCACCTTGCCGGCCCGGGCCGATCCGACACAGTCCGCAAGCGATCCGAAGGCGACGTCGACGCCGATGTTGCCCGGCGCGTAATAGGCCCATTTGCCGGAATTGGTCATGACGGCGCCGGACAGGTCACGCATCACCGCCGTCACATAGGTGCAGGTATCGATGACCAGCGTCACGCCGGCTGCCCTCAGGCGCTCCTCCCAGCCGCGTCTTTGCAAGTCCTCGAGCACTGCCCGATGGGTGTTGACATAGACATCGACCATCAGCCGAGCCCCGTCGATCAGCGGCATCAACCGCTCGAACTCGGCAAGCGAGAAATGCGGCGTGCCCAGGCTGACGGCAGTCAATGGGGTGCCGTCCGGAACCGTCGAAAGCTTACTTACGGTTTCTCGGAGGTCCGCCGCCGTGAGTCGGATCACCTCTTCCGGCGCTTGGCCCTGAAATGCCGCATCGATGGTCGGCGCCTCCGGCGTCAGCCCCACGGCATGGAAAAGCGCAACCGCACCCGCGGAAGCGGCGACGGCACCGAGCGCCTTCAGATCATCCTCGCTGGTCGAAGCCGGCAGGCCGGTGATCGCCGGCACCCGGTCGCCGCAGCGCCGGCCGATCGCATGCCCGACGGCGACGCAGGCGAGCCCCGCTTCCGCCCATTCCCCGGGCAGGCTCTCGACCTCTACACGGATGCGTGCGCGGCGGTTCTCGCCGATATGCAGGCCGTAATAGGGGGCACGACCGGTCAGCGCACAACACAGATCGATGAAATCGCCATAGCGGTTGGTGCGGGCGCCGAGCACGGAATTGGCAAAGACGATGGCGTTCGACTCGGCCCAGGCGATCTGGGCGCCGAAGCGCGGCCGGAAGATCGTCTGATAGGGCGCGCAGGTAAAGGTCGGCACACAGCCGAGTTCCTCATGCACCCTCATCAGCCGCGCTCCACCCCGGCCGACCTCGTCGCTGCCATGAAAAAGTTCCGGATGGATGAGATCGACGGAGCCGACATTCAGCGTCGTCGGCACGCGAACGCGACCGCCGAGACGCACCAGATGCTCGACGAAGTCGAGGCTCACCTGGCCGAGATAGAGACAGCCGTCGATATGCGCCGCCTCGATGTCGATGAAGCGCTCCGCGCCAACGGCCTCGGCGAAACGGACGAGCAGCCGCATGGCGAAGGCGGCAGCCTCGCCTTGCTCGCCGGACAGAAGCGACCGGTCGAAGGTGGAAAGTGCAACAGGCATGCCGACGTTAGACGCGACCGTCGTCCGGATGTCAATTCAGGCCCATCAGGCCGGCAGCGTCTCGTACTCGTCGACGGGAAGAGTGGGCCGGTCCCAATGCGGGCGACTCCGCGCGAAGACCGCATTTGTCGGTTCAAACAGCGCGGTGTCGTCGAGCGTGCCCGCAAAAACCGTCCATTGATCGTCATCCGGCGGGCCGGAAGCGAAAATCTGGCTGCCGCAGGCAGGGCAGAAATAGCGGATCGACACGTTGCCGCTTTCGGCCAACGTCTGGAAGGTGCGAAGCTCGCCGGTAACAAGGACGTCGACACGCGAGAATATCATGTAGCAACTGTGACCGGTCCCCGTGGCCCGCTGGCAATCGCGGCAATGGCAGAACCCGGAATAGATCGGTGCTCGCTTCGCCTCATAGCGGACCGCGCCGCACAGACATTGACCCTTCATGTGTTTTCCTCCCTCGAAAGCGGGAAGAAATAGCGCTGTGCCTGCGTCGATCAATGGAAGCCGCGCGTCAGGACACGCAACTTTGCATGTTGGGATTCGCCCCTCATCCGGCCTGCCGGCCACCTTCTCCCCGCACGCGGGGCGAAGGACACGCGCGGCGACCGCTCAAGCTCCCTCGCCCCGCTTGCGGGGAGAGGGCTAGGATGATGGCAAATTCCAGGATCACCAACCGGCGATGACCGAGCCCTTGAAGGTGTCGTTGACGAACGTCTTCACCGTGTCGTTGTGATAGGACTCGACCAGCGTCTTCACCCACGGCGCGTCCTTGTCCTTGCCGTTGATGGCGATGATGTTGACATAGGGCGCCTTCTCGCCTTCGCGGGCGATCGGATCCTTGGACGGGTCGAGGCCGGCTTCGAGCGCATAGTTGGTGTTGATGACGGCGGCATCGACATCATCCAGAGACCGTGGCAGTTGGGCGGCATCGAGCTCGGCGAAGGTGAGATTCTTCGGATTTTCGACCACGTCGGCCGGGCCGACCTTGAGGCCTGCACCTTCCTTGAGCTTGATCAGGCCCTTGTCGGCGAGGATCAGCAGCGCGCGGCCACCATTGGTCGGATCGTTCGGAATCGCCACCGTCGCACCGTCGGCAAGCTCTTCGAGGCTCTTCACCTTCTTCGAATAGACGCCCATCGGGAAGTTGACCGTATAGGCGATGCTGACGATGTCGTAGCCGCGGTCGGCGACCTGATTGTCGAGATAGGGCTTGTGCTGGAAGGAGTTGGCATTGAGCTCGCCATCGGCAAGCGCCTGATTCGGCATGACATAGCGGAGAATTCGAGGATCTCGATGTCGAGGCCCTTGCCGGCTGCCACTTCCTTGACCTTTTCCATGATCTGGGCATGCGGTCCGGGTGTCACGCCGACCTTGATCGTTTCGGCGCTGGCTGCCCCGGCCGCGAAGGCGAGGGCGAGCGATGCTGCGAGGAGGAATTTCTTCATGGGAGGCTCCTGTTATCTGAAGGAAGTCGCGTGTGGGGAGGAAAGGTCAGGTCTTGCGGCTGCGCTTGTCGAAGCGGCGCGCCAGGCGGTCGCCGGCACTCTGGACGAGCTGCACGAGCACGATCAGGACGATGACGACGATCAGCATGACGTCGGGCATGAAGCGCTGGTAGCCGTAACGGATGCCGAGATCGCCGAGACCGCCGCCACCGACGGCGCCGACCATCGCCGAATAGCCGATGAGGCTGACGATCGTCATGGTGAGCGCCAGCGTCAGTGCCGGCCGCGCCTCGGCGAGCAGCACCTTGAAGACGATCTGCATCGGGGTGGCGCCCATGGCCCGCGCCGCCTCGATCAGGCCCTTGTCGACGTCGCGGATTGCCGCTTCGACGAGGCGGGCGAAGAACGGGATGGTTGCGATCGTCAGCGGCACGATCGCCGCCTTGGTGCCGATCGAGGTGCCGGTAACGAGCCTTGTGAACGGGATGATCGCCACGACCAGGATGATGAAGGGCGTCGATCGCGTCGCATTGACGATTAGCCCGACGGCGCGGTTGACATTGGGCGCCGGAAACAGTTCGCCCCTGCCGCTGGTCGCCAGGAAGATACCGATCGGGAGGCCGATCAGCGCGCCGATGAAGCCGGCGATCGCCACCATCCGCAACGTGTCGAGCGTGGCCTTGCCGATGAGCATGAGAAGATCAGGCGACATAGCCGAGCACCTCCGTGACCAGTCCGTTCTCGGCGAAGAAACGATCGGCCCTTGCCGCGGTTTCCGGATCCGCGCCATAGGCGACGACGAGCGAGCCGTAGGGCTTGCCGCCGATCTCGTCGATCGTGCCGGCGATGATGTTGACCTCGGCGCCGATCGACTGGATGAGCCGCGAGATCAGCGGCCGCTCGGCCGCGGCGCCGAAGAAGGTCAGCCGCACGACGACGCGATCGCCCTCTGCCGCTGCGGTCTTGAGGCCTCTGGCAATGGCTTCCGGCAGTTTCGACCCCGGCAGGCCGGAAAGCAGCGCCCGCGTCGTCGCGTGCTTCGGATGGGTGAAGACGTCGAAGGTCTGGCCGCGTTCGACGATTTCGCCCTTGTCGATCACCGCCACATCGGAGGTGACGGCCTTCACCACTTCCATCTCATGTGTGATGAGCAGCACCGTCAGCCCGAGCTCCGCATTGATCCGCTTCAGGAGCTGGAGAATGGACTGGGTCGTTTCTGGGTCGAGCGCCGAGGTCGCCTCGTCCGAGAGAAGCAGTTTCGGTTCGGTCGCCAGCGCCCGGGCAATGCCGATGCGCTGCTTCTGGCCGCCGGAAAGCTCGGACGGATAGCGGCCATGCTTGTCGGCGAGGCCGACCAGGTCGAGAAGCGGCCGCACGCGCTCATCGATCGCCCGGCGGTCCATGCCGGAGATTTCCAGCGGCAGGGCCACATTGCCGAAAACGGTCCGCGACGAGAGCAGATTGAAGTGCTGGAAGATCATGCCGACAGAGCGCCGCAGGTCGCGCAATCCGCCCTCGTCGAGCACGCCGACATCGACGCCGTCGACGAACACCTTGCCGCTCGTAGGCTTCTCGAGACCATTGACCAGCCGGATCAGCGTGGACTTGCCGGCGCCGGAGCGGCCGATGATGCCGGTGATCGAGCCGCGCGCGACCGTCAGGCTGACATTGTCGAGCGCCGTGAAGGCAGCGCTTTTTCCGGATGCCGCGAAGCGCTTGGAAACGCCGTCGAAGACGACGGCGGCATCGTCGGCCGCAATTGTGGATGTCGTAAAACTCATTGTCCGGCCGCCCCCAAAGGAGGGATCACAGCGATGTCAGGATACATGATGCTCTCGGATGTTCGAAACTCTGTCCCAGTCAGCAGGAGCCGGGAAGCGAATGCGCCTGGTCAAGTCGACACGCGGCAACACATTCGGATTGGAGAGCAATTCTCTATCATCGGGCAACCGGTCGGTTCAATGTCGCGAGCAGCATGGCTGCCATGCCGCAAAGTTCAGGGTTGTTATGCCCGTCGGCTCTCGCGTTTCACAGGCACGATTTTCCCGAAGGCCGCGGCTCGGCGCAAAGTCTACTCTTTTTATGTAAAATAATTCCGCCGCGCCGCGCGGTTGCCGTCCCTCAGGCCGGCCTGTGATTGCCTTTCGGGAATTGTTCCGCCAGTTGCTTGTACCACTGACCGCTCTTCTTGATCGTCCGGACCTGCGTCTCATAGTCGACATGGACGATGCCGAAACGCATCCGGTAGCCTTCCGCCCATTCGAAATTGTCCATCAGGCTCCAGGCGAAATAGCCGCGCATCGGATAACCCCTGGCGATCAGGTCCGCCGTCACCGATAGGTGATCGGCAATGTAGTCGAGCCGCGGCTGGTCGTCGACGAGGCCGTTCTCGACTCCCATATTGTAGCAGGCGCCGTTCTCGGTGATGTAGCAATCCGGAAGCGTGTAGCGGGCGTTGAGGGTTTCCACCAGGGCGCCGAGCGCCGGTGCATATACCTCCCAACCGATATCCGTCTTCACGTCACTGACCGGCTTCGCATTGATTGTCGCCGGATATTCGGCGCCGGCCGCCGGATCATGCGAAACGCGCATCGGAGTATAGTAGTTGAGCCCCCACCAGTCGAGCGGCTGGGCGATCGTCGCCATGTCGCCGTCCTCGATCAGCGGCATGCGGGATCCGAGCGCCGCGAGGAAGCCTTCCGGATATTCCCCCTTGAAGATCGGGCCGAAGAAGACGCCATTATGGAAGTCGAAGGCGCGCTCGGCCGCGGCCTTGTCCTTGGCGCCGTCGCTGCCGGGATAGACCGAATGGGCATTGATGACGATGCCGACCGGCAGGTCAGCGCGTTCCGAGCGGACCGCCGAGACACCCAGGCCATGGGCGAGATTGGTGAAATGCAGTGCGGCAAGGGCGGCGTCCATGTTGCGCTCGCCCGGCGCGTGGATGCCGTAGAGATGGCTGAGCCACACCGAGCACCAGGGCTCGTTGAAGGTGGCTACCGCATCGAGCCGGTCGCCGATACGGGCGATCACCGTCTTCGCATAGCGTTGGTAGGCGTAGGCGGTCGTGCGCGCCGTCCAGCCACCGTCGCCCATCAGCGCCAGCGGCAGGTCCCAATGGTAGAGCGTCGCGAAGGCCTTGATGCCCCGCGCCTTCAGGCCGTCGACCAGGCGGTCGTAGAAGTCGAGCCCTTTCTCGTTGATCGGCCCGGTGCCTTCGGGTATAACGCGCGGCCAGGCGATCGAGAAGCGGTAGGCCTCGACGCCGAGGCTCTTGATGAGATCGAGATCCTGTTCCAGGCGATTGTAATGATCGCAAGCCACGTCGCCATTGTGGCGCTCGAAAACGCGACCCGGCATGTTGGAGAAGGCGTCCCAGATGGACGGCTTGCGGCCGTCGGCCTTGCTGGCACCCTCGATCTGGAAGGATGCGGTGGCGACGCCGAAGACAAAGTCGCCAGGGAAGCGTTCTGCGAGTTTCTTGGCTTCGATCATCGTTCTTGTCCCGTCGTCTGCACAGCGCGTCGGAAGGGGCGCGGCTGCATTCGTTTCCAATGGGAGAGCGGCGCGCACGAAAAGACAGGCGTCTTCCATGCCGCTCTCGTTCGTGAGCGTGGCCTAAAGCCGCTGCAGCAAATGTCAACGAAAAAGGGCGAGGCACACCCCGCCCTTCATGAACTTGCCGGTCCGGATCAGACCTTGATCCAGGCGCCGTTGCGCTGCGAAGACCGCACGCAGGCATCGACGAAGACCATGCCCTTCATACCGTCGTCGATCGTCGGATATGTGACAGCGGGATCCACCTTGTCGCCGTTGCGCTTGGCATGGATCGCGCGGGCGGCCTCGGCATAGATATTCGCGAAGCCTTCCAGATAGCCTTCCGGATGACCGGAGGGAATGCGCGATACGCGTGCCGATGCGGGGGAAGCCCCGGCTCCGGCGCGCGTCAGCAGGCGCTTTGGTTCGCCGAAGGGCGTGTACCAGAGGTAGTTCGGATCCTTCTGCGTCCATTCGAGGCCGCCCTTGGTGCCATAGACGCGCACCATCAGGCCGTTCTCGTGACCGGGCGCCACCTGGCTGCACCAGAGCATGCCCTTCGCCCGTGCGCCGTCCTTCTCCTTGAAGCGCAGCATCATATGAGCATTGTCGTCGAGCTGGCGACCGGCGACGAAACTGTCGAGATCGGCCGAGAGTTCGTCGAGTTCGAGCCCGGATACGAAACAGCCGAGATTGTAGGCATGCGTGCCGATATCGCCCGTCGAGCCGCCGGCGCCGGAGCGTGCCGGGTCGGTCCGCCACGCTGCCTGCTTCTGGCCGGACTGCTCGATATTTTCCGTCAGCCAGTCCTGCGGATATTCCATCTGCACCAGGCGTACGGCGCCGATCTCGCCATTGGCGATCATCTCGCGTGCCTGCCGAACCATCGGATAGCCGGTATAATTGTGCGTCAGCACGAAGAGCGCGTCGCTTTCCTCCGCCGCCTTCTTCAGCTTCTTCGCGTCGGCGAGCGTCGAGGTCAGCGGCTTGTCGCAGATCACGTGGATGCCGCGCTTCAGGAACTCCTTTGCCGCCGCGTAATGAACGTGGTTCGGCGTCACGATCGCCACGGCTTCGATGCCGTTCTTCAGCTTCGCCTCGCGGATCGCCATTTCCTTGAAATCCGAATAGACGCGCGACGAGTCGAGCCCAAGCTCGCGTCCCGAGGCTTGCGCCTTCTCGGGGGTCGACGACAGAGCGCCGGCGACCAGCTCGTATTGGTCGTCAAGCCTTGCGGCGATCCGGTGCACCGCGCCGATGAAGGCGCCGGAGCCGCCGCCGACCATGCCGAGGCGGATCCGTTGTTGACGAGTTTCCGTACTGTTTCCCTCGATAGCCATCGTGTTTTCTCTCCTGGAATGTGTGTCTGGTTGCCGGGGATGAAGACCCCCTCTGCCCTGCCGGGGCATCTCCCCCACAAGGGGGCGAGAATCGCGGCGGCGCCGCAACAAGCCCCTCCCCCTTGTGGGGAGGGGTTGGAGAGGGGACTTGCCCCACTCAGATCCCCAACATCCGCCGATTCGCCGCCTCATCCGTGCCGCTGTCGGCAAAATCGTCAAAGGCCTTCTCGGTGACGCGGATGATATGCGCCTTGACGAATTCCGCCCCCTCGCGCGCGCCGTCTTCCGGATGCTTCAGGCAGCATTCCCACTCGACCACCGCCCAGCCGGCGAAATCGTTCGCCGCCATCTTCGAGAACACCGCGCCGAAATCGACCTGGCCGTCGCCGAGCGAACGGAAGCGGCCGGCGCGGTTGACCCAACTCTGGTAGCCTCCATAAACGCCCTGCCGGCCGGTCGGATTGAATTCCGCGTCCTTGACGTGGAACATCCGGATGCGGTCCTTGTAGATGTCGATATTGTCGAGATAGTCGAGGCACTGCAGGACGTAGTGCGACGGATCGTAGAGCATGCAGGCCCGGGCATGGTTTCCGGTGCGCTCCAGGAACATCTCATAGGTGATGCCGTCGTGCAGGTCCTCGCCCGGATGGATCTCGTAGCAGACATCGACGCCGCAGTCCTCCGCATGATCGAGGATTGGTTTCCAGCGTCGAGCCAGTTCGTCGAAGGCTGTCTCCGCCAGCCCCGCCGGGCGCTGCGGCCAAGGATAGACGAAAGGCCAGGCGAGCGCGCCGGAAAAGCTCGCCATGGCATCGAGGCCGAGGTTTCTCGAGGCGGTCAGCGCCAGCTTCACCTGCTCGACCGCCCATTGCTGCCGCGCCTTCGGATTGCCGCGCACCTCCGGTGCGGCAAAGCCGTCGAAGGCCTCGTCATAGGCCGGATGCACGGCGACGAGCTGGCCCTGCAGATGCGTCGAGAGCTCGGTGATCTCGACGCCATTGTCGCGCGCCTTGCCGGCGATCTCTTCGCAATAGCTCTTCGATTCGGCCGCCTTCCTCAGGTCGAAGATCCGGCCGTCCCAGCTCGGCACCTGCACGCCCTTGTAGCCGCAATCGGCCGCCCATTTGGTAATCGAATCCCACGAATTGAACGGCGCCGCGTCGCCGGCGAATTGCGCAAGAAAAAGCCCCGGTCCCTTGATGGTCTTCATGCAAATTTCCTCCCTAATGGATCGGATTTCTGACACACCGGCCTGCCGGTCGAGTGATATTCGAGCGCCTTGCCCCGCAATTTTCGCGATATCTTAAATACCTGCAACGTTGCAGGAGCCAGAAGCTAGCAGATTCTTCGCGAGGGGCAATGGGCTTCTGTCCTGTCGCGAAGAGGATCGGTTGGCACCCGCGGGCTGCCCCACGAGGACGGGTAACGAGCCGCCCGGAAGCGGCTGACAGGCATCATGAAATCCATGCCACCCGCCAGCCCGCCCGGAGCCATTCGCCCCGTCAGACGTAGCGATTGACCACGTTTTCCAGGTACTCCTGCTTGCCGGACTTCGCCTGCGGGTTGAGATCGGCCTTCCGCACCCAGGCCTCGATCTCCTCGAGCGAGAAGCCGCCATCGAGCATCTTCTTCGCTTCGGGGACATTCCAGCCGGCATAGCGCTTTTCGAGCGGACCGGAGAGCGCCTGGTCCTCGACCATCTTCGCCGCCGCCTTGAGGCCGCGGGCGCAGCAATCCATGCCGCCGATATGGCCGATCAAGAGATCCTCCGGATCGATCGACTGGCGGCGCAGCTTCGCATCGAAGTTCGTGCCGCCGGTCTTGAAGCCGCCGCCCGAGAGAACGTGATAATAGGCGAGCGCCATTTCCGGCACGTTGTTGGGGAACTGGTCGGTGTCCCAGCCGGACTGGTAGTCGTTACGGTTCATGTCGATCGAACCGAAGATGCCGAGCGCATTGGCGAGCGCCAGCTCGTGTTCGAAGGAATGGCCGGCAAGGATCGCATGGCCCTGCTCGATATTGACCTTCACCTCGTTCTCGAGACCGTACTTCTTGAGGAAGCCGTAGACGGTCGCGACGTCGAAGTCATACTGGTGCTTGGTCGGCTCCTGCGGCTTCGGCTCGATCAGGATCGCGCCCTTGAAGCCGATCTTGTGCTTGTATTCGACGACGAGGTTGACGAAGCGGCCGAGCTGGTCGAGTTCGCGCTTGAGATCGGTGTTGAGCAGGGTCTCATAGCCCTCACGCCCGCCCCACAGCACATAGTTCTCGCCGCCGAGCCGCTGCGTCGCGTCGATGCAGGTCTTCACCGTCGCCGCCGCAAAGGCGAAGACGTCCGGATCCGGATTGGTCGCGGCACCGCCCATATAGCGGCGGTTCGAGAACAGGTTCGCCGTGCCCCACAGCAGCTTGACGCCGGTCTCGGCCTGCTTCTCGGCGAAGTGGTCGACGATCTCATTGAGGTTGCTGGTGTTCTCGGCGAAGTTCCGGCCCTCCGGGCGAACGTCGGCGTCATGGAAGCAATAGAATGGCACGCCGAGAAGCTGGAAGAATTCGAAGGCCACGTCGGCCTTCAGCTTCGCCGCGTCCATCGTGTCCTTGAACCAGGGGCGTTCGAAGGTCTGGCCGCCGAACGGATCGCCGCCCGGCCAGACGAAAGTGTGCCAATAGGCAACGGCGAAGCGCAGATGGTCTTCCATCCGCTTGCCGAGAACGACCTCGTCCGGATTGTAGTGGCGGAAGGCGAGCGGATTGGTGCTCTCCAGCCCTTCATATTTGATCTTGGCGATATCGCCGAAAAATCCGGTGCTCACGGCTGTCTCCTTATCGTGGACTGTTGCCGGCCGCTTGTGCAAAAAGGCGGCCATCTGGTGGAAAGTAATCGTTTTCATTGCATGGTACGCTGTAACCAACGGTACCGGTCTGACCGGGATCTTAGGTCGTCGCTCCCTTGATGGCGGGGTAAAGCCGGCGATAGCGCTGGTAGGCGTCCTCATAGGCCGCCACCAGCGAGACGTCCGGCGCGATCGTCTCCGCCGTCGCCGGCGCATAGCAGGTCGCGACCGGATCGGCGCCGGTCGCGGCGATCAGGCCGAGCCGGGCCGCACCGAACGCGGCACCGAAATCGCCGTCGGCCGGCAGGTCGACCGGCAGGTCGAGTGCGGTCGCGATCGACTTCAGCCAATAGCGCGACCGCGACCCGCCGCCGATCGCGGTGACACGATTGAGCGTCGTGCCGGCGGCACGCAACGCTTCCAGGCTGTCGCGGATCGCGAAGGCCACCCCTTCCAGCACCGCCTGTGTCAGCGCGGCGCGAGAGCTTTCATGGCCGAGGCCGGCAAAGACGCCGCGGATCGCCGCGTCGTTGTGCGGCGTGCGCTCGCCCGAGAGATAAGGAAGGAATGTCACCGAACCCGGCGCCTTGAGCGTATCGCTAAGCTCGCCCGTCAGCTCCGCAGCACTTCTGCCGGTGATGCCCGCATGCCAGTTGAGCGCGTCGGTCGCCGAGAGGATCACCCCCATCTGGTGCCAGGTGTTCGGCAGCGCATGGCAGAAGGCATGGACGGCGCTTTCCGGATTCGGAAGATAGCTGGCATTGGCGGCGAACAGCACGCCGGATGTACCAAGCGAGACGAAGGCCTGCCCCTCGCCCACGGTGCCCATGCCGCAGGCCGACGCCGCATTGTCGCCGGCGCCGCCGGCAAGGACGACACCCGGCCCCATGCCCCAGCGGCTCGCAAGTTCCGGCCTGAGCGTGCCGGCGCTGTCGGTTCCCTCGACAAGGTCCGGCATCTGCCGTTCCTCGAGGTGGGTGGCGGCAAGCAGGCTTTCAGACCAGTTGCGCTTGCCCGTATCGAGCCAGGACGTGCCGGCGGAATCCGACATTTCCGAAATATGTTCGCCGGTCAGCCACAGGCGGAGATAGTCCTTGGGCAGGAGCACCCAGCGGAGTTTGGCAAAGATCTCCGGCTCGTTTTCGCGCACCCAGGCGAGCTTCGGCGCGGTGAAGCCGGGAAAGACGATATTGCCGGTCAGCGCCCGGAACTGCGGGTCGCCGTCGAGTGCGGCCGCCTGGCGAAAGCTGCGCGTATCGTTCCAGAGGATGCACGGACGCAGCACCTTGTCGCTTTCGTCGATAAGCGTCGCGCCGTGCATCTGGCCGGAAAGACCGACGCCGCGCACCGCAGCAAGCGCTTGCGGATGCGCCTTCTTGAGGCCGTCGATCGCCGCCTCGGCGGCCCGGGTCCAGTCGGCCGGGTCCTGCTCCGACCAGCCGGGATGCGGCCGCGAGACGTCGAGCGCGGCCGAGGCGGAGCCGATGATCTTCTGCTCGCCGTCGATCAGCGTGGCCTTGACGCCGGACGTGCCGAGATCCAGTCCGAGATACATCTCTGTCCTCCTATGCCTGCTCGATCGGCAGGTTGTCCTTCAGGAATATGTCGATGCGGATGCGTTCCTGCGCCTCGATCACCGCCAGCCCGTCGGCCTTCGCCTTCAGCACCCGGATTGCGCTCCTGACCTCGTGGCCCGCATCCTGGTTGAGCAGCACATCGATCGTTCCGGAAAGCAGAGCGGCCCGGCTATGGGGCGTCAGTTCGTGCGCAATCGCACAGATCTTCATTTCCCTGCCGGCTTTCTCGACCGCGGCGACGAGGCCGCGATTGCCCGCGCCGAGGCTATAGATGCCGGCAAGATCCGGATGGCGCTCGATGAGCGCGCCGACCAGCTTCTCGACGAGGGCTGCATCGTCCTGACCCTCGACGACAGGCAGCAGCAAGCGTGTTTCGAAGCATTGGCGCATGACCCCCTGGAAGCCTTCCAACCGCTCCCTGTGGTCGCGCACGAGCATCGAACCTGCCACCACCGCAACCGGCCCGGGGCGATCGCCGAGGAAGCGACCCATCAGGTTTCCGGCGGTGCGTCCGGCCGCGATGTTGTCGACGCCGGCAAAATGATCGCGCATCGACCCCGGCAGGTCCGAAACGAGCGTGACCACGGCAATCCCATCCTCGCGCAGACGCTTCACCGCCTGCGTCACCTCGGGGGCGTCGACAGCGACGACGGCAACGCCTGCGGGCCTTCGCCGGTGGGCCTCTGCCACGGCGTCCGCGAGGGCGCGCGCGTCGAAGGCGGGAACGGAGAGTATGGCGATTTCAGTCCGTTCGGCCGGCGAGTGCGCCATGGCGGCCCTCACCTCGGCCTCGAGCCCGCGCATGAAGGAGTTTTCGCCGGCAGGCAGGATGAAGATCAGGGAATAGCTGCGGCCCTTGGCGAGATTGGCCGCCGCAACGTCACGCACATAGCCAAGCGTCGCGATTGCCCGCTCGACCTTGTCGCGCGTCACGGACCTAACGCCCGGCCGGTTGTTCAGAACCCGGTCGACGGTCGCCAGGCTGACGCCTGCCTCGGCGGCGATATCGTGAACGGTTGGTCGCATCTCTTCCTCCTCGCGACACCCCTTAGAGGAAGTTTTGATGTACGTAAATCAAAAATATCGAGAGAGCGAAAAAGCCACTAAATTTATGCGTCGACATGTCAGTCGAAACGCCTGTTGAACGCGTGCGTGAAGGCGGCGTCGCCTGTCTCGCCACGCGCCTCTCCGAAGACGACATCCAGGAACTTGTCGGTCACCCGCACCAGCGCGAAGCCGCCGAGATAGGCCGCCTTGGGCTTGAAGATGTCAAGCTCGCCGGCGCGATAGGCCATCACCCGGTCATGCTCGTGACCGTGGAAGAGCCCGACGACATTGTAGCCCTTGAGAGCGTCAAGCAAGGCATCGCGCTCAGCCGGGCTCCACCAATGCGGTTCGCCGTCTCCCTGATCGTCGAAGGTTTTCGCCGCGGCGTCCCAGACCTCGGTCGAGAATGCATCCCAGCCATAATGCTGGAACAGCACAACCGGGCGGCCGTCAGCGGCGTAAGCGGCGAGATCGCGCTTCAGCCACGGCAGGCCGCTCACGGCCCCCTTGTTCTCGTCCCCGCCGAAGCGCTGCAATTGCACGAGATGAAGACCGCCCCAGTCCCAGGAATAGTTGTCCGATAGCGGATCGTAGTTGGTGACGGGTACCGGGGGCCTGTAGAACACGGACTGGCGATGGGTAAGCTCCACATAGTCGCGCAATTCGCGGCGATACCAGTCGACGTTCGGCGGCGCGCCATCCTGGTCGAGATCATGGTTTCCGAGACCGACATAGACGGGATAGTGGATGTGATGCGGCCCGACACCATGCTCGTAGCGGCTCTGGAACTGCTGCAACTGCCGCCCTTCGCGCGGATCGCGCACCTGGCCGCCGCCGTCGTCGGTGATATCGCCGCCGAGGACAAGGCCGAACGGCCGGGCGATCTTCGTTCCGGCGCTGGCAAGACCGCTTGGCTTTCCGTCAATCAATTCCGGCCAATGCTGGCCGGGCATCGCATTGAGCGCCGCAATGTGGCGCAACAGGTTTGCGTCGGTCTTGCCTTCCTGTTCGCAGTTCGGCGCCAGGCCTTCCGTCGAAACGATGCAGGCATGGATGTCATTGGAAAAGAGGAAAGTCGCGTCGACCGGGGGCCGGGTTGCCGTACGTCCGCCGCCTGCCATCAGCGAAAGGCCGAAGCCCGCCGCACTGGCAAGAAACGTCCTTCTGGACGACACATGGAATGCATTGTCGTTCATGCTGCCCCCCGCGCTCCCTCACCGCCCTCGACCAGCTCGGACGGAACAAGCGAAGCGCGATTTTGCCGCAGGGCTCGGAACGCGTAAAGCGTGCCGTTTACACTCTCTCTCCGCATATGGGGAGAGGGTCGCGGCAGCGGAGCGAGGGCGTTGCCGGGCTTTAGTGCCCACTACCTCCGGGGCCGGCGCCCTCCGGCTTCTTGATCATCAGCACGCCAAGGATCATCGCCAGGAACAGGGCAGTGAGGATCAGGAACACGTCGATGAAGGACATGATGACGGCCTGCTGCTGGACCATCGCAGCCAGCTGCTTGACGGCGGCCGTCGCGCCATCCAGGCCGTAGGCGTCGAAGTTCGACGTCATATTGTTCAACCGATCGATCGCCTCCGGATTGCCCCACTGGATATGTTCGGCCATGCGGGCATAGTGGAGATCCTGGCGCTGCGTCAGGATCGTGTTGATGATCGCGAGGCCGACGGCGCCGCCGAGGTTGCGCGTCAGATTGAAGAGGCCGGAGGCGTTGCGGATTCGTGCCGGCGGCAGCGTGCCGAGCGCGATATTGTTGATCGGCACCATGCACAGCATCAGCGAGCAGCCGCGCAGGATCTGCGGCACGAGCAGTTCCCAGAAATCCCAGTCCGCAGTCAGCTGGCTCATCGTCCAGGTGCCCGCCGCAAAGCCGGCAAAGCCGATGGTCATCATCAGGCGCGGGTCGAGACGGCCTGCCAGGAATCCGGCGACCGGGGCGGTGAGGAACATGGCGAGGCCGGAGACGAACATCGTCTCGCCGATCATCAGCGAATCGTAGCCGCGGATGCGCCCGAGATAGAGCGGATAGAGATAGGTGAGGCCGTAGAGGCCGATGCCCATCACGAAGGAGAACAGCGAACCGAAGGTGAAGTTGCGATTGGCGAAGGCCCTGAGATCGACCACCGGAAACTCCACCTTGAAGGCCCGGTAGAAGAAGATCGCAGCGGCCACAGTCGCGGCGACCGCGCCGATGACGATGTAGTCGTCACTGAACCAATCATTGGCATTGCCCTCCTCCAGCACATATTCGAGCGAACCGAGGAAGATCGCCATCGAGAACAGGCCCCACCAGTCGAACTTCTTCATCAGGCCCAGTTCCGGCTCGTCGAAGTCGATGAAAATCCAGGTCAGCGTCGCGACGATGATGCCGGGAATGACGTTGACGAGAAACAGCCAGTGCCAGGAGAAGGCATGACTCAGGTAGCCGCCGACCGTCGGGCCGATGGTCGGGGCAAGCGTCGCGATCAGGCCGATGATCGGCGAGACGATATTGCGCTTCGATGGCGGGAAGATCGTGAAGGCGGCGGCGAAGACCGAGGGGATCATGCCGCCGCCGATGAAGCCCTGGATCGCCCGATAGACGATCATCTGGTCGATATTGGTGGCGGTTGCGGCAAGCGCGCTGGAGGCGGTGAAGCCGGCGGCCGCGACGGAGAACAGCACCCGCGTCGAAACGATGCGGGCAAGCGTACCCGACAGCGGGATCATGATGACTTCGGCAATCAGGTAGGAGGTCTGCACCCAGCCGATCTCGTCCGATCCGGCGGAAAGTCCCGCCTGGATTTCGGCAAGTGAGGCCGAAACGATCTGGATGTCGAGGATCGCCATGAACATGCCGACGACCATCGCGAAAAAGGCGATGAGCCGCCGCGGATCCATGCGCTCCTCGGCCCCGGCGCCGCTTGTCGCCACCGGGCCCGCTGTTGCCGTCGCAGCCATGTCTGCTACTCCTTGCGCCTAATCTTGCTGGTGCGGGATGCGGGCGGAAAACCGCTCACACTTTTCCTCATCCCGCTCGCGCGCTTATTTCGCTTCGGCGACCTTCGCGGCTTCCGGCGCCGTGCGGGTGTCGACGTCGACCACGACGCTCAGGCCGGCCCGCAGGTTGCCCTTGGCGAGCGCGTCGACCGGGAGCGTGATCCGAACCGGCACGCGCTGGATAATCTTTGTGAAGTTGCCGGTGGCATTTTCCGCCGGCAGCAGCGAGAAGACCGAGCCGGAGGCTGGCGAAATCGATGCGACGGTACCCTCGATCGAGTGCTCGTCGTAAGCGTCTACATGGACCTGGACCTTCGATCCGGGAACCAGATGGGCGATCTGCGTTTCCTTGAAATTCGCGTCAATATAGAGCTGATCCACCGGCACGAGGGCGGCAAGGCGCTGGCCGGCCGAGACGAGGTCGCCGACCTGGACGGCGACATTGCCGATGACGCCGTCATAGGGCGCTTTCAGCACGGTGAAGCCGAGGTCGCGATTTGCCTTGTCACGCGAAAGCTCCAGCGAACGGATCGTGCTGTCCGATTCGGCGCGCTGCGCCTCGAGCACGGTGATATTGGCCTTTGCCGAGGCGATGTTGGCTTCGGCGCCGACGAGATTTGCCCGCGCCTGATCGAGCGCAACCTGGGCGCTGTCGCGTGAAGCATCCGTTCCAAAGGCCCTGGATTGGAGATCGCTGGCGCGCTTTTGGGTGAGTTCGGCACCCCTGACCGCCGCTTCGAAGGCTTTCTTCTGGGCCTCGGCCTGGCTGAGGCTCGCTTGGGCGCCGGCGATCTGCGCATCGAACCGGCTGAGCGCCAGCTTCTGCGTGGCGATCTGCGCCTCGGCCTGCTCCGCCGCGATGCGATAGTCACCGTCATCCAGCGTGACGAGCGGATCGCCCGCCTTCACATGCTGATTGGCGACCACATCGACCTTGGCGACATAGCCGGAGACTTTCGGAGAGATCGTCGCGATGTCGCCCTCGATATAGGCGTCATCGGTCGAGACCATGAAGCGGCCGTTGGTCCACCAGTCGTGGCCGTACCAGGCCCCGGCGGCGAGCAGCGCCAGTCCGATGGCTGGAACAATCGGCTTGCGGCGCTTCTTGGCGGGAGCGACAGCCTCGGCAGCTGGACGATCCGTCACCGGCGGGGCCTCGCCGGTCGGGGCCTTGGCTTCTGGGCTCGGAGCATCGGCGCCTTCGAAATCGTCGTCGACCGGACGGACGCGCGCTACGCTGGAGGTGCTGGAAGCGGACATGGGACACCGTTTTGGCTAAATTAGCTAAATTGAACTGAACCGTTCGGTTCGATTGATCTTGACATAATGCCTTTTGCGTCGCATATCAAGAGGAAATCGAACCGAGCGGTTCGAAGTGATGAGCAAGGTAAAAAACAGCGAGGTTCCTCCCCGCGCCTTGCTTTCTATCGCAATCGATCACGTTTATGATTCTGGAATTGGTTCCAGGATCCTCGTGATCTACAGGAGTGGAAACGTCCGGCGATTATGACCTCAGCGAAAAGCGCACAGCAGGAAAAGTCCCTGCAGCAGGATCAGCACCCTTCGAGCGGGCGACGCGCCGCCGGCGAGGACCCGGTCAAACGCGAGCAGATTCTCGAAGGCGCCAAGCGCGTTTTCATGCGAAGCAATTTCGACGCCGCCAGCATGAACGACATCACCCGCGAGGCCGGCGTTTCGAAGGGTACGCTCTACGTCTATTTCGAGAACAAGGAAGATCTCTTCGAGGCGCTCATCGCCCGCGAGCGCAGCCGCATCGTCAGCAGCATCAAGCAGTCGCTGAACGACATCGAGCCGATCGACGAAGCGCTTCACGATTTCGCCGTGACGCTGGTGACCAGCATAACCTCCGACTACACGATCCGCGCAATGAGAACCGTGCTCGGCGTGATCGACCGCATGCCGCGGCTCGCACAGCGCTTTTTCACCGCGACACCGGAAAATGGCTACACCGTATTGAAGGCCTATCTCGACCAGCAGGTGGCAGCAGGCACGCTCTGGATCGACGATACGGAACTGGCCGCCAAGCAGTTCATCGAGCTTTCCATGGCCGGGCTCTTCAAGGGCCGCCTGTTCGGCATGTGCGACACCGTCCCGGCCGGACAAATCGAAAAGAACGTGACATCGGCCATCCGCGTCTTCATGGCCGCTTACGGCCCGCGGCAACTCCGCTGACGGCAATACGGGGGCATTCCTAAGCCGGGCTGCACATCTGCAGGCGATTGCCGAACGGATCGTAGAAGCTCGCAAAGGTCACGAAGCCGGGGAACACCTGCGCATCCTCGCACTGGACGCCGCGGCGACGCAGTTCCACGACCGCCGCCTGGCAATCCTCCACCGTCAGGACGAGGGTCGTCCCGGTGGACGGGATCCAGCCACTCGCGGCCAAAGTCACCGAAACGTTCCCGCCCGCCGCCCCGGGGGAGAATTCGATCCAGCCGGCATCGGGCAGGTCGTAGATCGGCGGCCCGAACCCGAGCACCTCGCCGTAAAACGCGCGGGCGCGATCAAGGTCGGTCACCGAGATCGACACCACATTGATTCCGCGAAACAGAGCGCCAAACGTTGTCATGGTTTGAAAAGTAGATCACGGATTGCTGAGGTCGAGGCGGACGACAGCCCGAAATTGCCGGCAATGCGTTCGGCGCTATCTTTTCAGGAATCCAGCAACGGCGATCAAACGCGCCCTCCGATAAACCCGTAAGAGCTAGGTCGCCGACCACGGGAGTGAACATGAGTGCCATCGGAAGGGCGATCTGGTACATCGAAAGCCATTTCGCGAAGGATATAACACTGGAGCAGATTGCCGACGCCGCCGGCCTGTCGCGCTATCACCTGTCGCGCGTTTTCGGCCTTGCGACCGGCCATTCGATCAGCGCCTATATCCGCGGTCGCCGGCTGAGCTCGGCGGCGCTTCTGCTGGCAAACGGCAACTCCACCATTCTCGAGGTGGCGCTCGATGCGGGCTACGGCTCGCACGAGGCATTCACCCGTGCCTTTCGCGAGCAGTTCGGCATGACACCCGAATCGATCCGCAAGCAAAGGCATCTCCGCAATATCGAATTGATGGAGCCCATCAGGATGGACGACACGCGCAAGCTGAAGATCGAACCGCCGCGCTTCGAGGAGGGCACTGCCCTGCTCCTCGCCGGCCTTGAAGAAACCTATGCCTATAATCGCACCGAAGGAATCCCTTCGCTCTGGCAACGCTTCAACACCCATTTCGGCCATATTCCGGGCCAGCGCGGCAACGTTGCCTATGGCGTCTGCACCCACGCCGATGCCGAGGCCGGTAGCTTTCGCTACATGGCGGCTGTCGAAGTCGGAGATGCGGACGCACTGCCAAAGGGGTTCTCAACCTTGAGACTGCCGAAGCAACGCTATGCCGTATTCCTGCATCGCGGCCACATCTCGGCGATCTCGACCACGGCCCACGAGATCTTCGGCACGTGGTTTCCGCAATCCGGCCTCGAGCACGGCGAGACGCCCGATCTCATCGAACGCTACGACGAGCGCTTCGACCCGGATTCCGGCATGGGGATCGTCGAAATGTGGGTTCCGATAAAACAGTAAACGGTAAAACGCTGCCGCAAAACCGCGGCAGCGCTTGCCACTTCGGCGCTACTCCTTAAATACTGCGGGCTAGTCTGGCGCAACGATGCGCCGCGGAGGGGAAAGTGCGTGCGGTTTTCCGCCCGCCTTCCGCTCCGGTTTGTTGGACCGGTCACGCTTCGTCAGAAAGGAACAGTTCGCCGATGCAGGAAATCCTCACGCTCGCTCAAAGCCCGGAGGCTTGGATCGCGCTCATTACGCTCATCGTGATGGAAGTCGTCCTCGGCATCGACAACCTGATCTTCATTTCAATCCTCACCAACAAGCTGCCTGCTGAGAACCGCGTCAGCGCCCGGCGCATCGGCATCGGTCTCGCGCTGATCATGCGGCTGGGGCTGCTCGGCACGATCGCCTGGATCGTGCAACTGACCGCGCCGGTCTTCGAGGCCTTTGGCCACGGCTTCTCCTGGAAGGACATGATCCTGATCGCCGGTGGCCTCTTCCTCGTCTGGAAGGCGACGAAGGAAATCCACCACAGTGTCGACCCGAGCGACCATGGCGAGGATTTCATCGCAAGCTCGGCGATCAACGGTTTCACCGCTGCGATCGGCCAGATCCTCCTGCTCGACCTCGTCTTCTCCGTCGACAGCATCATCACCGCCGTCGGCATGACCCCGCATCTGCCGATCATGGTTATCGCCGTCGTCGTCGCCGTGACGGTCATGCTGGTTGCTGCCAACCCGCTTGCCAACTTCATCGAAAGGAACCCGACGATCGTCATGCTGGCGCTCGCTTTCTTGCTGATGATCGGCACGACACTGATTGCCGAAGGCATGGGCTTCCACGTACCGAAAGGCTACGTCTACGCCGCCATGGCCTTCTCGGCACTGGTCGAGATCCTCAACATGGTCGCCCGCAACGCGCGCATCAGGAAGCAGCAGGCCTCGAAGCTGCACTGACCGCGCCCTTGCGACGTTGCGAAGAGGCCCGCATTCGTATGAATGCGGGCCTCTTGCTGCGGGAGGTAGGCGAGGATGCGAGCTGGACGGTGTCAGGAGCTCGCCTGCCGTTTCGTTGGCCACGGGAAGAAACCGGCAAAATTCCCGTGTTCTCCATTTCCGTCGCGTCCGGTTGCCACAGTCCGCGTCCTCGACTGCGATAACGCAGCAGCGCGGGTAGCGTTCCAAGCCCATGGCGCGCCAGCGTCAAGAAGGCACGCGCCTTCCTCTTTCCGTTGACATCAGGGGCTTTCTATGGTCTCACCCCTGCCGACTGGAATTGCCCGCCGATACCGCTGCCGCGGCACCCTTGCGGGCCTTCCTTCCCATAAAATGCGCGCCCGCACGCTGGTAGGCATTCCGGCAAGGGCCCAAGAGCACGTCAAGACGGGCAATGACCATGGCAGATTCTGCAGTCCGGGTACGCATCGCCCCCTCCCCCACCGGCGAACCGCATGTCGGCACCGCCTATATCGCGCTGTTCAACTATCTCTTCGCCAAGAAGCACGGCGGCGAATTCATCCTGCGCATCGAGGACACCGACGCGACGCGCTCGACGCCGGAATTCGAGAAGAAGGTGCTGGATGCGCTGAAGTGGTGCGGGCTCACATGGTCGGAAGGCCCGGATATCGGCGGCCCCTATGGGCCCTATCGCCAGAGCGACCGCAAGGACATCTACAGGCCCTTTGTCGAGAAGATCGTCGCAAATGGCCATGGCTTCCGCTGCTTCTGCACGCCCGAGCGGCTGGAGCAGATGCGCGAAGCGCAACGCGCTGCCGGCAAGCCGCCGAAGTATGACGGCCTGTGCCTCAGCCTTTCCGCCGAGGAAGTAACCTCGCGCGTCGCCGCCGGCGAGCCGCATGTTGTGCGCATGAAGATCCCGACGGAAGGCGCCTGCAAGTTCCACGACGGCGTCTATGGCGATGTCGAGATTCCGTGGGACGCGGTCGACATGCAGGTGCTGCTCAAGGCCGACGGCATGCCGACCTATCACATGGCGAACGTCGTCGACGACCACCTGATGAAGATCACCCATGTGGCGCGCGGAGAGGAGTGGCTCGCCTCCGTGCCGAAGCACATCCTGATCTATCAGTATCTCGGCCTCGAGCCGCCGAAGTTCATGCACCTGTCGCTGATGCGCAATGCCGACAAGTCGAAGCTGTCGAAGCGCAAGAACCCGACCTCGATCTCCTACTACACGGCGCTCGGCTACCTGCCGGAAGCGCTGATGAACTTCCTCGGCCTGTTCTTCATCCAGATCGCCGAGGGCGAAGAGCTGCTGACCGTCGAAGAGCTCGCTGAAAAGTTCGATCCGGAAAACCTGTCGAAGGCCGGCGCGATCTTCGATATCCAGAAGCTCGACTGGCTGAACGCCCGCTGGATCCGCGAGAAGCTCTCGGAGGACGAGTTCGCCGCGCGGGTCTTCGCCTGGGCATCGGAAAACGATCGCCTCAAGGAGGGCCTGAAGCTCTCGCAGTCGCGCATCTCCAAGCTCGGCGAACTGCCGGATCTCGCCGCCTTCCTCTTCAAGTCGGATCTCGGCCTGCAGCCCGCCGCCTTCGCCGGGGTGAAGGCGTCGCCCGAGGAGATGCTCGAAGTCCTCAACACCGTTCAGCCGGACCTCGAAAAGATTCTCGAATGGAACAAGGAATCGATCGAGGCTGAACTGCGCGCCAGTGCAGAGCGGATGGGCAAGAAGCTGAAAGCCGTCGTCGCTCCCCTCTTCGTCGCCGTATCCGGTTCGCAGCGTTCGCTGCCGCTCTTCGATTCGATGGAACTGCTCGGCCGCGCCGTGGTGCGCCAGCGGCTCAAGGTGGCGGCGCAGGTGGTCGCCTCCATGGCGGGCAGCGGAAAGTAAGGACACGACCATGAACGAGAAGACAGAAACCGCCGGCCTTTCCTCCGACGCGACGGAAGTGCGCGCCCAGAAGCTGAAGCTGCTGCGCGAGCAGATCGGCGATGTCTATCCGGCGCATTTTCACCGGTCGATGACCAATGTCGAACTCGCTGCCAAATATGAAGGCCTGGAGCCGGACACCGAAACGCAGGATGTCGTGACCGTCGCCGGCCGCGTCTTTTCCTCGCGCAACTCCGGCATGTTCATGGATCTCCATGACGCTTCCGGCAAGATCCAGATCTTCTCGCACAAGGACACGACGCCGGAAGAGGCGCGCGCGCTGCTGCCGATGATCGACATCGGCGACATCATCGGCGTTACGGGCATTGTCCGTCGGACCAAGCGCGGCGAGCTCACGATCAACGCGCAAGCGATCACCATGCTGACCAAGTCGCTGCTGCCGATGCCGGAGAAGTGGCATGGTCTTGCGGATATCGAGCTGCGCTACCGCAAGCGCCATCTCGACATCATGACCAATGAAGAGTCGAAGCTCCGCTTCCGGCAGCGCAGCCGGATCGTTTCCGGAATCCGACGCTTCATGGAAAACGACGGCTTCATGGAAGTCGAGACGCCGATGCTGCATTCGGTCTATGGCGGCGCAACCGCCGAGCCGTTCAAGACGCATCACAATACTCTGAAGCTCGACATGTACCTGCGCATCGCCCCGGAGCTCTACCTGAAGCGCACACTGGTTTCGGGGCTTACCGACAAGGTCTTCGAGATCAACCGCAACTTCCGCAACGAAGGCGTCTCCACCCGGCACAATCCGGAATTCACGATGATGGAGTGCTATTGGGCCTATGCCGACTACGAGGACATCATGGACCTCGTCGAGCGGCTTTTCGCTGAACTGGCGGTCTCGATCCACGGCACGACGGAATTCGCCTATGGCGACAAGGAAATCTCCTTCAAGGGTCCGTTCCGCCGCGTGCCCATGCCGGACGCCGTCAAGGAAGTGACCGGCATCGACTTCCTCGCGATCAAGACCGACGAGGAAGCGCGTGCCGCCACCCGCGCCGCCGGCTTCGAAATCGAGAAGGACGCAACCTGGGGCGAATGCCTCGCTTTCGTCTTCGAAGAGAAGGTCGAGCCGACGCTGATCCAGCCGGCCCACGTCACGCACTTCCCGAAGGATATCTCGCCCTTCGCCAAGGAAGTGCCGGGCGAGCCGCGTCTCGTCGAACGTTTCGAGACCTATTGCAACACCTGGGAACTCGGCAACGCCTTTTCGGAACTGAATGATCCGGAAGAGCAGCGCGCCCGCATGGTCGAGCAGCTTGAGCAGGCCCATGTGCGCGGCGAAAAGGCCAAGCAGCTCGACGACGAATTCCTCGATGCGATCGACCAGGGCATGCCGCCGGCCGGCGGCCTCGGCATCGGCGTCGACCGGCTGATCATGCTGCTCACCAACGCGCCGTCGATCCGCGACGTCATTCTCTTCCCGGCCCGTCGCCACAAGGCCGACTGAGCGGGACCAGCAAACCCCGAACAGGAAAGCCCATCGCCCAGGCGATGGGCTTTTCGTATTGGCCTGAACTGTTAAGTGGTGCGGATTTAGTGGCCGCCGTGTCCTTCGGCAGTCTCGACCGGATGCTCGCTGGCTTCCGAAGCCCCCGCGCCTTCGGCCTCGGCCGCCGCGGGATCGATGCAAGGCGAGTGATCGTCCATATTGGCCATGATGGCGCGAACCTCGTCGAGCCCGAGGCTCATCACTCTGCCATGGAACATGCCGTCCGGATTGGCCGTGCCGTCGTTGTAGGAAGCCCGGAACGGCTCGTCCATGCCCTTGACGCTCTGCGGACCTGGCGCGAAGAGCACTTCGGCACCGACCGCCGCACCGCGCACCGCGGCGCGCTCCTGCGGGCCTGCCGCATCGAGCACGACGACTTGGTAGAGGTCGGCCCTTTCCTTCTTGGCAAGTGCGCCGACGACGCGCAGCGCGGTGCGAACGCGGTCCGGCCCGCCGGCCCTGTCCGTCTTTACGTGCATGCGTATCCAGCGCTGCCCGCGGTGGTCGAGCTTGAGCGTCCTGAGCGTCGTGCATTCGAGCCCGGAGGCGGAGGGTTCCGAGAGCCGCGCGGCAATTTTGTCGCGTCCTACATAGACGGCCGCGCCGCCGGACGCGGCCGAGACGGCAAAAGCCGCAGCCAGGATGACCACGAGCCGCTTCGAAGGACGCAGTTTACTGAAGATAGCCTTCACAGGCGGCTCCGCTGTGGACGCAAATACAAAAAAGCCAGAACGGCATTGAAGATAGTCGAAACACCCTTTCGGAAAGCTTAAACGGCCATCCGGATTACTGAGCGAAATGCTGCCTGGAACAGGCGCAAGCCTCTTGCTCTCCTGCCGGCCATCACTAAAAACGAAGCGGCAATTCTCAGTTAGAGGGACCGGCGGGGTATCATGGCGCGTATCGGAATAGTCGGAGCGGGAATTATCGGCTGCGCCGCGGCGGTTCACCTCATCGCCGAAGGTCACGCGGTCACCGTTTTCGAAAAGGACGTCGACGGCCTGCCCGCGTCGGTCGGCAATGCCGGCATACTCGCCGTTCCGGAGATCGATCCGATGGCCCGCCCCGAAATGCTCTTTGCAGCGCCGAAATGGCTCGTCGATCCGCTTGGGCCGCTGACACTCCGCTGGCAGGACCTGCGGGCGCTTGCGCCATGGCTATTTCATCTCCTTCGGGCGGCGCGCCCAGCCCGGGTGGAACGGTCCCGTCAGGCCCTGCTCGGCCTCATGCGCGACGCTCTCGCCGCGCATGAGGCGATGGCGAGGCTTTGCGGCATTTCCGGCCATATGAGCCCGACCGGGGCTCTGACGATCTTCGACAGCGAGGCTGCCCTCGACGCCGCCTTCTGGCACGATCAGGCAACCGCCCGGCTTCTCGGCTTCGGCGTCGAACGGCTCGACGCCCGCGCCGCCCGCGACCGGGTTCCCGCACTCGAGGGCACGTTTGCCGGCGGCGTCTTCAGCAGCGGATACCAGACTTTTCTCGACCCGCTGAAACTGCTGCGCGACGTGCAGCACCACGTCCGGCAATACGCTACGCTTGTCGAAGCCGGCGTCGAGGCCGTGCAGCCAGGCGCCGAGGGGGTCACGGTCATCGCCGACAGCGGCGAACGGCAGGTCTTCGACAAGGTGGTGATCGCCGCGGGCGTATGGTCGCGCACGCTCGTCCGCAAGCTTGGGCTGAAGGTGCTCTTGGAAACCGAGCGCGGTTACAACACCACCTTCGCCGATCCCCTCGTAAAGCTGGAACTGCCGATCTTCTTCGCCGAGCACGGTTTCGTGGCGACGCCGCTTGCCAACGCCCTGCGCATCGGCGGTGCCGTGGAACTGGCACGGCCGGAGGCGCCGCCAAACTATGCGCGAGCCGCCGCGATGCGTCAGAAGATGCGGCGTTATGTTCCGAGCCTTCCCGAGACCGGCGGCAAGGAATGGATGGGCCGGCGCCCCTCGACACCGGATTCGGTGCCGGTCATCAGCCTTCATCCGGCGGACCCCCGTATCGCCATGGCCTTCGGCCACGGTCATCTCGGCCTGACGCTCTCGGCGATCACCGGTGCGAAGGTTGCCACTATCCTCTCGAAAGGGGCCAGTGCCGATCTCGAACCCTTCAGCATCGGGCGTTTCCAGTAGCCCAACGAAACCCGCTTGATTGACTTTCCCCCGCAGTTTGCCCATTGCCGCCGGCGCACAGGGTCAGAGTTCCCCAGAGAAGGAAGACGACATGCACAAGGTTATTTTCGATACGGATCCTGGCGTCGACGACGCCATGGCGCTTCTCTTCCTGCACCGGCACCCGAAGATCGACCTCATCGGCATCACCTCGGTGTTCGGCAACGCCTCCATCGAGACGACGACGCGCAACGCGCTCTTTCTCAAGCAGGCCTGGGGTATTGCCGCGCCGGTCGCCAAGGGCCTCGGCGAGATGTTCAATCCCGGTCGGCCGCATATCGACTGGCCGACCGGCATCCACGGCCACGACGGGCTTGGCAATATCGACGTGCCGGACGAAATCGACCTGCCACTTGACCCCCGTCCTGCCCATCGCTTCATCATCGATACGGTGCGCGCCAATCCGGGTGAAGTGACGCTCGTTGCCGTCGGCCGCATGACCAATCTGGCTCGCGCAGTGCGCGAAGACCCGGCGATCGCCGGCCTCGTCAAGGCGGTGGTGATCATGGGCGGCGCCTTCGACGTGCCCGGTAACATCACCCCGGCGGCCGAGGCCAATATCCATGGTGACCCGGAGGCAGCCGATGCGGTGATGACGGCTCCTTGGCCGGTGACGGTAATCGGTCTCGACGTGACCTCGCAAACCGTGATGACGCGCGCCATGCTCGCCGACATCGCCGAACGCGGCGGCAAGGCGGCTGAGCTCCTTGCCGACATCTCGCAGTTCTACATCGTCTTCTACGAGCAGCATGTCGATGACGGCATGGTTATCCACGACAGCTGCGCCTGTGCCTATGTCGTGGCACCGGAATTGTTCCGGACCCGCAGCGGCGCGATCCGCGTCCTGTGCGGCGGCATCGCCGACGGCCAGACGATCCAGAAGCCGGACGGCCGGCTTTTCCCGCCGAATGCCTGGGACGAGGCGCCGAGCCAGAAAGCCTGCATCGGCATCGATGCAGGCGCGGTATTGAAACTGATCGGCGAAACGCTGGCGAACCGGCTGTAGAAACCGCTCCCAAAAGACCCCTCCCCAACCCCTCCCCACAGGTGGGAGGGGCTAGGCGCTCGCGGCGACCGCCTGCTAACTGCACCCCCCGCGTTTGACGCAAAGGGTTTTGCTGGAGGTGGAAACGGCGCGGCACGTGAGCCCCTCCCCCTTGTGGGGAGGGGTTGGGGAGGGGTCTTGCCGCGCTCCGCGTGCACTGACGTGCTCAGAAAGGACTCTAACGAAAAACTTGCGCGGACAGCTGGCAGAGGCGCGTCTGCCGGCTATCTTTGTTCGCATGAAGCCGGACAGTCTGCTCTATCCAGCCCCGAAGGGGCTCTATTGCCAGAAGGGAGATTTCTATATCGACCCGGTCCAGCCGGTCGAAAGGGCGCTGATCACGCATGGCCATTCCGATCATGCCCGCGCCGGGCATCGCCGCGTGCTCGCGACGCGCGAGACGCTCGACATCATGCGCATCCGCTACGGCGACGGGTTTTGCGGCGAGAGCGAGATCGCCAAGCTTGGCGAAGCGATGACCGTCAACGGTGTGCGGGTCTCATTCCATCCGGCCGGCCATGTGCTCGGCTCCGCCCAGATCGCGGTCGAGGCGGGTGGGAAACGGATCGTCGTTTCCGGCGACTACAAGCGCCGCTCCGACCCTACCTGCCGCCCCTTCGAACCGGTCTCCTGTGATGTCTTCATTACCGAGGCGACATTCGGCCTGCCGGTCTTCCACCATCCCGACGACAGGGCGGAGACCGCCCGGCTCCTCGCATCGCTGAAGCAGTTCCCCGAACGTGCCCATGTCGTCGGCGCCTACGCGCTCGGCAAGGCGCAACGGGTGATCGCGCTGCTGCGCCAGCAGGGCTACGACGAGCCGATCCATATCCACGGCGCGCTCGCCAAACTCTGTGAGTATTACCGGACCGAAGGGATCGATCTCGGCGATCTCCGCCCGGCCACCCTTGCCGGCGACAAAAGGCCGGATTTCGCCGGCGGCATCGTGATCGGTCCGCCTTCGGCCTTTGCCGACCGCTGGGCGCGGCGCTTCGCCGAGCCGGTCGCCGCTTTCGCGTCCGGGTGGATGCTCATTCGCCAGCGCGCCAAGCAGCGTGGCGTCGAACTGCCGCTCGTCATCTCCGACCACTGCGACTGGGCCGAGCTGACCGGCACCATACGCGAGATCGCCCCGGCCGAAGTGTGGGTGACGCATGGCCGCGAGGAGGCCCTGGTGCGCTGGTGCGAATTGGAGTGCATCCCGGCCCGCCCACTCCATCTCGTCGGCTACGACGACGAGGGGGAATGACGGATGAAAGCCTTCGCCGAACTGCTCGGCCGCCTCGTCCTGACACCCCAGCGAAACGCCAAGATTAGGCTGCTTGCCGACTATTTCCGCAGCACCCCCGACCCGAGCCGCGGCTTTGCGCTCGCGGCGATCGCCGGAACGCTTTCGCTCAACACCGTGAAACCGGCATTGATCCGCGACCTGCTGCTCGAGCGCATGGACGAGGTGCTGTTCCACTATTCCTATGACTATGTCGGCGATCTTGCCGAGACGGTTTCGTTGGCCTGGGAGCCGCCGCAGGGGACTGCGCCTGCAGACATCCCGCTCGGGGAAGTCGTCGAGCGGCTTCAAAGGGCGGGGCGGTCCGAGGTTCGGTCGCTCGTCCGCGACGTGCTCGACCGGCTCGATACTGCCGGCCGCTTCGCCTTTCTGAAGCTGGTCACCGGGGGTTTACGGATCGGCGTCTCGGCGCGGCTCGCCAAACAGGCGCTGGCCGACATGGGCGGCAAGGATATCGGCGAGATCGAAACCTTGTGGCATGGGCTTTCGCCGCCATATCTCCCGCTCTTTCTGTGGCTTTCCGGCGAAGCGGAGATGCCCGTTCTGACCACGCCTGCCGTGTTTCATTCGGTCATGCTGGCCACCCCGATCGGAGAGGGCGACCTCGAAGGACTGGACCCGGCCGACTTCGCCGCCGAATGGAAATGGGACGGCATCCGAGTCCAGCTCGCCAATATCGGCGGCGTACGGCGGCTCTATTCCCGCAGCGGCGACGAGATTTCGGGCGCCTTTCCGGAAATCATCGAGGCCGCCGATATCGCCGGCGTGATCGATGGCGAGCTGCTGGTCGGCGGAACGATGCGCACCAACCGCGCCACAGCCACATTCGGCGACCTGCAGCAGCGCCTCAATCGAAAGACCGTCAACCGCAAGCTGTTCGAAGACTTTCCGGCCTTCATTCGCGGCTACGACATCCTCTTTTCGGGGGAGCGCGACATGCGGCCCGAACCTTTCCAAACTCGTCGCCAAGCCTTGGCGGCCCTCATCGACGCCGCCTCGCCGCAGCACTTCGACCTGTCGCCGCTCGTCCCCTTCTCGACCTGGGAGGAACTCGACCGCCTGCGCTCGGAGCCACCGGATCCGGTCATCGAGGGTATCATGCTGAAGCGGCTCGACTCGCCCTATCTGGCCGGTCGGATGAAAGGTCCATGGTTCAAGTGGAAGCGCGCGCCATTCAACATCGACGCGGTGCTGATGTATGCGCAGCGCGGCCATGGCAAGCGCTCCAGCTACTATTCGGATTTCACCTTTGGCGTCTGGACGGAGGCCGAGGGCGGCACAGCCCTGGTTCCCGTCGGCAAGGCCTATTTCGGCTTTACCGACGCCGAGCTCGAGGTTCTCGACCGGTTCGTGCGCGACAACACGGTCGAGCGCTTCGGCCCGGTGCGGGCGGTCCGCGCCGAACCGGACGCCGGCTTTGTCGTCGAGGTGGCCTTCGAGGGTTTGAACCGATCGACCCGCCACAAGTCGGGCGTCGCCATGCGCTTCCCGCGCATCGCCCGGCTGAGACCGGACAAACTGCCGCGGGAGGCCGACCGTCTGGAGACCTTGCAGGCGATGATCGGGATCAAAAGTTAGGCGTCCCGATTTCGGCTATTTCAGTGACTGCGAATGAAGAATTGTTAAGGAGAGTTTGGAATATTCGGGCTATCTAGCCCAAATCCGCATCCGCAGGGTCGTCTTGTGCCAAAAATCAAAGGTCAATATTTTGGGAAACACCGGCTCTCGCGGTTTCTGACGCCCAACTACGTCCCGGCGCTGATCGCGACCTTCGTCGTTCTGATTGCCGGGGTTCTCGCCGACAATCAGAACCGTGTCGTTTTCGAAGCGCGTCTGCGCTCCGAGGTCGCGGACGAACTCAATCCGATACGCTCCCGCTTGGAAAGCAGCGTCAACGGCAATATCCAACTCGTCCGTGGCCTGATCGGCACGATCGCCACCGAGCCCGACATGCGGCAGCAGCGCTTCAGCGAACTTGCACAGAGCATCTTCAGCGAACGCTCGCAACTCCGCAACCTCGCCGCGGCGCCCAATCTGGTCGTCTCCATGGTCTACCCGGTGGCGGGCAACGAGAAGGCGATCGGCCTCGACTACCGCACCAACGACAAGCAACGCGAAGCCGTCATGCGTGTGGTGGCGAGCGGAAAGATGGTGCTTGCCGGCCCGGTCGATCTCGTCCAGGGCGGTCGCGGATTGATCGGCCGCTTTCCGGTGACGGCCAATGCCGGCGGCAGCAAGCGCTTCTGGGGTCTGATGTCGGCTGTCATCGACATCGATCAGCTCTATCGCGACAGCGGTCTCGTCTCCTCGAGGCTCGGTATCGACATCGCCCTTGCCGGCCGTGATGGCCAGGGACGCGATGGCGCGATTTTCTTCGGCGACCCGGCGATCTTCGGCAAGGCGCCGGTGGAGATGGACGTGACGCTGCCCGGCGGCTCGTGGCAGATGGCGGCGATACCGAAGGGCGGCTGGCCCGCGACGCCGGACAATGCCTGGCAGGTCCGCCTGCTCATCATGCTCGGCGGCCTGATGATCGTCGTGCCGATGATCGTCACGGGACATCTGACGACGGAGCGCCAGCGAAACATCCGCGCGCTCCGGCAGAGCAAGGACCAGCTGCTGGAACTTTCGCATCGCCTCAAGATCGCGCTCGACACTTCCAAGATCGGCATCTGGGAACTCGATATCGACACCGGCAGGCTGCTGTGGGACAACCGCATGAAGGAGCTCTACGGCGTCGGCTCATCCGTCCGCGAAAACTATGACGACTGGAAGGAGGCGCTGCATCCCGACGATCTCGCGCGCGCCGAGGCGGAATATACCGAGACGGTCGCAAGCGGCGGCGCCTACAATTCCGAATTCCGTATTCGGCTGCCGGGCGGCGAGATCCGCCACATCCGTGCCATCGGTTCGATCCACGTGAGCGCGCGGGGGAGCCGGAAGATCGTCGGCGTCAACTGGGACGTGACGGCCGACGTCGAAACACGCGCAAGACTTTCGGAAGCCAAACGTCTCGCCGAAGCACATAGCGCCGAGCTCGAGGCTGCGCGGTACCGGATGGAGTTCAACGCCCTGCACGACCCCTTGACTGGCCTGCCGAACCGCCGCTTCCTCGATCAGATCCTCGCGGACCGCGCCCGGCAATTCGATGCCCGGGAAAGGGTCAGCATCTTCCATATCGACCTCGACCGTTTCAAGCAGATCAACGATACGATGGGCCATGCGGCGGGCGACGAAATACTTAGACACGCCGCCGGACTGCTGCGCGCGAGCGCGCGGGAGAGCGACTTCGTCGCACGGATCGGCGGCGACGAGTTCGTCATCATTCGGGCCGGCGGCAACACCGAGGAAGATGCGGCGCTGGCCTCGAGCATCATCGAGGCAATGAGCATGCCGGTCCGCTACAAGGAGCAGGAATGCCGCATCGGCGTCAGCATCGGCATTGCCGCCCAGGCCGCGACGACCGATGAGCTCGCCCAGATCCTCGTCAACGCCGACATCGCGCTCTATGAGGCCAAGAGGCGCGGCCGCAACAGGCACGAAACCTTTACCGGCGCGCTCAAGACCGCCGTGTTCCAGACGAAGCAGACGGCCGACGAGATCCTCCGCGGGCTCGAGCAGAACGAGTTCGTCGCACATTTCCAGCCGCAGTTTTGTCCGGCATCCCTGGAGGTCATCGGCGTCGAGGCGCTGGCGCGATGGGATCACCCCACCAAGGGGCTGATCGGGCCGCACGCCTTCCTGAAGACCGCCGAAGACATCAACGTCGTCGCTGCCATCGACCAGGCGATCCTGGAACAGGCGCTCTTCCAGATCTGCCGCTGGGAGGCGAACGGCATCCGCATACCCAAGGTCTCGGTCAACCTCTCCTATTCGCGGCTGCGCGACGAGGGGCTGATCGAACGGCTGGAGCAGATGCGGATACCCGAGGGTCGACTTTCCTTCGAATTGCTGGAATCGATCTCCTTCGACGAGAACGACACGACGCTGCTGTCGAACATCAGGCGCATCAAGGAACTGGGCATCGACATCGAGATCGACGATTTCGGCACCGGCTACGCCTCCATCCTCAGCCTCTTGAAGCTGACACCGCGTCGCCTGAAGATCGACCGGCAACTGGTACTGCCGCTTCTCGAATCCCCCCAGCAACGCCGCCTCGTCGAATCGATTATCGACATCGGGACCTCCCTCGGCATCGAAGTGATCGCCGAAGGCGTGGAGACGCACGAACACGCCGCCATTCTCAAGCAGCTCGGCTGCCATGGACTGCAGGGCTATGCCTTCGCCCGGCCGATGAGCGCCAATGATCTCGCAACCTTCATCTTCGAACGAAAGTGGCGCGCCGCCTGAGATAGGGGCTACCGGCTGCGAACGCGGCGCTCTCGCACCGGGCACCGCATGACGCGACGTTTCGGCGCGTTTTTCTGCCCCGAAAGGCTTGGCAGTCGAGCGGAAAAAAGTCATAAAAACATATGCCTCTGCCGCTTCGCGGATAGTCCGGGCATTTCGGCGACGGTTGCTTCGGCGGCTGTCCCTCCGGAACCAGCAGTTCCAATCTCCGATGCATCCAGACCGAGAGGGCTGAACGATCGAATACGCGGAAAAATTGCTATCCGTCTTCATTCTCGCCCCGTTCGGGGGAAGCCTCATCGCAATCTTCTTTCCGTCCGATCAACGCGGCGCCACAGCCTGGTTCGCAGGCGCGATCGCCCTCATTTGTTTCCTCGTCACGGCCGCCCTCTACCCCTTTGTCGCCACTGGCGGCGTGCTCCGCTTCGAGCTCGCCTGGATCCCCGAACTCGGGCTGAACTTCAAGTTGCGCATGGACGGGTTTGCCTGGTTGTTTTCGGCGCTGATTACGGCGATCGGATTCCTGGTCGTCCTCTACGCCCGCTATTACATGGCCGAGGAAGACCCCGTGCCGCGCTTTTTCGCGCTCTTTCTCGCCTTCATGGGCTCGATGCTCGGCGTGGTGCTTTCCGGCAACCTCATCCTGCTCGCGGTCTTCTGGGAACTGACGAGCATCGTTTCCTTCCTGCTGATCGGCTACTGGCATCACAACGCGCATGCGCGCGACGGGGCTCGCATCGCACTGACGATGACCGGCATGGGCGGCCTTGCAATGTTCGTCGGCTTGCTGCTGATCGGCCGGGCCGTCGGCAGCTACGACCTCGACGTCGTGCTCGCCTCGGGCGACGTGATCCGCAACGATCCGCTCTACAACGCGATCCTGGTCCTCGTTCTGCTCGGCGCCCTGACAAAGAGCGCCCAGTTCCCCTTTCATTTCTGGCTGCCGCATGCCATGGCCGCCCCAACGCCGGTTTCTGCCTATCTGCATTCGGCGACCATGGTGAAGGCCGGCGTTTTCCTGCTGGCGCGGCTGTGGCCGGTGATGGCCGGCACGGAAGCCTGGTTCTGGATCGTCGGCCTTGCCGGCCTGACGACACTGCTGCTCGGCGCCTATTTCGCTATCTTCCAGCAGGACCTGAAGGGGCTGCTCGCCTATTCGACGATCAGCCATCTCGGGCTGATCACCGTTCTGTTGAGCCTCGGCAGCCCGCTGGCCGCAATCGCGGCGGTCTTCCATATCGTCAACCACGCGACCTTCAAGGCCTCGCTGTTCATGGCCGCCGGCATCATCGACCACGAAACCGGCACGCGCGACATGCGCCGCCTGAGCGGGCTCTTCCATTACATGCCGATTACCGCGACGCTCGCCATGGTCGCGAGCGCCGCCATGGCCGGCGTGCCGCTGCTCAACGGCTTCCTGTCGAAGGAAATGTTCTTCGCCGAGGCGATCGAGACGCATCTCATCAATACGCTCGACACGGCGACCCCCTATGTCGCCACGATCGCAAGCATGTTTGCGGTGACCTATTCGCTGCGCTTCATTCACAGCGTCTTTTTCGGGCCGCTCCCCTCCGACCTACCGAAGAAGCCGCACGAGCCGCCGCGCTGGATGCGGGCTCCGGTCGACTTCCTGGTGCTCGCCTGCCTGGTCGTCGGGATCATTCCCGCCCAGACGATCGGGCCGTTCCTGCACACCGCCGTGGTCTCGATCCTGCGCGAGGAAACGCCGGTCTACAGCCTTGCCGTCTGGCATGGGTTGAACATCCCGCTGATCATGAGCTTCGTGGCGCTGTCGGGCGGCGTCGGCCTCTATTTCCTCATGCGCTCCTATCTTGCGACGGGCATAGAGGGGCCGCCGGTCTTCCGCCTGCTCGAGGGACAGCGCATCTTCGAGCGCGTGCTGGTGACGCTTTCGTGGAAATGGGCCCGCTCGCTCGAGCAGAGCCTCGGCACGCGCCACCTGCAGCCGCAGATGCGGCTCCTGGTGTTCCTGGCACTCGCCGCCGGCGCTTTGCCCCTCGCAATCGGCGGCTTCCAGCTGCCGCCGCTCGTCATTCGCGGCATTGATCCCGCCTTCGCCCTGCTCTGGGGCATTGGCATCGCCTGCGCCGTCGGCTCGGCTTTCCTGGCGAAGTTCCACCGGCTCGCATCGCTCGTGCTCCTCGGCGGCGCCGGGCTCGTCACCTGCCTCACCTTCGTCTGGTTGTCTGCTCCCGACCTTGCCGTCACCCAGCTTCTCGTCGAGATCGTCACGACGGTGCTCATCCTGCTCGGGCTGCGCTGGCTGCCGAAGCGCATAGAGGAGCCCGAGACGGCGGATATTCCGCTCAAGGTCCGCTTCAGGCGCCTGCGCGACTTCCTGCTCGCCGCCGCGGCGGGCGGCGGCGTCGCGCTCGTCGCCTACACGGTGATGACCCGGCCGTTGATACAGGAGACCATCGCAGCCACTTCCTCGCCCGGGCCTACCACGAGGGCGGCGGCACGAATGTCGTCAATGTCATCCTGGTCGATTTTCGCGGCTTCGACACGCTCGGCGAAATCGCCGTGCTCTGCATCGTCGCGCTCACGGTCTTTGCGCTGCTGCTGCGCTTCCGCCCGCACCCGGACAGCCTGGAAACGCCGGAGCAGCAGAAGGTGCAGAAGGCCTATGACGACGACCATCCCGAGAGGGCGGAGGGCGACAGCGTCGCCGAGTATCTTCACATCCCCTCGGTGATCATGCGCTGGATGTTCCCCGTCACCGGCATGCTCGCCGCCTATCTGTTCCTGCGCGGCCACGACCTGCCGGGCGGCGGCTTTGCCGCGGGCATTGCCATGTCGATCGGGTTCATCCTGCAATATATGTCGGGCGGCACCCGCTGGGTGGAGGAACGGCTGCGCATTCACCCGCTTCGCTGGATGAGCATCGGTCTCCTCGTCGCCTTGGCAACCGGCGTCGGTTCCTGGCTCTTCGGCTATCCGTTCCTGACGTCGCGCTCCGAATATGCCAGCCTGCCGGTCATCGGCAAGGTGCCGCTCGCAAGCGCCATCCTCTTCGACCTCGGCGTCTTTTCGCTCGTCCTCGGCGCCACGGTACTGTTGCTCATCGCGCTGGCCCACCAGTCGGTCCGCCGCGCGCCGCGCGCCCATATGCGACCCGCGCGGCCGGAAAGGGAGGCGGCACAGTAATGGAGCTCATTCTCTCTGCCGGCATCGGGGCGCTCGCCGCATCGGGCATCTATCTTCTGCTGAGGCCGCGAACCTATCAGGTGGTCATCGGCCTCTCGCTGCTCTCCTATGCGGTCAATCTCTTCATCTTCAGCATGGGGAGGCTCAGGGTGAACGCCCCGCCGGTGCTCGAGCCGGGAGGCGTGGGCGACCTCCTGCGCTACACCGACCCCGTTCCGCAGGCCCTCGTCCTGACCGCGATCGTCATCGGTTTCGCCATGACCGCGCTTTTCCTCGTCGTGCTGCTCGTTTCACGCGGCTTCACCGGCACCGACCATGTTGACGGAAGGGAGCCTCCGCGCGGTGACTGATTGGTTGCACCACCTGCTGGTCTTGCCGGTCCTGCTGCCGCTCGCCGTCGCGGCGGTGCTGATCCCGATCGACGAGCGCGATCGGACGTTGAAGGGAGCCATCGGCTTCGCATCGACGCTCGTCGTCTTCATCGTCGCGATGATACTGATGCGGCTTGCCGCAGCGGGCGACGGCAGCCTGCCGGGCGACGGCGTCTATCAGCTCGGCAATTGGCCGGCGCCATTCGGCATCGTCCTCGTCCTCGATCGCCTGTCGGCGCTGATGCTCTGCCTCGCCAGCGGCCTGGCGCTCGCCGCCCAGGTCTATTCGATGGCCCGCTGGCACACCGCCGGCCACCATTTCCATTCGCTGTTCCAACTGCTCGTCGCCGGCCTCAACGGCGCTTTTCTGACCGGCGATCTCTTCAATCTCTTCGTGTTCTTCGAGATGATGCTCGCCGCCTCCTACGGTCTGCTGCTGCACGGTTCCGGGCCGTTGCGCGTCAAGGCCGGGCTGCATTACGTCGCCATCAACCTCGCCGCATCATCGCTGTTCCTGATCGGCGTCAGCCTGATTTACGGCGCCACCGGCACGCTCAACATGGCCGATCTCGCGCAGAGGCTCGCGACGCTCGCGCCGGAAAGCCGGCGGCTCGTCGAAACCGGCGCCGCCGTGCTGGGCGTCGCCTTTCTCGTCAAGGCGGGCATGTGGCCGTTGAGCTTCTGGCTGCCGACCGCCTACGCGGCGGCGACGCCGCCGGTCGCCGCCGTCTTCGCCATCCTGACGAAGGTCGGCATCTACGTCATTCTCCGCCTGCATCTGCTCGTCTTCGGCACCGCGGCGGGCGCATCGGCCGGATTCGGCCAGGACTGGCTTCTGGCCGGCGGCATGCTGACGATCGCCTTCGGCACCATCGGCGTGCTTGCTTCGCAGGCAATGGGTCGGCTCGCCGCCTATGCGGTGCTCGTCTCTTCCGGGACGCTGCTTGCGGCGATCGGCCTCGGACGACCGGAAATGCTCGCCGGCGCCCTCCTCTATCTCGTCAGCTCGACGCTGACGATCGCAGCCTTCTTCCTGCTTATCGAACTTGTCGAACGCGGCCGCGACGCTGGCGCCGACGTTCTGGCGGTGACGATGGAGGCCTATGGCGACTTCGACGAGGATGAAGAAGAGGAGGAAGTGGGCGTCGCCATTCCGGGCACGATGGCCATTCTCGGGCTCTGTTTCTGCGTGTGCGCCATCCTGCTGTCCGGCCTGCCGCCACTATCGGGCTTCATCGCCAAATTCGCGCTGCTGCGCGGGCTCTTCGACCTGCCGGAAGCAAAAGAGGCGAGCACGATTTCGGCCGCCGACTGGATCTATGTGGCGCTCCTCATCCTTTCGGGCCTCGCCGCCATGATCGCCATGAACCGGGTCGGCATCCGGACCTTCTGGGCTTCGATCGAGGGAACCATACCGCGCGTCGTCGTCATCGAGATCACGCCCGTTGCCGTCCTGCTCGCGGCTTGCGTCTTCCTGAGCTTCCAGGCCGGGCCCGCGATGCGATACATGCAGGCGACCGCCGACGATCTGCTCGCCCCGCTCATCCTCAGCGAGCGGGTTCTTTCCGCACCCAGGGCGGGGGGAAAGTAGAGATGCGCGCCTGGTATCCCTATCCGCTGTTCTCGATCGCCCTCTTCCTCATGTGGCTGTTGCTCAACCAGTCGATGGCACCCGGCGCGATCGTCGTCGGCGTCTTCCTGAGCACGCTCCTCGCCTGGGTCATGGTGAAGCTGCAGCCGACCCAATCGCGCCTGCGCCGTCTGGGGCTTATGGCAGGCTTCGCACTTGCCGTCGCCGCCGACATCATTCGCTCGAATGTCGCAGTCGCCGGGATCATCCTGCGGGCTCGACGCAGACCGGCAAATACCGGTTTCATGACCGTCGATGTGGATCTGGAGAACGAGAATGCGCTGGCCCTGCTCGCCTGCATCCTGACTGCGACGCCGGGCACCGCCTGGCTCGAATACGACCGGCGTCAGAAGAGTTTGCTCCTGCATGTGCTCGATATCGACAACGAGGATCTCTGGCGGCGAACCGTCAAGCGCTACGAGGCGGGACTGAAGGAGATACTGCAATGATCGCGCTTGCAATCGTCTGGTCGGTCCTGCTCGCACAGGTCATGCTCGCCTTGGCGATGGCCTTCGCACTCTACCGCATCATCAAGGGTCCGCGCGCCCAGGACCGCATCCTCGGGCTCGACACGCTCTACATCAACGCGATGCTGATGCTGCTTGTCTTCGGCATCCGCACGGCCAACACGATCTATTTCGAGACGGCGCTGATCATCGCTCTGATCGGCTTCGTCTCCTCGATCGCCTTTGCGAAATTCCTCATGCGGGGCGAGGTGATCGAATGAACCATCTGACCGACCTGCCAGCCTGGGCGGCGATCATCGTCTGCGGATTGCTGCTTGTCGGCGCGGCGATGACGCTCGTCGGCTCGCTCGGCCTGCTGCGCCTTCCGAGCTTCTACGACCGCCTGCACGCGCCGACGATCGCAACGAGTGGCGGCACGATCCTCATCTGCCTGGCGTCGATGCTCTGCTTCGCGGTGCTGCAGAGCCGCTGGATCTTCCACGAACTGCTGATCATCTTCTTCGTCATCGTGACGACGCCGGTTACGCTGATGCTGCTCGGACAGGCCGCGCTTTACCGCGATCGCGTCGAGGATCGGCGCGATGTTCCGCGCAAGCCAAAGCCGGTAGCGCAACCGGATGCGGAATGAGACCGCTCTATTCCCGGCCGCGGAAGCGGCGCTGATAGGCCGGATCATAAAGGGAGCTTTCCCGGAAGTCCGATGCCTCTAGCCCCGGCCCGACGAAGATCAGTGCCGTGCGCTCGATCGGTTCGACTGCGACCTTTGAGGCGATATCACCGAGCGTGCCGCGCACGACACGTTCATCCGGCCAGGAGGCCTTGACGACGATCGCCACCGGGCAATCGGCGCCGTAAAGAGGCAGCAGTTCCTCGACGACGCGGTCGAGCGCGTGGATGGCAAGGTGGATTGCCAGTGTCGAACCTGTGGCGCCGAAAGCGGCTAGCGTCTCGCTGTTCGGCATTGGCGAGGCGCGGCCGGAAACGCGGGTCAGCACAAGGCTTTGCGCCACGGTCGGAATGGTCAGTTCGCGGCCGAGCGTCGCCGCCGCGGCGGCGAAGGCCGGTACGCCGGGCGTCATCGTGTAGCCGATGCCGTGTTTCTCCAGACGCCGTATCTGCTCGGCAACCGCACTCCAGACGGACAGGTCGCCGGAATGCAGCCGCGCGACATCCTCTCCGGCTTCAGCCGCGCGCAGATACTCCGCCTCGATCTCGTCGAGCGACATCGGCGCCGTGTCGATGATGCGGGCACCGGGCGGACAATATTGCAAGAGCTCCGGCGAGACGATCGAGCCGGCATAGAGGCAGACCGGGCAGCGGCCGATCAGGTCCCTGCCCCTGACCGTGATGAGGTCTGCCGCGCCTGGTCCTGCGCCGATGAAATGTACCGTCATGATCTATCCTCTAAAAACCTCAGGCCTTGACCCAGGACCATTGCGTCACCGGCATCGCCGGTCGCCAGCCCGTCATCGTGCCGACGGGTGAGGCACGGGCGATGTCGATACGGATCAGCGAACCGCCGAGCCCAGCGTGATGGGCCAGCAGCACCGCTTCCATTTTTGTCGTTACCGCATTGGCAACCAGCCTACCGCCGGAGGGAAGTGCTGCGATCGCCGCTTCCATGACACCGGCCTCACTGCCGCCGCCGCCGATGAAGATCACGTCCGGCCGGGCCAGTCCCGAGAGCGCGTCCGGCGCCTGGCCTTCGACGACGGACAATCCCGGGACACCGAAACGCGCCGCATTGCGGCCGATCCGCGCCGCCCGCTCGGGCGAAGCTTCGACGGCGATCGCCCGCATCGCCGGATCCGCCAGCATCCATTCGATGGCGATCGAGCCCGAGCCGGCGCCGATGTCCCAGAGGAGCTCGCCCTTGCGCGGCGCCAGCGCCGAAAGGGTCAGCGCCCGGACCTCACGCTTGGTGATCTGACCGTCATGCTCGAAGAGCGCATCGTCGCGGCCGCTGGCAAGCGGCAGAACGCGTGAACCCGCATCCGCGACGACCTCGATCGCACAGACGTTCAAGGCGTTGACCTTTTCCAGCGTGAAGCTCGAGGCAACGTGCCGGGAGACGCGCTCGCGTTCGCCGCCCAATGCTTCGAGGACGGTAAGCCGGGACTGACCGAAGCCGCTTTCGCTGAGCAGTCCGGCGAGCGCATTCGGGCCGTTCCCGTCCGAAGTCAGTGCCAACACGCGGGCGCCCGGCTGCAGATGCGGCCGAATGAGATCGAGCGGGCGTCCGTGCAGCGAAACGGTTGCCGCCTCCTGCAGCGCCCATCCGAGCCGCGCGGCTGCGAGGCTGAAGGCCGAGGGCGCGGGAATCGTCCGCATCTCGCTCGCCTCGATGCGGCGCGCCAGCGTGGCGCCGACGCCGTAGAGGAACGGATCGCCGGAGGCGAGCACCACGACGGGGCTCCCTCGCCTTGAAATGATCGCCTCGACCGATTTTTCGAAGGGGCTCTGCCAGGCCTCGCGCTCGCCCCGGATCAGGGATGCCGCGAGCTCGATATGGCGGATGCCGCCGAAGACGACCGGGGCCGCAGCAATCAGCCGCTTGGCCTCGTCGCCGAGACCGGCTACACCATCCTCCCCGATACCGATGACGGTCAACCAGGGAGCGACAATGGCCGAGACGCTATTCGACATGTCAGCCATGGAGAGACCTCGCATCCTGATCCTCGGCGGCACGACCGAGGCGCGGCAGCTTGCCGAACGCCTCGCGACCGATCGGCGCTACGACGCGGCGGTCTCGCTGGCCGGCCGCACCGCCGATCCGCGGCCGCAGCCATTGCCGACCCGCGTCGGCGGCTTCGGCGGCGCCGAAGGGCTTGCCGTTTTCCTGGAGCTCGAGACCGTTGCCCTGCTCGTCGATGCGACCCATCCTTTTGCGGCGCGCATTTCCCACAATGCGGCAACCGCAGCGGCGGCAACCGGAACGCCGCTCTTCGCGCTGCGCCGGCCCGCCTGGGGCGCCCAACCGGGCGATCGCTGGACGCGCGTCGCGAGCGTAGCCGAGGCAGTGTCCACCCTTGGCGCCGCGCCGCGGCGCGTCTTCCTGGCCATCGGCCGCCAGGAGGCCTTCCACTTCGAGAAGGCGCCGCAGCACAGCTATGTGGTGCGCAGCGTCGATCCGGTGATGCCGCCGCTGAACCTTCCCGACGCCACGGCGATTCTCGCGCACGGCCCGTTCGCCGAGGCGGACGAGCTCGAACTGCTCGGCGAACATGCAATCGATGTTGTCGTCGCCAAGAACAGCGGCGGCACCGCCACCTATGGCAAGATCGCCGCGGCCCGGAAGCTCGGGATCGAGGTAGTGATGGTCGAGCGCCACAAGCCGGCCGATGTGCCGACGGTCTGCGACTGCGACGAGGCGCTCGAACGCATCCATCAATGGCTGTCCCCGGTGAAGGACCGCGGCGTGTAGACAAGATCCGGTTTGCCGTCGCGGGCAACGATCCGCGTCTCCGGCGAACCGATGATCACGCAGGTCGCCATGTCGGCGCGCTCGGGATCGGCTTCGCCGAGCGTCATGACGGCGATGCGCTCGTCCGGCCGGCCGGCGGCCCGGCCGAAGATCACCGGCACACGAGCCGGCAGCACCTGGCGCAGCACCTCGAAGGCGTCGCCGAGCTGCCAGGGACGCGCCTTGCTGATCGGGTTGTAGAGGGCGATGACCAGCCCCGCTTGCGCCGCAAGCCGCAGGCGCTTGGTAATCACATCCCACGGTTTCAGGTTGTCCGACAGCGACATGGCGCAGAAGTCGTGACCGAGCGGTGCGCCGATGCGCGCCGCCACCGCGAGCATGGCGGTGACGCCGGGCGTGATCGTGAGATCGACCTGCCGCCACTCGACCGGCCCCTTGTCGATCGCCTCGCAGACGGCCGCGGCCATCGCGAAGATGCCAGGATCGCCGCCGGAGACCACGCAGACATCGACGCCGGCGCTCGCGCGTGTCAGCGCCGCCTGAGCGCGGTCCAGTTCCTCGCGGTTGTCGGAGGCGATGCGCCGTTGGTCGGCCCTGAGGCTCAGCCGGTCGAGGTAAGGGCCATAGCCGAAGAATTCGCTCGCAACCGCGATCGCATCCTGCGCCTCCGGCGTCATCTGCGCCGGATTGCCGGGGCCGGTGCCGACGATGAAGAGTTTTCCGGTCATGCTCTGTCCTTCGGGCCGGGCCTGTCCTTCCAACCTGGAACGAGCACGAGCGAAAAATAGGGCGCTTCGTCGTCCGGCTTCTTGCCGAGCGGGATCATCGCCGCATTTTTCATCGTGCCGCGCTCGACATAGACCGCCGCGTCGAGTTTGCCGGCCGCCGCAAGCGCGCGGCGGATCTTCGGCAGGTTGCGGCCGACCTTCATGATCACGGCCGCTTCGGTGTCGGCAAGCCTGCGCTGCAGTTCGGCCTCGCCCATCGTGCCGGGAAGGACCGAGAGAACTTCGTCGCCCTGCACCAGCGGCAGACCGGCAGCCGACCAGCATCCGGACATCGCCGTGATGCCGGGAATGACCTCGACCGCGAACCGGCCTGCGAGCCGTACATGCAGGTGCATGTAGGAACCGTAGAACAGCGGGTCCCCCTCGCTCAGAACGGCGACGGTGCGCCCAGCCCTGAGGTGCGCGGCAACCGCTTCTGCGGAGGCATTGTAGAAGTCGGTGATCTGCCGCTTGTAGGCCTCGTCGTCCTTGTCGATTTCGGTGGTCACCGGATAGTAGAGCGGCAGTTCGACAAGATCGGGCTTCAGAAGGTGTTCGACGACGGCGCGGCCGTTGCCGCTGCGACCCGCCTTGGCGAAATAGGCGACAACGTCCGCCTCGCCAAGCGCCCGCACCGCCTTCACGGTCAAGAGCTCCGGATCGCCGGGGCCGGTTCCGACGCCGATCAGTCTGCCCGGCCCGCTCACAGGCCGGGCCTCGCCAGCGAATTCAGCGCCGCCGCCGTCATCGCACTGCCGCCCAGCCGGCCGCGGACGATCGCGAAGGGAACGCCATAGGAATTCTCGGCAAGCGCATCCTTCGATTCCGCCGCGCCGACGAAGCCGACCGGCATGCCGAGGATCGCCGCCGGTTTCGCCGCGCCGTCACGCAGCATTTCGAGCAGATAGAACAGCGCCGTCGGCGCATTGCCGATCGCAACGACCGAACCTGCCATCCGCTCGCCCCAAAGCTTCAGCGCCGCCGCCGAGCGCGTATTGCCGATCTCGGCGGCGATCTCCGCCGTGCGCGGATCACGCAGCGTGCAGATCACCTCGTTGCCGGCCGGCAGCCGCGCCCGGGTGACGCCATGGGCGACCATTTCCGCATCGCAGAAGATCGGTGCGCCGTTCTTCAGCGCGTCGCGCGCGGCGGAGACGAAATCGGAGGAGAAGACGAACTGACGCGCCGCCTCGACGGAACCGCAGGCATGCACCATGCGCACCGCAAGGTCGGCCTCTTCCTCCGAGAAGCCGGAAAGATCGGCTTCCGCGCGGATGATCGCGAAGGAACGCTCGTAGATGGCGTTGCCATCGCGGATATAATCGTAATCAGGCATTTCTATCCCTGTTCAAACGCGGCGACGATGCGCGCGGTCCCGAGCCGTGTAAGACAGGAGAGCGCCGATTCGCCAGCGTCTTTGTTTTCCCGCACCAGCGCGTTGAGCCCGGCCAGCGCGGTTCCTATTCCGTTTTCATCCCTGTAGGCGCTCGGCGCGACGCAAGCAGTGCCATTTACGACAAGCGCATATCCTGATGGCGCACCGACCAGCGTCAGGCGAGACACCGTGGGCCTGGCGCATCCCTTGGTGCAGCCGGAGAGATGAATCGTGAGCGAGCCGTCGAGAAGCTCGGCGCCGACTTCGACCAATAGCCTGGCCGCCGCCTTGGTGTCCATCAGCGCCGAGGCGCAGGCAAGCCCGGCGCAGGTCGCGATGTGATTGCGCGAATCGTCGGCGGCGACCAGGAAGCCGTGGGAAAGTGCGATGCCTTGAGCGACAACCGCCGCCTCGCTCGATAGACCGAGGACGAGGATGCCATGGCGCGGCGCGAGGCGGATTTCCGTCGCGCCCAGTTCCTCGGCGCGGTGCAGAAAGGCAATGAGGTCGGCGCTGTCGGTCTGGGCAAAAGCGAGGGCGATACCGAGCACGATGCGATCGTCGCCGAAATCGTGAATGCCCGCCGGCAAGAATGGCAGGGCGCCGCGCTCCGTCGGGAAGGCGCCGAGATCAGCGGAGAAGCGCTGCCGGATGCGATCCGCATCGAGGTCCCGGCCGCGTGCGGCGGCACCAAGGCCATCGAGTTCCGCCAGGATTTCCATCACAGCGGGGACAACCCGTTCGGTCTCCAGCAGCGCAACGGACCGTTCCGGGCGCGCCGAGCCACCGAGCGATAACAGCCAGCGAAGGCCATTGTCGCTCATCAACGCTTCAAGCCGCAGGTCGGCCGCAACGTCCCGCAGGTGGAAGCGGCCACGCCCATCGATAACGATCGACAATTTCGGCGCGAGCGCAAGCGCCGGGCGCCGGTCGGCAATCGCAGCGCGCAGGGCCGCGGCCAGCGGCCGAGGATCGGCGATTTCGCCCGGATCGAACCCGGCAAGCGGCGGCGTTTCGATCGCGACCCCGGTCGCAACGGCAATTCCCGCCTCGCCGATCGCGGCCGCAAGGGCCGGAACGCTTGATGCGGTCAGGCCGCGGACCTGCAGGTTTCCCCGAGCGGTTACTTCGATGATTCCGCTGCCGCAGGCCGCGGCCGCTCTGGCCAGCGCTCGAACCTGGGCGGGCGTCAGACCATCGGTCGCCGGACGCAGCCGCACGAGCAGACCATCTCCCGTCTGCATCGGCGCGGCGAGCGACGGACAGGCGCCGCGGCGCATCGATTGGCCGGGCTCCGTTTGTGACCTGGGCGCAGCGCAGCTCGTCATCCTGTTCCAATATCCTCGGGGCACATTGCGGCCTCACACTCCGCATCTGTGACAGAGCCTATATCACAGCCGCCTTCTTTGAGAGAGATCAAAGCCTAGCCAAATCGTGCCGGTTCGAGCGGCTACTCGTCGAAGTCCGCACCCTTGCGCAGAAGATAGATGTCCATGATCCAGCCCATGCGCTCGCGCGCCTCGGCCCTCGCCTTCAGGATGTCTTCCTTCACGTCGGCGAGACGGCCGGAAATGACGATTTCATCCGGCGTACCGAGATAGGCGCCCCAATAGATCTCGGCATCCGGATCATCGATCTTGTGGAAGGCCTGTTCGCCGTCGAGCATGACGACAGCCGTCTCGCTTTTCTGCGGGAAGCTTTCGGCCAGCCGGCGGCCGGTGGTGATCTCGACGGGCTTGCCGACGAGGTTGAGCGGGATGCGATGGCTGGCGCAGAGCGCCTGAAGGCTGGTGATGCCGGGGATCACCCCGAAGTCGAAGGCCAGCTGGCCCCGTGCGCGGACCCTTTCGACGATGCGGATGGTGCTGTCATAGAGCATCGGATCGCCCCAGACGAGGAAGGCGCCGCTCTGCCCCTCCGCAAGCTCGCCCTCGAGCAGCGCCTCGTAGGTCGCGGCGATGCTCGCATGCCAATCATCGACGCTTTGAACGTAGCTGCGTCCCTCGGTGCGGCGGACCGGCACGGCGAACTCGACGGTGCGGCTGTCGCTGCGCGTCACGTAGCGGGCGCAGATTTCGCGGCGCACTTCGGCAAGCTCCGTCTTCTTCGCCCCCTTGGTCGGGATGAACAGCACATCGGCGCGGTTCAGCGCGTTGATCGCCTGAACCGTGATGTGTTCGGGATTGCCCGCCCCGATGCCGATGATCAGGATATGCCGCATGCCGTCTCTCCCGCTACGCGTCGGCCAGTCTTTGGCGGATCGGCACCGGCGGCGCAAGGTCCATTGGCGACGGGAGACGCGCCGAGGGCGTCAGCAGGGCGCCGCGGTCTGCCGATCGACGGCGAGAGGCGGATCGTCCGGCAGCCGCCAATCGATCGGATCGAGGCCCTTCGACTGCAGGAAGGCATTGGCCTTCGAAAAATGCTTGCAGCCGAGGAAGCCTGAATGCGCCGAGAGCGGCGACGGATGCGGCGCGGTCAGCACCAGGTGCCGGGAGCGATCGACGAAGGCCGCTTTCTTCTGCGCGTAAGAGCCCCAGAGCATGAAGACGACCGGCTGCGCCTGCTCGTTGACGGCGCGGATGACCGCGTCGGTAAAGCGTTCCCAGCCCTTGCCCTGATGCGAAGCCGCCCGGCCCCGCTCGACCGTCAGCACGCTGTTCAGGAGCAGCACGCCCTGGCGCGCCCAGCTTTCAAGGAAGCCGTGCCGGGCCGGTGGAATGCCGAGGTCGTCGCGAAGCTCCTTGTAGATGTTGACGAGCGACGGCGGGGTGCGCACCCCCGGCTGCACGCTGAAGCAAAGCCCGTGCGCCTGGCCGTCGCCATGGTAGGGATCCTGGCCGAGGATGACGACCCGGACCTTGTCGAGCGGCGTCAGGTCGAGCGCCCGGAAATACTCGCCACCCCTTGGAAAGGTCTGCCGGCCCTGCTGCTTCTCGTCCAGCAGAAAGCGCTTGAGATCGGCCATGTAGCCGTGCCGGAATTCCGGCGTCAGCACGGCCTTCCAGCTCTCCTCCAGCCTGATCGTCGCATCCATGGATTCGCCTCGCGTCGTTCCGCCTCGGAATTTAGACCCATGAGCGCCCATCGCAAGCACCCGCGCTGTATTTGTCCCTTCAGTTCACCGCTTTGATTACCCCAGTCGCGGAGCATTGTATTTCTTCGGATATAGCGCTAACGAAGACCGAGAACCGTTATATCCTGATAAATATCACGAGAAATGGAGACAGGCATGTTCAAGGGACGGAGAGAGTGGCTGAAGGGTTTCGGCCTGACGGGTTTGGTGCTGGCGCTCGGCATGACTTTCGCGGGCGCCCTAGGCGCACCCGCTCAGGGGGAGGAGAAGGTCACGATCTTCGCTGCGGCGAGCCTGAAGAATGCGCTCGACGCGATCAACGCCAATTGGAAGGAGGAATCCGGCAAGGAGACAACCGCCTCCTACGCGGCAAGCTCGGCGCTCGCAAAACAGATCGAACAGGGCGCCCCTGCGGATATCTTCATCTCGGCCGATCTCGCCTGGATGGACTACCTTGCCGAAAAGAAGCTGATCAAGGCCGATACTCGCTCCAACCTGCTCGGCAACCGCATCGTCCTCGTCTCCGCCAAGACGGACGCCGACCCTGTCGAGATCAAGCCTGGCCTCGATCTCGCTATTCTCCTCGGCGACGGGCGGCTGGCGATGGGCGCCGTCGATTCGGTGCCGGCCGGCAAATACGGCAAGGCGGCGCTCGAAAAGCTCGGCATCTGGCCGACGGTCGCCGAGAAGGTCGCCGGAGCCGAAAGCGTACGCGCCGCCCTCCTTCTCGTCTCGCGCGGCGAGGCACCCTATGGCATCGTCTACAAGACCGACGCAGCGGCCGATCCGGGCGTGAAGGTGGTCGGAACCTTCCCGGAAGACAGCCATCCGCCGATCATCTACCCGATCGCGATCACCACTGACAGCAAGAATGCGGACGCCGACGCCTATCTCGAATTCGTCAAGTCGCCCAAGGCCGCGGCGCTTTTCGAGACACAAGGATTCATCGTCCTCGAATAAGGGCCTTGCGCCACCGGCCGCAGACCGGGCAGAACGTGTTCGCGTCGGTCATGTAACGACGCGGCACCTCATGCAATGCGGGAGCACGAACTTGGACTGGATGGCTCTGAGCGACGCGGAATGGACGGCCGTCCGCTTGAGCCTGCGCGTCGCGACCGTCGCGATGCTTTCGAGCCTGCCATTTGCACTTCTCGCCGCCATGGCGCTTGCGCGCGGGCGCTTCTGGGGTAAGTCAGTGCTGAACGGCCTCGTCCACATGCCGCTGATCCTGCCGCCAGTGGTCACCGGCTTCGTGCTGCTTATCCTGTTCGGGCGCCGCGGCCCGATCGGTGCCTTTCTCGCCGACAACTTCGGCCTTGTCTTCTCCTTCCGCTGGACGGGCGCCGCACTCGCCTGCGCCGTCATGGGCTTCCCGCTGATGGTGCGCAGCATCCGGCTGTCGATCGAAGCGGTCGACCGCAAGCTGGAGGATGCCGCAGCGACGCTCGGGGCAAATCCTGCTTGGGTGTTCCTGACCGTGACCCTGCCGTTGATCCTCCCCGGCATCGTCGCCGGCATGATCCTCTCCTTCGCCAAGGCGATGGGCGAGTTCGGCGCGACGATCACCTTCGTCTCGAACATCCCCGGCGAGACGCAGACACTGTCCGCCGCGATCTACAGCTTCACCCAGGTTCCGGGCGGCGATGCGGGCGCCATGCGGCTCGCCATCATCTCGATCGTCATCTCGATGGCGGCGCTGATGCTGTCGGAATCCCTTGCCGCCGCCGCGGCGCGACGGACGGTCGCCGCATGAGCCTCGAGGTCGAAGCGCGCCACCGGATCGGCTCTTTCGTGATAGACGCCGCCTTCCGCTCGGAGGGCGGCGTGACGGCGCTTTTCGGCCGTTCCGGCTCCGGCAAGACGTCGCTGATCAACATCATCGCCGGACTTCTGAGGCCCGATGCCGGCCGCCTCCTGCTCGATGGCGACCTCATCGCCGACAGCGAAAAGCGGCTCTTCACCCCCATCCACCGCCGGCGCTTCGGCTACGTGTTCCAGGAAGCCCGGCTCTTTCCGCATTTGAGCGTCCGCAGGAATCTCGCCTATGGGCGCTGGTTCGCCAATGCAGGCAAGTCCGCCTCCGAGTTCGCCAAGGTCATCGAGATGCTCGGCATCGGGGATCTGCTCGAGCGGCGCCCCTCGACACTCTCGGGCGGCGAGCGCCAGCGCGTCGCGGTCGGCCGGGCGCTGCTTGCCGCACCGCGGCTGCTGCTGATGGACGAGCCGCTCGCCGCGCTCGACGAGGCGAGAAAGGCGGAGATCCTGCCCTATCTGGAGCGTCTCCGCGACGAGACGAAGGTACCGATCGTCTATGTCAGCCATTCCGTCGCGGAGGTGGCGCGGCTGGCAGAGCGCGTCGTGGTGGTCGAAAACGGTCGGGTCAAGGCATCCGGCACGGCCGCCGCCATTCTCAGCCGGCCGGCGGACGCGATCGAGCGGCGCGAGACCGGCGCACTGATCGAAGGCGTGGTCGACAGCCATGACGTCGGGCATAGGCTGACGGTGTTGCGGGCGGGCGAATGCCTGATCCGCATACCGCATCTCGTCACGGCACCGGGCCAGCGGCTCCGTGTCTACATCGCCGGACGTGACGTGATGCTCGCCACGACGAGGCCGGAAGGGATCAGCGCCCTCAACGTCCTTCAGGGAACGATCGTCGATCTTTCAAGGACCCAGGAGGGCAGCGTCGACGTGCGCGTCGATTGCGGCGGCACCATCATCGTCGCCCGCATCACCGCCCTCTCCCGCGAGGCACTCGGGCTCGAGCCGGGCAAGCCCGTGCACGCCATCATCAAGACCGTGGCGCTGGATTATTAGGACGGTTGCGCAGACCGTTTCGCAGATGAAGCATCCGTCTGGTGCTGCGCTTCGTTGGAACGCATCGCCTCGAGCCAGTCGAGGTCGTCGGCGATCGCGGCGCGGGCCTTCGCTTCCATCCCCCTGAAGCGCTCGATCAGCGTTTCGCCGAATGCGGTGAGCGCGGCGCCCCCACCTTGCCTGCCGCCGCGCTGCGACTCGACCGCAGGCTCCTGGAACATCCGATTGAGCGCATCGACCAGCAGCCAGGCGCGCCGGTAGGACATGTCCATGGCGCGACCGGCAGCGGAGATCGACCCGGTCTCGCGGATCAGTTCGAGAAGCATGATCTTGCCGCGCCCGAGGCGATCCTCGGGCGGGAAATCGATGCGCAGGACGGGGCGAAGCTCGGTGTCGGCTTTAGGCATGCGCCGCAGCATAGAGATTGCGGCAGAGGACGGAAAGACCCGCGTTCAGAGGCTCATGCCACCGTCGACGACATGCACTTGGCCGGTCGTATAAGCCGAGACGTCACTGGCGAGATAAACGGCGAGCGCGGCGATTTCCTCGGGCATGCCGAGTCGACCCATCGGCTGTCGGGCGATGAAGGCGGCACGCGCCTCCTCGTAATTGCCCTGCGCCCGCATCCGTTCCTCGAGCGACGGCGATTGCACGGTGCCCGGGGCGATCGCATTGCAGCGAATGCCTTTGCCGATGTAGTCGAGCGCTACCGACTTGGTCAGGCCGATGACCGCCGCCTTGCTGGCGGAATAGGCGAAGCGGTTCGGCACACCCATCGGCACGCCGGCGACCGACGACATGTTGATGATCGAGCCGCCGCCCTTTTCGAGCATGCCCGGCAGGAAGGCACGGATCATCCGGAACATCGATTTGACGTTGAGGTCGAAGGCGAAATCATAGTCCTTCTCGCTCGTCTCCAGGATCGTGCCGGCATGGACGAAGCCGGCACAGTTGAAGAGGACGTCGACCGCACCGGTGCGCGCCGCAAAATCGGCGATCGCCGCTTCGCTCAAGACGTCGAGCTTTGCCACCGCGATGCCCCCGGCGGCGAGTTCCTTAAGCTTGTCCTCGTTGATGTCGGTCGCGATGACCGAGGCCCCTTCCCGGCCGAACGCTTCGGCTGCCGCACGGCCGATACCCTGTGCAGCGGCCGTGACCACAGCGCGCTTGCCTGCCAGAAGTCCGCTCATTGTCTGCCTCATCGCTACTGCATGAGTCCTTAAATCGGAATCGATTTAAGGACTCATGCAGCATTTCAAAGTGCTACAGCGACCTTAGCGCGTCCGATTGGACGCGCGGCGCTGTAGCGGTGAAATTCGTCAGCGTTGGCGCACGCGGCGTCTCGCCTCTGGCTCCCAACAGACATCGAAGCCCACCCGACTGTCAAGACGTCAATTCGTATTTTTATCGGCAAAAGACAGAATATGCAAATCGCCCATGCGGAACCGCTGCCGATCGGAGAGCTGTGAATGACAGAGGAAGCGGCCGCGTGCACCCTTGATCCCGACAGCCAATCAATGCAGCGATAGCCTCTTCTGCCATTGCGAGGAACGCGATGCCCGGCCCCGCCCTTGATCCCGTCGTCACAGACCAGTCGCTGCCACGCAAAGCCGATGTCGTCATCATCGGCGGCGGCATCATCGGCGTCAGCACGGCGCTTTTCCTCGCCGAGCGCGGCGTCAAGGTGGTGCTCTGCGAGAAGGGCGCCCTCGGCGGCGAGCAATCGAGCCGCAACTGGGGCTGGGTGCGGGTCATGGGTCGCGACCGGCGCGAGATCCCGCTGGCGATCGCCGCGCTGAAGATCTGGGACACGCTCGATCAGCGTGTCGGCGGCGAGACCGGATTTCGCCGCAGCGGCATCCTCTACATCTCGGAAACGGAACAGGATATCGCCAATCGCGACGCCTGGCTGACACTTGCCAAACCGCATGGCGTCGACAGCCGGCAGGTCGGTCCGGACGAAACCGACGTTCTGATGGCCGGCGCCGCAATGCGTTACCAGGGCGCACTCTACACGCCGAGCGACGGCAGGGCCGAGCCGCAGAAGGCGGTGCCGGCAATCGCGGCAGGAGCCCGTCGCGCCGGCGCGACGCTCGTCACCGGTTGCGCCGTGCGCGGCGTCGAAAAAAGCGGCGGACGGGTGAGCGCGGTCATTACCGAGCGGGGCCGCATCGAAACGGCGACCGTCGTGCTTGCCGGCGGCGCCTGGTCGCGGCTCTTCTGCAAGGGCCTCGGCATCCGCCTGCCGCAACTGAAGGTGCGCAACACGGTGCTCAGAACCGCACCCGTCGAAGGCGGGCCGGATGGCGCTGGCGCCACGTCGACCTATGCCTATAGAAAGCGCCTCGACGGCGGCTATACGATCGCTACCGCCGGTGTGAACCTGCATTCGCTCGTCCCCGACAGCCTCGCCTTCTTCCGTGACTTCCGACCGGTGCGGAGGGCCGACCCAGATTCGGTCCAAGTGGGCGTCAACGCCCAGAGCTGGCGCGAACTGTTCGAAATCACGCCCGTTCCGCTCGACCGCCCGGGCGCCTTCGAACGGCACCGGATTCTCGATCCGAAACCAGACCCCCGCCCCGTGCTGCGCGCCCTTGAGGAAGCAAGGCGGGCGCTTCCGGCGCTGCGACAGGTCGAGCCGGCCCAGATCTGGGCGGGCCTGATCGATGTCACCCCCGATGTGGTGCCGATCATTTCCCACGCGGAGACCGTGCCCGGCCTGGTGATCGCCACCGGCTTCTCCGGCCACGGCTTCGGCATCGGCCCCGGCGCCGGACATCTGGTGGCCGATCTTGTCACCGGAGACAGGCCGATCGTGGATCCCACCGAATTTCGCCTGTCGCGATTCTCGGACGGCACGCCGATCGAGATCGCACCGCCCGTCTGACGGCGCTTTTAGTCCGCCTTCCTCGGGGTAGTCGCGAAAGAAAATTACGTGCCGCCGGGGCACCGTCACGGCTCGGCGATCGACCCGGCGCGGGCGCCGGCACGAATCTGTCTTTCTTTGTCCGCGCACCCGTCTGCGCGCCGAAAACCCTTCATCAAACCCGGAAGTCGTGGCAGTCTGTGGCCATAACCCCTTGGGAGAACGAGGGTTGTCGACGGCCTTGTCGGCCCGGGGCGTAAGGTGCGCCCGCGGGCCATCGCCGTCGTGATCGACGTTGCATGACTGCGAGGCGCTTCGCTCAGCGGTTGATCAATGCTCGATGTGCAATCCGGAAGGGAGGCCGGTACCCGCATGGATGAATTCAGTCGACTGAGTCTGCATGTCCCCGAGCCGGCCGTCCGGCCCGGCGATCAGCCCGATTTCTCCAACGTCAAGATTCCGAAGGCGGGTTCCGTGCCGCGGCCCGAGGTCGACGTGGAGCCCGAGGCGATCCGCGATCTTGCCTATTCGATCATCCGGGTGCTGAACCGCGAGGGCGAGGCTGTCGGTCCTTGGGCCGGACTCCTCTCGGACGAGGAACTGCTGACCGGTCTTCGGCACATGATGCTGCTGCGCGCCTTCGACGCCCGCATGCTGATGGCGCAGCGCCAGGGCAAGACATCCTTCTACATGCAGCATCTCGGCGAGGAGGCGGTGAGCTGCGCCTTCCGCAGGGCGCTTCGCAAGGGCGACATGAATTTCCCGACCTACAGGCAGGCGGGGCTGCTGATCGCCGACGACTACCCGATGGTCGACATGATGAACCAGATCTTCTCGAACGAACTGGATCCCTGTCACGGACGGCAGTTGCCGGTCATGTACACCTCCAAGGAACACGGTTTCTTCACCATTTCCGGCAATCTCGCCACGCAATATGTCCAGGCGGTCGGCTGGGCCATGGCTTCGGCCATCAAGAACGACACGCGGATTGCCGCCGGCTGGATCGGCGACGGTTCGACGGCCGAGTCGGATTTCCATTCGTCGCTGGTTTTCGCCTCCACCTACAAGGCGCCGGTCATCCTTAACATCGTCAACAACCAGTGGGCGATCTCGACCTTCCAGGGCATCGCCCGCGGCGGCTCCGGCACCTTCGCGGCCCGTGGTTTGGGCTTCGGCATTCCGGCGCTGCGCGTCGACGGCAACGACTATCTCGCCGTCTACGCGGTCGCCCGCTGGGCGGCCAAGCGCGCCCGCCGCAATCTCGGCCCGACGCTCATCGAATACGTGACCTATCGTGTCGGCGCCCATTCGACCTCCGACGATCCGAGCGCCTACCGGCCGAAGACGGAATCGGAAGCCTGGCCGCTCGGCGACCCGGTGCTCAGGCTGAAGAAGCACCTGATCCTGCGCGGCGCCTGGTCGGATGAGCGCCATGCTCAGGCCGAAGCGGAGATCATGGATCAGGTCATCCAGGCCCAGAAGGAGGCCGAAAGCCACGGCACGCTGCATGCCGGCGGCAGGCCGTCGGTGCGCGACATTTTCGAGGGCGTCTATGCCGAGATGCCGCCGCATATCCGCCGCCAGCGGCAGAAGGCAGGGTACTGACATGGCCAGAATGACAATGATCGAAGCGGTGCGCAGCGCCATGGACGTCTCGATGGGGCGCGACGAGGATGTCGTCGTCTTCGGCGAGGATGTCGGCTATTTCGGCGGCGTCTTCCGCTGCACCCAGGGGCTACAGGCGAAATACGGCAAGACCCGCTGCTTCGATGCGCCGATCAGCGAATCCGGCATCGTCGGCACCGCCATCGGCATGGCGGCCTATGGGCTGAAGCCCTGCGTCGAAATCCAGTTCGCCGACTACATGTATCCGGCCTATGACCAGCTCACCCAGGAGGCGGCGCGCATCCGCTATCGCTCGAATGGCGACTTCACCTGTCCGATCGTGGTGCGCATGCCGACCGGCGGCGGCATCTTCGGCGGCCAGACCCACAGCCAGAGCCCGGAAGCGCTGTTCACCCACGTTTGCGGCCTCAAGGTCATCGTGCCGTCGAACCCCTATGATGCCAAGGGATTGCTGATCTCGGCGATCGAGGATCCGGATCCGGTGATGTTCCTGGAGCCGAAAAGGCTCTACAACGGGCCCTTCGACGGCCATCACGAGCGCCCGGTCACCCCGTGGTCGAAGCACGAGCTCGGCGACGTGCCGGAGGGGCACTATTCGATCCCGATCGGCAAGGCGGAAATCCGCCGCAAGGGTTCGACGGTGACCGTGATCGCCTATGGAACGATGGTGCATGTGGCGCTCGCGGCCGTGGAGGAAACCGGCATCGACGCGGAAGTCATCGATCTGCGCAGCCTCCTGCCGCTTGATCTCGAAACGATCGTGCAGTCGGTCACCAAGACCGGGCGCTGCGTCGTTGTGCACGAGGCGACGCTGACCTCGGGCTTCGGGGGCGAACTCGTCGCGCTCGTCCAGGAGCACTGCTTCTACCACCTCGAAGCCCCGGTCGTTCGGGTGACCGGTTGGGATACGCCCTACCCGCATGCCCAGGAATGGGACTATTTCCCCGGTCCGGCGCGCGTCGGCCGCGCCCTCACCGAAGCGATGGAGGCGTAAGGCGATGGGCGAATTCATCATCAAGATGCCGGATGTCGGCGAAGGGGTCGCCGAGGCCGAGCTCGTCGAGTGGCACGTCAAGCCGGGCGACCCGGTCCGCGAAGACATGGTGCTGGCCGCCGTCATGACCGACAAGGCGACGGTCGAGATCCCCTCGCCGGTGTCCGGCAAGGTGCTCTGGCTCGGTGCGGAGATCGGCGATACGGTCGCGGTGAAGGCGCCGCTGGTCCGGATCGAGACCGCCGGCGAAGATGGCGAGCCGCCCCCGGACAGCGTTCCGGAGGCGCTTGCCGAAGCCGTGCTGGAAGAGCCTGTTGCCGTCTCCGCCCCGCCGACAGCCAAGGCGCCGCCCAAGCTTGAGAAGGCCGAGCCCCGGCAACCGCCAGCGGCGCGCGAGGCGCCGGATACCGCGAAGAAGCCGCTCGCTTCGCCGGCGGTACGGCTGCGCGCCCGGGAGAGCGGCGTCGATCTCAGGCAAGTGACCGGAACGGGCCCTGCCGACCGGATCACCCATGAGGATCTCGACCTCTTCGTCAGGCGCGGCGCCGAACCGTCACCGGCCCAGGTCGGCCTGGTCCGCAAGACGGCGGTCGAAGAAATCAAGATGGCCGGCCTCAGGCGGCGGATCGCCGAGAAGATGTCGCTCTCGACGTCGCGCATCCCCCACATCACCTATGTGGAGGAAGTGGACGTGACGGCGCTCGAAGATTTGCGGGCGTTGATGAACCGCGACCGCAAACCCGACCAGCCGAAGCTGACGATCCTGCCCTTCCTGATGCGCGCGCTGGTCAGGACCGTCGCCGAACAGCCGGGCGTCAACGCCACCTTCGACGACCACGCCGGCATCATCCATCGCCACGCCGCCGTCCATATCGGCATTGCCACCCAGACGCCCGCCGGTCTGACCGTTCCGGTCGTCCGACATGCGGAAGCACGGCGGATCTGGGATTGCGCGGCGGAGTTGAACCGGCTGGCCGACGCGGCCCGCACCGGCACCGCGACGCGCGACGAGCTGATCGGCTCGACGATCACCATCTCTTCGCTCGGCGCGCTCGGCGGCATCGCCTCGACGCCGGTCATCAATCATCCGGAAGTGGCGATCGTCGGCGTCAACAAGATCGCCACCCGGCCGATCTGGGATGGGGCGCAATTCGTGCCGCGCAAGATCATGAACCTGTCGTCGAGCTTCGACCACCGCGTCATCGACGGCTGGGATGCCGCCACCTTCGTGCAGCGGCTGAAGACGCTGCTCGAAACGCCGGCGCTGATTTTCGTTGAAGGGTGACGCCATGAAGGAAATTTCCTGCAAGCTCCTGGTGCTCGGCGCCGGCCCCGGCGGCTATGTCTGCGCCATCCGCGCCGGACAGCTCGGCGTCAACACCGTGATCGTCGAAAAGGCGAAAGCCGGCGGCACTTGCCTCAATGTCGGCTGCATTCCCTCGAAGGCACTGATTCATGCGGCCGAGGAGTTTCACAAGCTTCGCACCGCTGCCTCCGGCAAGAGCCCACTGGGCCTTTCGCTCGAAGCACCGGCGATCGACCTCAAGCGGACCGTCGCCTGGAAGGACGGGATCGTCGGCCGCCTGAACAGCGGCGTGACGGGTCTCCTCAAGAAGGCCGGCGTCAAGGCCGTCATCGGTCAAGCGCGCTTTGTCGATGGCAAGACGGTGGACGTGGAAACCGAAATCGGCGTCCAGCGCATTCGAGCCGAAGCGATCGTCATCGCCACCGGCTCGGCTCCGGTCGCGCTTCCCGACCTGCCTTTCGGCGACAATGTCATCTCCTCGACCGAGGCGCTGGCTTTGAAGGAGGTGCCGCAGACGCTCGCCGTCATCGGCGGCGGCTATATCGGCCTCGAACTCGGCACCGCCTTCGCCAAGCTTGGCTCAAAGGTCACCGTGCTCGAAGCCATGGACCGCATCCTGCCGCAATATGACGCCGATCTTTCGAAGCCGGTGATGAAGCGCCTCGGTGAGCTCGGCATCGAGGTCTTCACCCGCACCGCAGCGAAGCGCCTGTCGGCGGACCGGCGCGGACTCTTTGCCGAGGAAAACGGCCGCGCCTTCGAGGTGCCGGCGGAAAAGGTGCTGGTGACCGTCGGCCGCCGGCCGGTGGTAGAGGGCTGGGGGCTGGAGGAGATCGATCTCGACCGCTCTGGCAAATTCATCCGTATCGACGACCAATGCCGCACCTCGATGCGCGGCATCCATGCGATCGGCGACGTCACCGGCGAACCGATGCTCGCCCACCGCGCCATCGCACAGGGGGAAATGGTCGCCGAAATCATCGCCGGCCAGAAGCGAAGCTGGGACAAGCGCTGCATCCCGGCCGTCTGCTTCACCGATCCGGAGATCGTCAGCGCCGGCCTCTCGCCGGAGGAGGCGCGTGCGGCTGGCATCGAGATCAAGATCGGCCAGTTCCCCTTCCAGGCGAATGGCCGCGCCATGACGACGCTTGCCGAGGACGGTTTCGTCCGCATCGTCGCGCGCGCCGACAACCATCTTGTCCTCGGCATCCAGGCCGTCGGGCATGCCGTCTCCGAGCTTTCGTCCGCCTTTGCGCTGGCGATTGAAATGGGCGCACGCCTGGAGGATATCGCCGGCACCATCCACGCCCATCCGACCCAGTCGGAAGCCTTCCAGGAGGCGGCCTTGAAGGGGCTGGGGCACGCGCTGCATATTTGAGGGGCGAGGACTAACCCCTCCCCAACCCCTCCCCACAGGGGGAGGGGCTTTCGATGACGCGCCCGCCCATTCCTATCTCCCCAGTTCCGAGAGCTCAGACATTTGCGGATGACACTGCGCAGGCGACGGGGTCGAGCCCTCCCCTTGTGGGGAGGAGTTGGGGAGGGGTCTTTGCGCGAGGGCATACTCGGCCAGCTAGCAAAAACCCTACTGCAGCAACTCCAGCCCCACCGCCGTCGCCTCGCCGCCGCCGATGCAGAGCGAGGCGATGCCGCGCTTGACGCCGTTCGCGCGCATCGCATGGATGAGCGTGACGACGATGCGAGCGCCCGAAGCACCGATCGGGTGGCCAAGCGCACAGGCGCCGCCGTGGATGTTGACGATGTCGTCGGAAAGGCCGAGATCGCGGATCGCCGCCATGGCGACGATGGCGAAGGCCTCGTTGATCTCGTAAAGGCCGACGCTTCCCTTTTCCCAGCCGAGTTTGTCGATGAGCTTGTCGATGGCGCCGATCGGCGCCGTCGTGAACCAGGCAGGCTCCTGGGCGTGGCCCGCATGGCCGGCGACAATCGCCAGCGGCGTCAGCCCGCGCTTTTCCGCCTCGCTGGCGCGCATCAGGATCAGCGCCGCGGCGCCATCGGAGATCGAGGAGGAATTGGCGGCCGTGACGCTGCCGCCATCGCGGAAGGCCGCCTTCAACTTCGGGATTTTTGCGGGATCCGCCTTGGTCGGCTGCTCGTCGCGATCGAGGTTGGCGGTCCCGCGTTTGCCGCCATCGGCGATTGCTACGATCTCATCGGCAAAGGATCTGTCCTCCGTCGCCTTCAGCGCCCGCTCCAGCGAGCGCAGCGCGAAAGCGTCCTGCTCGGTGCGGGAAAACTGATAGTGCTGGGCGGTGTCCTCGGCATAGGTGCCCATCAGGCGGCCGGAATAGGCGTCCTCCAACCCGTCGAGGAACATGTGGTCCTTGACCTCGCCATGGCCGAGCCGGAAGCCGCCGCGCGCCTTCGGCAGGAGGTAGGGAGCATTGGTCATCGACTCCATGCCGCCAACGCCGACGATGGATGCGCTGCCGGAAAGAAGAGCGTCATGGCCGAGCATCAGCGCCTTCATGCCCGAACCGCAGACCTTCGAGACCGTCGTCGACGGTGTCCCTTGTCCGAGACCGGCGCCGAGCGCCGCTTGCCGGGCCGGATTCTGCCCGAGACCGGCGGGCAGCACGTTGCCCATCAGCACTTCGTCGACCGCGTCGAGGCCGGCGCGATCGAGCGCCGCCTTTAATGCTATGGCGCCGAGTTCCGGCGCCGTCAGATCCTTGAGGCCGCCCTGAAAGGCGCCCATCGGCGTACGCGCCGCCGAAACGATAACCACCGGGTCGCTATTGCTCATCTTAGTCCTCCCATGGCCGAGCGGGTCTCCCTCCCTCCAGCGAGGGATGTGCGGTTTTTCGCCCCTCATCTCGCTGCCGCGACCTTCTCCCCGCACGCGGGGAGAAGGGACAAGCCGCGCCGCCCAAATCCCCTCTCCCCGCAAGCGGGGAGAGGGCTAGGGTGAGGGGCGAATCTGCATCCACGCCCATGATCCATAGCGACTATAGCCGCCTGATCCAGCGAGGCAATGCGGGCCGCGAGGCGCGAGTGGCGACGACGAATTAACCCATCCGTTCCGACGCATAGCTCCCCGGGCTCGGCGGAAACACCACGACGCGGTTGCCGTTGATGAAGCAGCGGTGGTGGATATGGGCGTGGACGGCGCGGGCCAGCACCTGGCTCTCGACGTCGCGGCCGATCGACACATAGTCCTCGGCCGACTGCGCGTGGGTGATGCGGGCGATGTCCTGCTCGATGATCGGCCCCTCGTCGAGGTCGGCGGTGACGTAGTGCGCCGTCGCGCCGATCAGCTTGACGCCGCGCTCATAGGCCTGCTTGTAGGGGTTGGCGCCCTTGAAGGACGGCAGGAAGGAGTGGTGGATGTTGATGATCCGCCCCGACATCTTCTTGCAGAGCGCGTCGGACAAGACCTGCATGTAGCGGGCCAGCACGATCAGCTCGGCGCCGGTCTGCTCGACGAAGTCCAAAAGCTGCGCCTCGGCCTTCGGCTTGTTCTCCTTGGTCACCTTGATGCAGTGGAACGGGATGTCGTGGTTGACGACGACCTTTTGGTAGTCGAAGTGGTTGGAGACGACGCCGACAATGTCGATCGGCAGCGCGCCGATCTTCCAGCGGTAGAGCAGGTCGTTCAGGCAATGGCCGAAACGCGACACCATCAACAGCACCTTGGTGCGCTCTTCGGAATCGCGGATCTCCATCGTCATGCCGAACTGCTTGATAGCAGGGGCGAAGCCTTCGCGCAGCTCCTCGAGCTTGGCGCCTTCCTGGCTGATGAAGGTCAGCCGCATGAAGAACAGGCCCGTTTCGAGGTCGTCGAATTGCGAGCTATCGCTGATGTAACAGCCTTTCTCCGCGAGATAGCCGGTCACGGCAGCAACGATGCCGCGGGTGGATTTGCAGGTGACGGTCAGCACATAGCTTTTCATCGATGGGTCTCTCGTTCTTGAGGTGTTTCCGCGCCCTCTTCTCCGGGGCAGTCACGCGAAAACTAGCGTGACGATATCGGGCCTGCCGATCCATTCGCGACATCGGCTGGACGGAACGGAACACGGCCGGACCGTGATCGAGTGTCTACGGCCTTACCCGGTCGGGATGCGCCTGCCCGAAGCCGTCGATTTCGGCGCAGCGCGCATCGATGGCGACAATCCGGGGGCAGCCGGAAAGGTCGACCTCCCAGCGACACGCATTGTAGATCTGCGGCACGAGACAGATATCCGCCATGGTTGGGCTCTCTCCGTGGCAGTAGCTCCCGGTCGAGGGGTGACCGAGCAGCGCCTCGAAGGCGGCAAGACCCTCGCCGATGAACTTCTGCATCCAGGCCCGGCGCGCCGCCTCGCCGTCCTCAGCAGCCTCCATGACATGGGCTACCACCCCGAGATTGCAGACGGGATGGATCTCCATGGCGATCGCATAGGAGAGCGCCCGCACCCGCTGTCGGCCGATCACGTCGGCAGGGAGGAAGCCGGCCTCAGGCCTTGTTTCGGCGAGGTACTCGATGATGGCGAGCGACTGGGTAAGGCGCTCGCCATCGATATCCAGCACCGGCACAAGCCCCTGCGGGTTGCGGGCGAGATGCTCCGGCGCGCGATGCGCCCCGGCGAGAAGATCGACCGGAACGGAGCGATAGCTTTCGCCGACGAGATTGAGGGCGATCCGCACCCGGTAGCTCGCCGAAGAGCGCCAATAGTCGTAGAGGACTGTTTCCGTCGTCACGTCTGCCTCCGATCGATCTCCTGCCATCAGCCGCGCTCGTGTCTCTCCACCTTCTGCTCGATGGCACCGAAGATCGAATGGGCGGCGGCATCCTTCATTTCGATCCGGACGACGTCGCCGAATTTCAGGAAAGGCGTTTTCGCCGCGCCAGTTTCGATCGTTTCGATCATCCGCAGTTCGGCGACGCAGGAATAGCCGACGCCGCCTTCGGAAACCGGCTTGCCCGGTCCGCCATCGAGTTTGTTGGAGACGGTTCCGGAGCCGATGATCGTGCCCGCCGAAAGCGGCCGCGTGCGAGCGGCATGGGCGATGAGCTGCGGAAAGTCGAAGGTCATATCGATACCCGCATTGGCGCGGCCGAAGGGTTTGCCATTGAGGTCGACGCGAAGCGGCAGGTGCAGCTTGCCGCCATCCCAGGCGTCGCCGAGCTCGTCGGGCGTCACCGCGACCGGCGAAAAGGCGGAGGACGGTTTCGACTGGTAGAAGCCGAAGCCCTTGGCGAGCTCCCCCGGGATAAGGCCGCGCAGCGAAACGTCGTTGACGAGCATGACAAGCCGGATCGCCTCGCGCGCCTCGTCGGGCGTCGCGCCCATCGCCACGTCGTCGACGACAACCGCCACCTCGCCCTCCATATCGATGCCCCAGGCCTCGTCGGCCATGACGATCGGATCACGCGGTCCCAGAAAACTGTCGGAGCCGCCCTGGTAGATCAGCGGGTCGGTCCAGAAGCTCGCCGGCATCTCGGCATTGCGCGCCTTCCTGACCAGCTCGACATGGTTGACGTAGGCGGAGCCGTCCGCCCAGTGGAAGGCCCGCGGCAAGGGCGATGCGGCATCATGTTCGTGGAAACGCATGGTCGGCTGCGATCCGGTCTCGATCCCCTCGGCGACGCGCGCCAACCGCGGCCCCGCATGCGCCCAGTCGTCAAGCGCCACCTGCAGCGTGCGGGCGATATGCCCCACCTCGGAGCAACGGGTCAGGTCTTTCGAGACCACGACGAGCTTGCCGTCGCGGGTGGAGTCTTTCAGCGTCGCGAGTTTCATGGTGTTTCCCGATAGATGTCGTTGATCCGCGCCGGACGGCGCGGATTTGGAGAGCATGTCACGGTTCTTCGACGAAAGTCACTTGATTCCGGGCGTCCCGTCGAATTTCCGGTCGAGGCCGGTCCAGCAGTCGATGTAATCGTCCTGCAGCGTGTCGAGCTCGGCTGCGAATTTGGTGAGCTGCTGCGGGAAACGGGTCTCGAACATGAAGGCCATGGTGTTGTCGAGCTTGACCGGCTTCAATTCGCCGTTCGAAGCCTTCTCGAAGCCTGAGAAATCCGGTCCGTGCGCCAGCATCATGTTGTGGAGGCTCATGCCGCCGGGCACGAAACCCTCCTCCTTCGCATCGTAGCGCCCATAGATCAGCCCCATGAACTCGCTCATGATGTTGCGGTGGTACCAGGGCGGCCGGAAGGTGTGCTCGGCGACCAGCCAGCGCGGCGGGAAGAGGACGAAATCGACGTTCGCCGTGCCCTCCTCCCCCGATGGCGCCGTCAGCACCGTGAAGATCGACGGATCCGGATGGTCGAACAGGATGGCGCCGACCGGCGAGAAAGTCTTGAGGTCGTATTTATAGGGCACGTAGTTGCCGTGCCAGGCGACGACGTCGAGCGGCGAGTGGCCGATCTCCACCGTATGGAAGGAACCGCACCACTTCACTTGCACCCGGCACGGCGTCTCCTTGTCCTCGTACGCGGCCACCGGCGTCTTGAAATCACGCGGATTGGCGAGGCAATTGGCGCCGATCGGCCCGCGATCCGGCAGCGTGAACTTGGCACCGTAATTCTCGCAGATGTAGCCGCGCCAGGCCCTCTCCTCGCCGAGCCGAGTGACCTTGAACATCGTGCCGCGTGGCACGAGGCAGATTTCCGAGGGCGCCACGTCCATCTTGCCAAGCTCGGTAAAGACCTGGATCGCGCCCATTTCCGGCACGATCAAGAGCTCGCCATCGGCATTGAAGAAATAGTCGTCGACCATGTCGGCATTGAAGACATAGGCATGCGCCGCCATGCCGACCTGGGTCAGCACATCCCCCGCCGTCGTAATGGTGCGGATGCCCTGAAGGAAGTTCTGTTCCTCCGTCGGGACCGGCAGCGGGTTCCAGCGCAATTGCCCGAGCGCCAGCGAATTTTCGACGACATGCGGCGCCGTCTTCCAATGCGGATAGTCGACCTTCGTGAAGCGGCCGGTGTGCCGAACGCTCGCGCGGATTCGGTAGAGCCAGGAACGCTCGTTGGTGCCGCGCGGCGCCGTGAAGGGCGAGCCGGAAAGCTGTTCGGCATAGAGGCCGTAGTTGCACTTCTGCGGGCTGTTCTGTCCCTGAGGCAGGGCTCCGGGCAGGCTTTCGGTCTCAAAATCGTTGCCGAAGCCCGGCATATAGGCGAGCGCCTGTTCCTCGCCGGCCGCTCCTGTGCGGCGCTTATCCGCCTGGTCCATGGCTTGCATCTCCTCTTCAACGCGGCATATTAGTTGCAATCGTAACTATTGATTTTGTAACTATCAACGGCGGAGAAGCGTGTTGACCGAGGCGTTCGAATTGGAGGCCTTCCTGCCCTATAGGCTGAACCGGGCGGCGGAATTCGTGGCGCTGCGCTTTGCCGCACAGTACAAGGCGCGCTACCAGCTGACCCGGCCGGAATGGCGAACGCTGGCCGCGCTCGGCAGTTCCGGCCGCAGCATGACGGCGACCGAGATCGGCACCCACTCAACCATGCACAAGACCAAGGTGAGCCGCGCCGTCTTTGGCCTCGAGCAGCGCCGCTGGCTGAAGCGCGAGGCGGACGGCCGCGACCGGCGGTTCGAACACCTGGCGCTGACGCCAGCCGGCCAGCACGCCTATCGAGAACTGACGGAGCTCGCGACAGCCTATCAAGACGAATTGCTTTCGATGCTCGGGGAGGTAGATATGAAGGCCCTCTCGAAGGGGCTCAGCGCCGTGGAGCGAGCGATGAGGAAATCCGTGCCCATTCCGTAAAAAAACGGCTCGAACCTACCCCTTCATCCGCTCCGGGATCGGCAAGCCTTCGAAGCTCTTCAGCGTCTCCAGCACGATCGAGGTCTTCACGTGCTGGACGCTGTCATGCGGCAGGAGCACGTCGTTGACGAAACGCGAAAGGCCGGAAAGGTCGGGTGTCACGACGCGCAGGTGGTAGTCCATCTCGCCGGTCAGTGCATAGGCCTCCAGCACCTCGGGCAGGCCGGAGATCAGCTTGGCGAAGCGCTTCGCATTGTCGCGGTTGTGGGTGGCCAGCGTGACTGAGATCACCACCATCAGATCGAGCCCGAGCTTCTGCCGGTCGATCTGTGCCTGGTAGCCGGTGATGAAGCCCTCCGCCTCGAGCCGCGAGCGCCGCCTGGAGCATTGCGACGGGGAGAGCGCGATCCGCTCGGAGAGGTCGTTGTTTGTCAGATGCCCGTCGCGCTGCAGTTCGCCGAGGATCTTCAGGTCAAATCCGTCAAGCTGCTCCATTCATGCACCTCTACGCCATCTATCGCACAATTCATGCACGATTCTCCTAAAACCGCGCAAGAATACAAGCATCATGCATCAGATCTGCGCCATACTCCAACAAAGTTCGGAGGAATGAGAGGAGAATTTCGATGGGTCCGTTTCCACATGATGCACCGCCTGCAACGATCTCGGCGGACAATCCCGCCGGAACGGATGGCTTCGAATTCGTCGAATTCGCCCATCCGGAGCCGGAGAAGCTGGAGGAGCTCTTCCGTCGCATGGGCTACACGCCGGTCGCCAGGCACAGGACGAAGAACATCACGGTCTGGCGGCAGGGTGACATCAACTACGTCCTGAACGCCGAACCCGGCTCGCATGCGATGCGCTTCGTCGACAAGCATGGGCCCTGCGCCCCGTCGATGGCCTGGCGCGTCGTCGATGCGACGTACGCCTTCGAGCACGCGGTCGCCAAGGGCGCAGAACCCTATACCGGCAGCGACAAGAGCCTCGATGTGCCGGCGATCGTCGGCATCGGCGGCTCACTGCTCTATTTTGTGGAGACCTATGGCGGGAAAGGATCTGCCTACGACGCCGAGTTCGAATGGCTGGGCGAACGCAATCCGAAGCCCGCCGGCGTCGGCTTCTACTATCTCGATCACCTGACGCACAACGTCTATCGCGGCAGGATGGACAAGTGGTGGGCCTTCTATCGCGAGCTGTTCAACTTCAAGCAGATCCATTTCTTCGACATTGACGGCCGCATCACCGGGCTCTTGAGCCGGGCGATCACGTCGCCCTGCGGCAAGATCCGCATCCCGTTGAACGAGTCGAAGGACGATACGAGCCAGATCGAAGAATATCTGAGGAAGTACAAGGGCGAGGGCATTCAGCACATTGCCGTCGGCACCGAGGCGATCTACGACGCCACCGACAGGCTGGCGGCGAACGGCCTGAAATTCATGCCCGGCCCGCCCGACACCTATTACGAGATGTCGCATGAGCGCGTCCACGGCCATGAGGAGCCGATAGAGCGCATGAAGAAGCACGGCATCCTGATCGATGGCGAGGGCGTGGTGAACGGCGGCATGACGAAGATCCTGCTGCAGATCTTTTCGAAAACCGTCATCGGGCCGATCTTCTTCGAATTCATCCAGCGCAAGGGAGACGAAGGCTTCGGCGAGGGTAATTTCCGGGCGCTGTTCGAGTCGATCGAGGCCGACCAGATCCGCCGCGGCGCACTCGACACCCCACCGGCCGCGGCCGAATAAGGGCAAAACCGTTCAAGCGAAGCGCCGCGTACCCCGCCGGGTACGCGGCGCGAATTTTGTTTCACGCATCAATTGGACCAGCGTCCCCGCGGCGAGCCCAGATCGCCTTCGTGCCGGAAATAGCGCGATGCCGCTTCGGTGCGGTTGCGCACGTTCATCTTCTTGTAGATGTTGCGGACGTGCACTTTGACGGTGTTTTCCGAAAGCCCGAGCCGGTCGGCAATGATCTTGTTCTGTGTGCCCATGCAGATCAGGTCGAGGATCTGGACCTCACGCGTCGTCAGCACGCCCCTGCCGCTCTCGCCCCTCCGCTCCGGGTCGATCGCCTCGACGGCCGACGGCCGTTGAACAGCGGAACTGCCTCCCGCGAATCCCCGCGGTGCCAGTCGCCTGAGCAACGCAGCGGGAAAATGCTCGCCGCCCTTCATCAGGAGATCGATGGCGGTCAGGCAGACATCGAGATGCAGATTCAAGGGCAGCACGCCATGGATGAGCCCCTCATCGACGAAGCCGGCGATCGACGTATCGAGCTCGTCCGCATTGTCCACCACCACCCCGATCGATGCCCTGGGGTGGAACTCATGGATCATTCTGATGATCGACGGGAAAGTGCTTGCCGGCATGCGGTAAAGCATCACCAGTGCGACATCGACGAGATTGCCATCGAGCAGACTGTCGGCTTCTGACAGGCTCACTACCTCATGGCCTTGAAAGCGGGTGCAGATTGCTTGCGTCAGGCATTCGGCAAGCAGGTCCGCCTTGGCGAGCATTACGATCTTGTTTTTCTTTGCTAAAACCTTGTTGCTATCTTCAAAATTGCTCAGGGTTGAACTCTCACGATACATTTATCCCTCCTTGGGCGTTCCCTGAAATTCTTATGGGTGTGAGGCCCCTCGTGAACGCCTGCGTTTAAAAAATTTATTCGAATAAAAAGCGAATTCCCCACGGCGGCAGAATTCGTAATAACTAATGTATCGTAAATATGGGGGATAGGAAACAGCCCAAATTGGTTAGATTGGCGCGGTGACGCTATCTAGACCTGTCCGCAAACGCGCCAATTTTGGGTCTATCCACGCGAAAGCCTTGGACAACTCGAACGGCAGCGGTGCATTTTCCGCTTACTTCGACCACCCTTTGCTTTTCAGGGGTTCGGCGGACCAAGGGGCTGGGGCGGAAACGGCGGGGTCGTGACGACATTCAAGCCTAGGATGTAGATCGCGGCCCCGCACGTTCTAGCCCGTTCTCGTCGACGGGCGATACCAACAACGGGTTATATGAGGCCTGGCGCGCAGTCGATCGACGCCTTTGTGCCAAGCCCCTGCGCGCATCTCATCCAGCCCACTCGATGGCTATCAGCCTGGCGCTTCGCTTCGAAATTCCGCCCTGGCGGGATCCAAGATCGGTGCAACGCGACGGGTGCGAAACGCGGCGACGGATTCACAATGTTAACATTGTCTTAACGCATGGGATGAAAACGCATCCCGGGACGGGACACCGCCAAGCGGCTATGCTTCTTCCCCAGCGCCCGGCCCGCCCACTGCAAGGCCTTCGCGCGATGCCACCGTCAAAACGCGCGCTATCGATCAAGCGGCTGCCCAGACTAACCATAATTGGTATCTATCGCTTCCCCACATTCCGGATCACACTGCAATCGTCGCACGGTGTTTTGTGCGTCCCGGACAGTGTCCTGCGTAGGTTCGGAAGTATTCATATTGCGTTCGCATGACAAATCGTATGACATTTTATATTTTGACGTAACAGTTTACGACAGGACCGAACCCCTGCCGCACAATTATATTGGAAAAAGAAATAGAAATATCGAGACCCGCAGATGAATGGTATCACCTTCTCTGATTGAAGATGAGCCAGCACCATAAGAATCCTAAAAGAGATGAAAGGGTTTCGGTGCTGGCTCCCTCTCCTCACAATTCTCTCCAGATTGAGCCACACAGCCAAGAAAGAATTGTCGCGGGCGTGACGGCCCGTGCATCTACTGCATGTTTCCTTGAATCGCATCGACTTAAGGATAAAACGTGCAGCGGTTCATAGTGCTTCAGCGTCCTTCGTGCCTCAGATAGAGACGCGTGCTCTGTAGGCCGGGCGCGCGGACTGTCGCGGCATTTGAATCCGCTCCGATCTTGGACATAGCGTGAGGCAGTTATCCATGCCGCCCGTTAACGCGGGAACGAATGCCGCTCGACGATACCCCAGATTCCCTTGTTGATCTTCATGATCTGGTCGATCGCCTCGCTGATCCTCGCCAATTCCACGTCGTCGATCTGCTCGATCTTGCCGTACTTGATCGTATCCTTGCTGTCGAAGATGGCCATCAGCTGGGTGCTTGCCTGGTCCCCGGTCTCGTCGAAGGAATAGATGCAATGGCTGTACTTGTTCCTGAGCTTCGCCTGCTTGCCGAGCTGCTGTGTCACCGCCAGGATCTCCTGCCTGCGCTCGGATGGCGTCTTGGCCATCTTGGCGAGCCGCTCGACGAGCTCGATGCGGGCCCGCGTCGTGTTCAGCGTCAGGAAAATAATGACCGCGGTTTCCTTGTCCACATTCGCAAGCCCCGCGATCAGGTAGATAAGCAGGCTTTCCGTGTTCGTCCACGTGTAGTTCAACTGCCCGATCAAAAGAAGGATCTCATGAAACCTCTTCATCGGCCCAGCTTGCCGTTGCCGAACACCGCCGTCAGGATCGCTCATATCCGCTTCCGTTCCATTTCTTCCGGTTGATTAGGTTTGGGCCCTAAGCCTGCCTGCTGCAAGTAGCCCTAAGGTAGTAGCGTTGCAAATCCATTCCATAGATTCATCATTTCGCGCAAATTATTTCTTCACGCAGTCAACCTGAGGCTGACAAGCACTCGCAACGACTACCCTGCGGGCTAGCTCGAACTGGCAGCTTACATTTCCTTCAACTTGGCAACAGACTGCCCGGGCAAAACGACGAGCAGTGAGGCTCGAGCCTGGGGACCGACACGGCGCCAGATGCGCAGGTCCCCTTCGAGAGGCCCGACAAGCTGCTCCAGCGTGAAGGAGGGCACCTACCACGACATTTTGAACGTCTGATCCCCGGTCGCGTTTGGCCGTCCGGTGATCGAAATTCTTGAGTGACGTAGCTTTATTTATTTCAACACTGGACCGCACCACCCCGTAGCCGCGTGAGAGAAAAAGGCGGCTTGGCTGTCGCGGCCTCAACCCAAGGAAGATCACTATGGGCAAGGACAAGAATTTCTTGTGGCCGTGGGAAGACCAATCCCAAGATCAGGACCAATATCAGGATCAGGATCAGGAGCAGGAGTCCGAGCAGGAGCAGGAGCAGGAACAAGAGCAGGAGTCAGAGCAAGAGCAGGAGCAGGAGCAGTCCAGTGAGTCCTATAATGGCAATCTGAACGGCAATGGCAACGGCAACCTGAACGGCAACGGCAACCTGAACGGTAACGGCAACGGCAACCTGAACGGTAACGGCAACCTGAACGGTAACGGTAACGGCAACGCCAACGTCAACGGTAACGGCAACCTGAACGGCAACGCCAACCTCAACGCCAACGTCAACAAGAACGAGACCGAAGTTGACGTCGACGTCGACAGCAAGACTGAAGTCGACGTCGATGTCGACATCGATCTTGATGGCTACAAGCCCTCGGATGACGATTTCGTCGACATCGATAATTCAGACATCGAGGGCATGGCTACCGTCAGCTTCAAGGACATCCTGGACGAGTCGCTCAACGGCGCAGGCAATGACGTCGGTAACGTCTTCAGCCAGTCCGCCATCATGTCGGATGACGACAAGCTGGAGAACGTCTCCAACGACGGCGAGCTGAACCAGAGCGGCGATGCCAAGGGCGGCTACGCCAAGTCGGACGACGGCATCACGGCGGCCGGTGACGGCGGCGAAGGCGGCGATGCTGATGCCGACGGCGGCGACGGTGGCGACGGTGGCTTTGCGGTCGGCGGCTTCGCCGGGGGCGGCGACGCTGACGGCGGCGACGCTGACAACGACGGCGACGCGGATGGCGGAGACGGCGAGGGTGGTCTCGCGGCGAGCGTCGGCGTCGGCACAGGCGGAAGCAGCGGCGACGCTGACGGTGGCTACGCCAAGGCTGGCGATGGCGGCAACGGCGGTACCGGCCTCGGTCTCGGCCTCGGCCTCGGCCTCGGTCTCGGCGTCGGTGCAGCAGAAGGCGGTGAAGGTGGCGATAACGAAGCCGGCGACGGTGGCGAAACGGGTGACGTCGAAAGCGACGAGGCGGAAGCCGAGGACGCGGGCGACGGCGGCGACGGCTCAGATGTCGATGACTCCTTCGCGATCCCGGTCCTGAACTTCGGCGGCGACGGCGGCGACAACGATGGCGGCAACAGCGTCGCTCTCGGTCGGACCGGCAACGCCAACGGCGGAAGCGCGGACGATGCCGGTGACGGCGGCGGTGCGCTCGGTGCAGGCCTTGGTATCGGCACGGGTTCCGGTGTCGGCGCCGGTAACGGCGGCGGCGGCGGCGGCGGCGGCGGTGCCACGGCGAACGGCGGAACCACGGGCGGTGCCACGGGCGGAACCGGGACCGGCGGAGCGGCCACCGGCGGCGCCGGTGATGGCGGTCTTGCTCTTGCGGGTGCATGGGCTGGCGATGCCTTGGCCGGCGGCGGTGCAGGCGGAGCGGCAACCGGCGGCGCAGGCGGCGCAGGCGCAGCTGGCGGCATCGCAACGAGCGGCGCAGGCGGTGCAGGCTCGGCCGGCACCTGGGGTTCCTACAATGGGGACGATAGTTTCCTCGAAGGAATCTCCTCGGCATCGGCCGATGCGGTGATCGACACCAACGCCTTCAACCAGCAGATCGTGCTTGGTGCCAACCTGCAGGGCAACACCATCGACATGACGGTCGTCGGCGGCAACTACAGCTCGACGGCCATCGGCGAAGACGAAGACGCCGCATAACAGCACTACCGGTTCGCAACTTCGCAATCGGGCATTGAACTGGACTGCGCGGGTTCACCCGCGCAGTCCAACAGCACCGAAATAAAAAATGGGGGCTGACAATGACCCTGTATTTCGACAAGACGACCGAGGCGATCGCCCATTTCATCGGCCTGTTCGCAACTACTCTCGAAGAAATTCGCCTGCGCGACGCCTATAACGAATTCAAGGCTCTTCAGAAAGCGCAGGAGGATCCGCCGGAGCTCCCTTCCGTGCCGGTCACGGTCAAGGCACCCTACGAGCTCAAGGATTTCGACCCTCGTATTCCCTATCGTCCGGACGATCCGGTTGACGCCGGGCCGACCCCAGGCCTCTATCCCGGCCTTCGTCCCCCGGAAATACCGGTTTCGCAGCCGGTAAACGAAATCGACAACCCGCACGTTTTCACCCGGTACGGCTCGAATTCGTCCTCCAGCAGCACTGTCGACTTTCAAATCGATCCGCCCGGCTCGACAGCTGTCTACGCATCGCAGCAGATCTGGCTGTCGGACAACGACTCCGTCAGCCTTGGCGGTCACGGCCTGCAGTTTTCCGTGAAGGTGGACAACAGCGCCCTGATGAATGATCTCATCGAAGCGGCGCAGCGGATCTCCCCGCTTGGCGGCGAGGAGATTCCTGGCTCTCCAGAGGAGATTGCCACCTTCATCAGCGCCGCCGCGCAGCAGCTTGATGCCTTTTCCGATGAACAGGTCGGACAGGAAGGCACATTTGTCGCGAAAGCCGAGACCCTCGAAGGCATCTTCGTCAACGGAGAACTCGTCGAGGAAGCACCGAGCCTCGATGACTACTTGCCGCCACCGGAGGATACGCCGGACGACAAGCCGGCTACCTCCAACCAGGCCAGCGGCAACGTTACGGCAGGCCAGGGCAAGGTCTCGATCGAGGCGTCGGTCGAACTTGAAGCGGGTGGCAACACGCTGGTCAACTCCGTCACGCTGACGACCAACTGGCTGCAGTCGCATGTGCTCGCCGTCGCCGGCGACCATGTCGAACTCAACGCGATCGTCCAGATCAATGTCCTGTGCGACAACGATCTCTTGAGCACCGCCCTCAACGGCTGGAACCTCGATCAGGGCAAACCGAACGAGGCCTTCAACATCGCGATGTTCAAGCATCTCGACCCCGAGCCCAGCAAGGCAGAGCAGGCCGGACCCGGCGACTTCCCGAAGGCTTGGGCAATCACCGAGATCAAGGGCGACCTCTTGATCACCAACTGGTTCGAGCAATTCACCTTCATGTCCGATGAAGACACGGCCATTTTGGCGGCCGCTGGCTCGACGGCTTCAATCATCACCGGCGACAATACGGCCATCAATAACGTCTCGCTCGCGGAGCTCGGACACTACTACGATCTCATCTTTATCGGCGGCAATGTCTACGACGCCAATATCATCCAGCAGTTGAACATTCTGCTCGACAACGACCTGGTCGGCGCCGTCGAGGGTTTCGGCACGACCGGCAAGGGCTCCGCTTCCACCGACGGAAACCTGCTCTGGAACGAAGCGAGCATCGTGGAAGCCGGCGGCGCGAACAGCGTCAAACCGTTGCCGAAATCCTACCTCGATGCCTTCGGGGATCTCGCAAGCGGCAAAAAATCGCTGCCGGACGGCGTGCTGGAGGATGGCGCCTTCGCCGGGATGAACGGCTTGCGGGTGCTCTATATTTCAGGCGACCTCGTCAGCCTGAACTACGTCAAGCAAACCAATATCCTGGGCGACAGCGATCAGATCGCGCTCGCTATGAACAAGCTCGGACTCGGTTCGGATGCGGACTGGACGATTTCGACGGGTTCGAACACCTTGGTCAACTACGCCGGGATCCTCGATGTCGACGCCGGCAAGACCATCTACGCGGGCGGCAACGCCTATTCTGACGAGATCCTGGTCCAGGCCGACCTGATCAAGACCGAACCGTACCTCGGGGGCCAGAATCCTGACGCACTCGTCAGCGAAGCGGTTGCTTTCCTCGGTGACGACACCCCCGACCACGGGCCACAGCCGCCGGATCACGCGCCGCCTCCCCTCGATACGACGAATGCCGATCCCATGCATAGCATGCTGGCCTGATCGGAGCGCGGGAGGCGACGATGACCGACGACCGCGATCAATCCTGGGAGCAATTCGCGACAAGTGGAGACGAGGTTGCGGACGAGGCGGAGTCCCGGCCGCGGGGCCTGGATGTCGAGGCTGCCCGGCAGCAATTGCTCCGCAGAATCGACCGCCGGGAAAATGTTTTGGATCGCACTGTTAAGGAGCTCGACGAGGTGATTGACCATCTTCGCGGCGCGGCGGCCGCAAGAACCAGCCAGGAAACCAATCGTGAGGTGACGGCCGCACCCGTCGCATCCGAACGGCGTGCCGCGGCGCCGGCCGAGGTTACCCAACAGACACGGACGCCCCCGCTGACGGCCGTCAACGCGAACACCGCGGAAATCGTGCCCGGTCCGCAGGGCGATGCCGGCAAGCCTGCCCCTGTGCAGGAGGCCCGCAAGCCCGAACCGCGCTTCGAAAAGCCGGCCATCGAGCCCAGGGCCGAAGTCAAGGACAAGTCTTCGATATCGGGCATGGTGGTGATCGACGGCGACCGCGGCCCTATCAAGGCCGAGCCGCGCGTCCCCGACAAGGGTGGCTCCGGCGGCGGCGGGGGCCATGGTGGCGGAGGTGGAGGCGGAGGCGGAGGGGTCTTCCATAAACGCCTCGGGCCAGTCGATTTTTCCGTCAGCCTCAAGGCCGGTCTTCGGGCGATCAAGCAGAACCTGATGGTCGTGATGGTTTTCACACTCGCCACCAACGTGCTGGTGCTCGCCATACCCGTCTATCTGTTTCAGATCTCGGACCGGGTGCTGACCAGCCGCTCGATCGACACGCTGGTCATGCTGACCGGACTGATCGTCGCTGCGGTCATTCTGCAAGCCATATTCGACGGAATCCGCCGCATGATCCTGATGCGGACGGCGGTGGAGGTTGCCGCTCAGCTCGGCGCGCCGATCCTCAGTGCGGCTGCCCGCGCCTCGCTGCACAGCAACGGGCGCGAGTATCAGACCCTTGGGGATCTGCAGCAGCTTCGCTCCTTCCTCGTGTCGAGCACGCTGCTTTCCTTCCTCGACGCCCCGATCGCCCCGTTCTTCGTCCTGGCGGTCTTCCTGATCCACCCGCATCTTGGCTCGATCGTCATCGCCTCGGCCCTGCTTCTGCTCGTTGTCACCGTATTGAACCAGAAGGCGACGGCAGCCCCCTTTGGCGAGGCCAACACCTTCCAGAGCAAGGCCAACCTGCATCTCGACTCGATGTCGCGCAATTCGCAGATCATCAACGCGCTCGCGATGATCCCCGAAGCGGTCCGCATTTGGGGCAAGGACATGGCAGGGTCGCTCAGAGCTCAAGTGCTGGCGCAAGACCGCAACATCGCTCTTGCCTCGCTTTCCAAGGCCGTTCGGCTGCTCACCCAGGTCACGATGCTCGGCTGGGGCGCCAATCTCGCCCTTAACGGCGAGCTCACGGGCGGCATGGTGATCGCGGCATCGATTGTCGCCGGCCGCGCGCTCGGGCCGATCGAAGGCGCGATCGAAGGCTGGCACCAGGTCATTCAGTCGCGCGCCGCCTATGGGCGCATCGCTTCGCTGCTGCAGAGCTCGCCGCTGAACTTCGAGCGGCTGAAGCTGCCGCGCCCTGAAGGTCGCCTCGACGTCGAGCGGCTGCTTTTCGTCCCGAATGGCACCAAGCGTGTTGTCCTCAACGGCGTGACCTTCGCGCTCAGTCCGGGCGACTCGCTTGCCGTGATCGGCAGTTCCGGAGCCGGCAAGACGACGCTCGGCAAGATGCTCGTCGGGTCCATCCTGCCGACATCCGGCAATGTCCGGCTCGATCTCATGGACTTGAGGAACTGGGATCAGCGCCAGTTCGGCGAAAGCATCGGCTACCTGCCGCAGGACGTTCAACTCTTTCCGGGTACGATCAAGGCCAATATCGCCCGCATGCAGGAGGACGCCACGGACGCCGACATCTACGCTGCCGCCAAGCTCGCCGACGTGCATGACATGATCGCATTGCTGCCGCACGGTTACGAAACCTTCGTGGCGGCGGACGGATCACCGCTCTCCGGCGGACAAAAGCAGCGCGTCGCGCTCGCCCGGGCCTTCTTCGGCAATCCGCGCATGGTCGTGCTGGACGAGCCGAATTCCAATCTCGACAGCGCCGGCGAGGCTGCACTGACGCGGGCGCTTGCCCATGCGAAGAAGCAGAAAATCACTGTCATTACCATTACCCAGCGGCCCGCCCTCCTGAACAGCGTCGACAAGGTATTGCTCCTCGTGAACGGCACCGTGGCGCTTTTCGGCATGCGCCAGGATGTCCTGAAAGCCCTTTCCACGCGCGGCATGAATCTTGAGGGCAACCCGCTCGACCACAACCAGCTGACGTAGGCAAACCATGTCAGACATAGTCAAAGTTTACGATCTTGAATGGTATGCAGAGGTACCGCGGTCGATCTGGAAGCAGACCATCGCCGGCGTGGCGCTCATGGCGGTCACGTTCGGGGGTTTCGGCCTCTGGTCCGTCACGGCGCCGCTGGCCGCCGCCATCATCGCCCAGGGCAGCTTCGTCGCGACCGGTCAGAACAAGATCATCCAGCATCTCGAAGGCGGGATCATCAAGGATATCCTGGTGAGCGAGGGGGATCACGTCGTCGCCGACCAGCCGCTGCTGCGGCTGGACGAGACGGCAGCACTCGCCAATCAGCGCCAACTCTTTCTGCGCCGGGCGAGGCTCGAGGCGATCGTCGCCCGGCTGATGGCTCAGGTGGAGGGTGCCGACACGATCGAACTGCCGGCAATTCTTGCCCCCCATATGCAGGATCCGGAGGTCGAACCGATCATTCGAAGCCAGGAGCTCAATTTCCGCGCCTGGAAAAGCAAGCTGGACAGCGAAATCGGACTGTACAAGCAGAATATCGAGGGCTTCCGCTTCCGTGTCGGAGGGTACCAGCTACAACTCGAGGCGGTTCGTCAGCAGCATGCCCTCCTCGAGGAGGAATATGTCGGCAAAAAGTCGCTCCTCGACAAGGACTTGATTCGCAAGACGGAAATCAAGAGCATCCAGCGGGCGATCGCCGACGCCAAGGGACAGGCCGGCAGACTGACCGCCGAGGTCTCGGAAACCGGCGCGCAAATCCTGAAACAGGAGCAGCAGATCCGTCAGACGGAGGAAACCTACCGCGAGGCGGCCCTGGAAGAACTTCAGAAGGTGGAGGCCGAACTCGACTCCGTCCGCGAGCAGTTGACGGGGGCGGCCAGCGTGCTGCGCCGCGCCACGATCAACGCTCCGGTCAGCGGCACCGTCGTAAGGCTGTACTATCATACCGCCGGCGGCGTCATCGAAACCGGCAAGCCGATCATGGAAATCCTGCCGTCGGACGTGCCGCTGATCATTGAAGCACAGGTCATCCGCACCCAGATCGACAGTGTCAAGATCGGCCAAAAGGCAACCGTTAGGCTCACCGCCCTCAATCAGCGGACGACGCCGGTGTTGGACGGCGAGGTCTACTATGTTTCCGCCGACTCCATGCCGGACCCGGCGACCAACGGTACACAGGAAGTCTATCTCGCCAGAGTGAGCCTGCCGGTGAGCGAGGTCACGAGGATCTCCGGCTTCGTCCCAACACCCGGGATGCCTGCCGAGATTCTCATCCAGACGGCCGAGCGGACCTTCTTCGACTACCTGACGAAGCCGATCCGGGACAGCATGGCGCGTGCCTTCATGGAGCGATGAAGCAAGCCGGCCGGCGAGCGGTGCCGCCGGCGCTCACGACCCCGGCCGCCTGAGGCAGCGAGCGTCAGGCGGTTGGCGGAATGACCGGCCGTCGAATGGAAGACTTCTCCCGGCCTGCGCTTCCGATGCACGAGGCAGACGGGTGAGCAGGTGTGCTGACCGACCACATCTTCAGCGTGCCTACCCATTGCGAAATAACCCAAAATTGCTATACTTCCAATCTTATTGCTAGCTTATCTATTTGTAATTTCTGATGCATAATTGAAATTTATTTCATTATTTATTTTAAGCGAGGGACCATGTTTATAGAAATTATTGAGCGTATTGAGGATTTTGAGAATATTCGAAACCTCTGGGAGGATCTTTATCGTAACGATCCCGACTCCCACCCTTATCTATCCTGGGATTGGTTGCATCAATACCTGCCTCGACAGCAGAGGTGGTTCATCCTGGCCTTGAAACGACCCGACGACGAGGCTTACTGCGCCTTTCTTCCGCTTCGTGTATCAACCTACCGCGACAAAAGCAGTGGTCTGTTCTGCGATGAAATTTTGATGATCGGCAATCGCGGCTCCGGCCGAACCGGTCTGCTTTGCCGGCCGGGCCTCGAAAAGGAGGCGGTGGATGCGTCCGCCGACATCATCCGTCGCGAAAACTGGGCGAGCCTACGGTTCGATTGTCTTGACCTTGCCTCGGTCCGGACCGAAGCATTGCTTGACGCCTTTGCCGAAGAACAGTTTGTCCGCGAGGACGCCGGCTGCGGCGAGAGCGACTTGGCCGTCCCGGAACGGGGTGTCCGCTGCCTCGTCGTCAAGACGCGGACCGGCCGCAATCTGCACGACTGCCTAAATCGCCGCAGCATCGATTTCGTCTTCGAGCGCGCCGTGGACCTGCACAGCCGCGGCAAGCTGGACGCGGCGGAGACAGGCTATCGGCAGGTGATCCATGCCGCCCCCAAGCATGTCTACGCCCGCTACGGCCTGGCACAACTCTGCACCGACCGGGGAGACCACGCCGAGGCGGAGCATCTTTATCGCGGGCTGCTGTCGATCATGCCGGAGGCGGGCAAGATCCAGCACCGGCTGGGCGACGCCCAGATGGCGCAAGCCTGCTATCGCGAGGCGTGCAAGACCTACGGGGAACTGCTTGCCCGACACGCGCATCTCGGCCTTGTCCGGTACAAATTGGCCGTCTGCCTTCTGGCCGCGGGCCACAGAGACGCCGCGATCGCCACGTTCCTGAGTTTCGAAGAGATCAATTCCGATGATCCGGAGCATCTTCGGTGCAAGCTCAGGTCGCGGGAAGCGGTGTCGCGCCTGAAATTGCGCTCGGCGATCGAAGCACTCAGAACCACCAAGCGGCCGCGCCAGGCACCGGTTGTTCAGGTCGGCCGTCGATCCGGCGAAACCCCGTCGGCCTCCGCGACATCTGCGCCGCTCCTGCCGTCGGCAGCGCTGCTCAAGCCGTCTCTGCCTGGCGGCGCCTCTGCCCATCTGCATGCGAGACCCATCCTGCTCGACTGCAAAGGATCGAAGCAGAAGCACTGACACGCGGGAGCGGCCCGCAGTTTCTCCATCCCGGCATTACAGCGCCGCGCGTCCAATTGGACGCGCTAAGGTCGCTGTAGCACTTTGAAATGCTGCATGATTTTGTCCTTAAATCGATTCCGATTTAAGGAATCATGCAGTAGCGTCGCGGGATGGAGAACGTTCCATGCTTTCCAATGCGTGATGCTCAGGAACGCTTCTGCAGGATGCCGTAGACGATGTTTCGGTTGGCGCCGAATTCCAATCGGGCATTGACCGCGTTGCGATCGACGCTCGCATTGATGATGCCCCACATGTCCGCTTCCGAGCGCAATAGCAGCGCCCAGTTCATCAACGTCTCCATGTAACCGTCATCGCTGATGTCGCGCGCGAAATTGGCGAAAAGGAAGACGCCATTGGGCTTCAGCATTTCGAGGCATCGTTGCGTGAGTTTCACGGCCACTTTGTCGGCTAGGTAATCATAGAGGCCGGCGGCATAGATGAAGTCGAACTGACCCAGTTCCTGGGACCTTGTCAGAAGGCCGCGAACGGAACCGTCGATCGCCTCGACGCATGTTCCTCTGAAATCGCGAACCATCGACCCGACGCTCAAGGGGTCCTGATCGAGGGCGACCCAACGCTTTATCCGCCGCTCCCGCAACGCCACCGAGCGGTCGGCCTCGCGCAGGTGCCCCGCCGCGATCGTCAGGATTTCCGTCTCAGGGCCACGTTCGGTGGCGATCGCGTCGACATGCCGGGTCAAGAGGTCGCGTCGCTCCCGCACCGCGACGGACGACGGCGCATCCTTCGTGTAGTCGTAGAGGGTCCGTCCGAGCGGCGAGGCCTTGGCGATCTCGTCGGAAACGCTCGGATGACCATAGATGAAGTCGATCAGTTGCGCGTCGCCGGAATAGCCGCGCGGCTTCCGGAAAGACCAGCGCGTGAACGGATCCTCATGGAAGTAGTTCGACACCGGATGGTTCTGCACGAGCGGGATCAGCTCTTGCCAGACGCTCTGGTCGAACTTGCGGCGCACCTCATGAAGGGCGCCGATCAGCTGGTGGATGATCACCGGCGCATCGCGGCGCTGCTCGATTTGTTGCTGGGCAATCATCAGCGCCAGAGCGACTTCGGCTTCGCCGGTTGCCAGCTGCTCCTCATGGCGGTCCGTCTTGGCTGTTGAGAGTTCGGTCGTAATGGAGGTGGGGGTAATCAGGCTTTCGCCATCGAGGGCAATCTGAATTTGGGTCACGCGAGACTCATCCGTTAATAGATTGTTAACAGTATGCGCAAGAACTCCGAGCGCGCCAAATCCAATTTCGAACATTCGAATAATATGGTTAACAACCCGTCTGATTGACCGATTTCACTACACTATTACGTGCGTGTTTGACCCACATCAAATTCAGCAAAACTTAATGGACCTGAACTAATGTGCCGAACAATGCTGCAAGCCCTAAGTATCTTACCCAAGCAGGCGGCAACTGCAGGACGTCCCCGTGGCGCTCGTCGCAGAGAGACTTCGGGCTTTACAAGAAGACGCAAACGCAATGGATCGGTGCATGAAGCACACGCTGGCCGACGCAATTGAGATCGACCTCCACAGCGAGCCGCCGCGACCGGCCTCGACTGAGCTTCGCGCTCTCTATGAAAATGAGGGCGAAGGCGCCCGAAAGCAGGCGACCCGACACGGGTTCTGGACTGCGGTCGCGGTCTATCTGCTGTTTTCGATCACCGACATTCTGCTGGTTCCGGACGTCGCGCATTATACGATCGCGGCGCGATTCACGATCGCCCTCGTCGCGCTGATGCTGATCGAAATGCAGATTCGCCTAGACGCCAGCGCGAACGCGATCGACGTCACGGCGGCCGCGGCACTCGTGCTTGCCTATGCGGGATGGCTCTATCCGGCGATGATGACCGCCGATACTCAGAGCATCTCCTATTACATGGTATTCGGCGCCATCTTCATGATGAGCGTCAATCTATTCTTCAGCTTCCAGTTCCGCATTTCGCTGTTCGCGTCGGTCACCATCCTGCTGATCTTCTTTGCGGCGGTGCTGTCCTTCTCTCCGGCGGAGATCTCCTATCGACTCGCCTTCGGCACCTTCAACATCTCCTGCTTCGTCTTCACCTCCTATGTGAACTGGAAGCTCAACCGGGAGCGCTACAAGGTCTTTCTCAACGCCTTCGAAGCGCGCATCCAGCAGAAAGAGGCTTCCGAGCGCGGCAGGGCTTTGCTGCGTCTGTCGAATACCGACTCGCTGACGGGCCTCGACAACCGTCGCGCCGTCGATCAGAAGCTCCGCGACTACTGGAGTGACTGGCAGAAGAAGGGGACGAGTTTCGCCGCCTTCCTCATCGACGTCGACTTCTTCAAGAAATACAACGACTTCTACGGGCACCAGGAAGGTGACCGCTGTCTCGTTCTGGTCGCCAGTGCCCTCAAGGATTCGATCGAGCCGTATAACGGCTCGATCGGCCGCTATGGCGGCGAAGAGTTCATTGTCCTGGCCCGCATGGAGACCAGCGAACAGGCCGCCGCGCTTGCCGAGACGATCCGCTGCGGCGTCGAAGACCTTGCTCTCGAGCACGGGCAGCGGCGCGACGGCATGTCGGTCGTCACCGTCAGCGTCGGGGCGGCGTTCAGCCGCAATCAGACAGGCTCGAAGCTCGAGAGGCTGATCCATGAAGCGGACCGGGCGCTCTATGGCGCAAAGGCGAGCGGCCGGAACTGCGCCCGGCTCTTCGATCCGAATGACCCGCACAGCAACGACGAGAGCGAGAACATCGCCGCCCTGTTGAAAATCGCCATCGACCAGGATCTCGTTTCGCTCGTCTATCAGCCGATCCGAAACGTCGCATCCGGCCGCGTCGACGCCGTCGAGGCGCTCATGCGCCTGAGAATGCTGGATGGCACCTCGGTTCCTCCGAGCCTCTTCATCCCCATCGCGGAACGCACCGGCGCCATCCTCGACCTCGGGCGTTGGGCGATCAGGACGGTGTGCCGCGAACTTCTGGCGGACGAGCACGTCCCCGTCGTCAGTGTCAACGTCTCCCCGATCCAGCTCAAATCGCCGGGTTTCGCGGCCTCTGTGGCGGCTATTCTTGGTGAAACAGGCGTGGCCGGCGGCAGGCTGGCTCTCGAGATCACTGAGGGGCTGGAGATGGAGATGCACTCCGATATCCTTCGTTGCATCAGCGATCTCAAGACCCTGGGCGTCCGGATATGGCTCGACGACTTCGGAACGGGCTTCGCGGGCCTGTCGTGGCTACGCCTGATCGATTTCGATACGGTGAAGATCGATCGCTCCTTCCTGCACGATTGCGACACCGCGAGGGGCAAGGCAATGCTGCAGGACATTATCGGACTCGTGCGAAATCGCGGCCACATGATCCTTGTGGAGGGCGTGGAGACCGAGGAACAATTGGCACTGATGCGGCAATTCCGGATCGACCAGGTGCAGGGATTCCATGTCGGTCGCCCGGCACCGGCGCAGACGTTCCGGCTGTCCGCGGCGCCGAACATCCGGCCAGCGGCTCGGGCAAAGCCGCGCTGACGCACTTTTGGGCGGCATGCATCAGACGCCCAATGTCTCGAAAGACAAATGGTCAGGCGCGAGCGCGTCGAGGAACTCCAGCGCATCGAAAACGGCGCCAGGCGCCTGCGCCCCGTGTACACGCGCCTTACCCGCAAGGAGTTGCTGAACTGCCTCGCAAACGAGCGGCGCGGTAAAGGCGTAGATATCGCGACCGAAAGCGGAAATATGCCGCGCTTCGTTTCCCTTGCGAACCACCACCTCGACCATGAAGCGCTGGGCCGAAAGACCTGTTTCGTCGGCCGGCACGGGCGGCGGAGTGTTCGGGTCATGGACGTCCCGATGCCCCGTCTCATTGAGGTATGTATGGACTTCGATGCTACGCAGATGCCGGTTGACGACGGAAATCTCGGAAAACGGCTGTTCGATGACTTGCTGCGGACCGAATGGCTGGAGAAATTTCCACTCCTGCACTGCAGCCGGCATCGGTATCGGCGACAACTGCCCGTTGGCGACCACCAGCCGCCGCGCAGTGTTGCGCTTTCCGGTATTGCGGGAACCGATCGTCGGATGCCAGCTGTCAAGCGCGATGCCGATCCGAATGTCGTCGACCGCAACCCAATCGCCCAACAGTGCCGAAACGAGTAAATCCGCAAAACCGCCGTAGAACCCCATAGCCGGTATGAACACCAGCCCGGCTTGCCTTGCGTCGTTATCGAACGTCTCGTAGGTTGATAACGCGCTTCCCTGTTCAGCCGTCACGTCGAGATAGTGGGCACCCGCCCGCAAGGCTGCTGCGGCCACCGGATCGGCCGTATCCAGGAACGGGCCGGCGCAGTTGATCACGGCTGCCACCCCCGAAAATGCCCTGTCGAGCGAATTGGCGTCTTCGATGGACGCCTCTCGTATTTCGGCGGCTTGAATGCCGGTTTGCACCAACTTCGCGGCACTCCGCCCGACGGCAACTACCTTCAGGCCTCGCCGGGCCAGTTCCGACAGCACGAACTTCCCCGTGTGCCCGCTGGCGCCATATACCGCAATAGCCACGTTCCCATTTTGCTGTTTGGACAACTTCATTCCTCCACGATACAGACCTGTCTGTTTTAATACGTACAGGTCTGTAGCGCGTCAAGCGGTTTTTTGCTAGAAGGAATCGTGATGACAGCGATGACACGAGCGGAGGCCGCGTGAAGAAATCGGAGGTGAACGTGCAAGAGGTCCGGGAGCGCATCCTCGAGACGGCGTCGACCCTGTTTTACCAGCAAGGCGTCCGCGCGGTTGGCGTGGATCTGGTCGTGGAAAAGGCCGGGGTTGCCAAGACGAGCCTATATCGGCATTTCCGCACGAAAGACGATCTCGTCGCGGCTTTCCTCGAGCGCGAGGATAAAGACTTCTGGGATACATGGGACAAGGTCTCCCACATGCACGGCGGCGATCCGAAAGGAGAGCTGGACGCTCACCTCGATTGGATTGGTGAACGCGTCAACCGCCCGGGCTACCGAGGCTGCCCACAGATCAATGTTGCGGCGGAGTTTCCCGAAACCGATCATCCTGCTCGCAAAGTCGCTGCCGCGCACAAAGCAGAATTGCGGCGGCGACTTCATGTGATCGCTGAGCGACTAGGCGCGGTCAGGCCCGCAGAACTCGCTGGGCAACTGGCAGTGCTCATCAATGGCGCGTTTGTCAGCGCGCAGATGTTCGACGTCGGGGAAGCAAAGCCCCTGCTGCAACGCGCGGCAAGCGCTCTGCTTCAGGCAAGCCGCAGTTGAGCGACTCACCCGTTATTCGCTCACGGCTTTCGAACCGCGGAGCGGGACCATCCCCCGTTCAGGCAACCGCTTGGGCGCCGGTTATCTCGACGAGCGAGCCGCACATGAACGCGGCTTCATCCGAGGCGAGAAAGACGACTAGAGCGGCGACCTCCTCCGGTCTACCGATGCGGCCGAAGGGAACGAGCTTGTCGAGATCGGCGATGGTGCGGCCTGCCCGCTTGACCCCCGCCTCGAGCATGGGGGTGTGGATTTCTCCGGGGCAGACGGCGTTCACGCGGATCTTGTGCGGAGCGTAGTCGCGAGCGAGGTTCTGCGTGAAGGCCGCGACCGCCGCCTTGGTCGTGTTATAAGCGATGTGGTTCGGCGCCGGATAAAGGCCCCATTGCGAGGCGGTGTTGACGATCGTGCCACCGCCGGCCTCGATCATGTGCGGAATGGCGGCGCGGCACAGATAAAACATCGAATCGAGATTGACCGCGAAACTCGTGTGCCAGTCGTCGTCGGTCAGCGACAAGAGATTGCCACGCCGGTTGATACCGGCATTGTTGACGAGAATGTCGATGCGCTTTTTCTGGTCGAACGCCTCAGCAATCAGGCCGAAACAGGGCTCTCTCTGAGAAATGTCGGCGGCGACGGCGATGGCGGAACCGCCCTGCGACACGATCTCGGCTGCGACAATGCCAGCCGCTTCGCCGTTGACATCGGAGACGACGACCAGCGCTCCCTCATCCGCCAACCGCCGCGAAATGGCGGAACCGATGCCGCCGCCTCCGCCGGTAACAACGGCAACCTTGCCTTCGAATCTCTTCATCGTCCTCTCCTGGATTTCGATCAGCGAATATAACTGCCGCCGTTGACGTCGAGCGTCGCGCCGTTCAGTGACGGCTGCGAAGGCCGCAGCGCGAAGGCGACGAGCTCGGCGATTTCGGAGACCTCAGCCATCTCGCCGATCGGTATGTCGGCGACGGCGGCCTGCTTGCCGAATTTTTCGACGAAGTCCTCGGCCATCTCCGTCTTAACCCAGCCCGGTGCGATCGCCAGCGCCACGACGCCATCGGCGCCGAAACTGCGCGCGATCGACTTGGTGAGGTTGATCAGCGCCGCCTTCGTTGCGCCATAGGGCATGGCATCGGCCGCATAGCCGCGTTGGCCGGCGCGGCTTGCCATGTTGACGATCCGGCCGCCGCCATGCGCCTTGAAGTGCTTGAGCGCCTCCTTGCAGAGATCGGCCGCGGCGAAGAAATTCACCTGGAATTCCTTTTGCCAGGCCTCTCTCCAGGCATTGGGCTCCGCGTCGATCGAAATTTCGGTGCGGATGCCGGCATTGTTGACGAGCGCATGGATGCGGCCGGCGGCCTCTTCGGCCTGGCGCCAGAGTTCGAAGGCGCCTCCGGTCGCCGAAAGGTCGGCTTGAACCAGGGCCCCCTCGCCGGAAATGCGGGTGAGCAGCGCCTCTGCGCCCGCCCGGTCGCGGCGGTAGTGGATGATCGGGCGGGCGCCCTCCGCCGCCAGGCGTTCGACGATGGCAGCGCCGATGCCGCCCGAAGCGCCGGTGACGAGGACGGTCTGACCCGAAAGAGATTTCAACGACATGACGCTCCTCCCCTAGCCCAGCGCGTCGACCTGCGGTCCCCAGCTATCGGAGAGCGCAAAACCGTTCTTGAACGGGTCATCTTGGGACATGCGGAGCTGCTCGCGGCCGTAGATCCAACCGCGCCCGGTGATCCGCGGCAGCACGGCGGGACGTCCGCCGACCTCGGTAACGCCGATCGCTTCCGCCACGAACTCGCCGCCGATGATCGAGCGCGACGTCCGCCGGTCGCCGACCGCGACTTTTCCACGGGCGTAGAGTGTCGCGAGGTTGGCGGAGCTGCCGGTTCCACAGGGTGACCGGTCGACCCGTCCCGGCGGCAGCGTCGTGCAGGTGCGCACTGCGCCGTCCGGCTCCTGTCCGCGGAACATCACATAGGCGATTTCGTCGACGCCGGTCAGCACCGGATGCTTCACCGTCACCTGCTCGGCCAGAAGCGACTTCAATTCGATCCCGGTTTCGGCCAGATAGCGGGCATTGGCCGGCGCAATCTCGCTTCCGACCTGGTCGACATCGACGATCGCGTAATAGACGCCGCCGAAGGCGATATCGACCCTGATGCGGCCCCAACGCGGCGTCTCGATTTCCCGGTCCAGCGCCTCGGCGAAACTCGGCACATTGTCGAGGCTGACCGACAGGCAGCGCCCATCGCGGCAGGCGGCGCGCGCAACGATCAGCCCGGCGGGCGTGTCGAGCCGGACGATCGTCTCCGGCTCCTGCATCGCCACGCGCCCGCTTTCGAGCAAGGCCGTGACAACGCAGATGCAGTTGCTGCCGGACATCGGATGGGCGCGATCGGCTTGGAGCACGATGAAGCCCGCATCGGCGTCAGGACGCGTCGGCGCGACGAGCAGATTGACCGACATGGCAACGCTGGCGCGCGGCTCGAAGGTCACGAAGCGGCGCAGGCTGTCGTCGACATTGTTGATGTGGTTCATCTTGTCGAGCATCGTCGCGCCGGGGATTTCCGGCGCGCCGCCGACGATCACCTTGCCGATCTCGCCCTGGCAATGGACCTCGAGGAGATCGAGCGAGCGATCCCAGTTCGTGTTTCCATTCATTTGATATACCAGCCCCATTTCTCGCCGGTGGCAAGGCGGGTGATCTGCTTGGTCTCGAGATAGTTTTCGAGGCCCCAGCGACCGAGCTCGCGGCCGATGCCGGATTCCTTGTAGCCACCCCAGGGCGCTTCCGTGAAGGTCGGCTGCGAGCAGTTGATCCAGACAATGCCGGCCCGGAAGGCGTTTGCCACTCGTTCGGCGCGAACATCGTCCTTCGACATCACCGCCGCGGCGAGCCCAAAGCGGGAATCGTTGGCAAGTTCGATCGCTTCGGCTTCAGTCGAGAACGGGCGGATGCAGACGACCGGACCGAAGATCTCCTCGCGCCAGGCGTTGCTCTCCAGGGGCACCTCGGTCAGCACCGTCGGCTCGAGATAATAGCCCGTGTCGAAGCCTTCAGGACGCTTGCCGCCGCAGGCGACCGTCGCACCGGCAGTCTTCGCCGCCTCGATCGCCGCCACGACCTGCTCGTGCTGGCGCTGCGAGACGAGCGGCCCAAGCAGCACGCCATCCTCGAGACCGTCGCCGATCCTGATCTTCTTCGTCTCCTCGACAAGCCGCGCCAACAGGCGGTCGTAAATCCCTTCCTGGACGAGGATGCGCGACGTCGCCGAGCAGACCTGCCCCTGGTTCCAGAAGATGCCGAACATGATCCATTCGACCGCCTCGTCGATATCCGCATCGTCGAAGACGACGAAAGGCGACTTACCGCCGAGTTCGAGGCTGACCCGCTTGATGTCGCGGGCCGCCGCCGCCATGATCTTCGAGCCGACCGGCCCGGAACCGGTGAAGGCGAGTTTGTCGACCTGCCTGTGATCGATGATCGCCTGCCCGGCGACCGAGCCGGCCCCCGTGACGATGTTGAGGACGCCCGGTGGCAGGCCAACGTCATCGGCGATCGCCGCAAGTTCCAGCGCCGTCAGCTACGTGACTTCGGCCGGCTTCAGCACCACCGTGCAGCCGGCGGCAAGGGCCGGCGCAACCTTCCAGGCGGCCATCAGCAGCGGATAGTTCCAGGGGATGATTGCGCCTGCAACGCCGATCGGCTCCTTGACCGCCTTTGAGGTGAAGCGGGCGTCGGCAAGCGCAATCGGCTCTTCCGGATTGTTGTCGAGCTGTTCGGCAAGCCCCGCGTAGAAGTCGAAGCACCCGGCCGCGTCAGCGACATCCCAATCCGCCTCCGGAAACGGCTTGCCGTTGTCGATCACTTCGAGCCGGGCGATTTCCGACTGCCGGGCCCGAATGCCGTCAGCGATGGCGCGCAGGTATTTTGCCCTTTGTGCTCCCGACAGCTTCGGCCAGCCATCCTTGTCGAAGGCACGCCGTGCGGCCTTCACCGCCACGTCGACGTCTTCCGCCGTTGCCGCGGCTATTCTGTGGATCACCTCTTCCGTCGCCGGATTGACGACGTCGAACGTCCTGCCGTTCGCGGCCGCGGTCCATTTTCCATCGATATAGAGTTCGCTGCGCATTGTTCGCTCCATTCGTTCCTGTGCGTCGATCGGCTCTGCCGTCAGAACCGGTCGATGCGGTATGGTTTCAGATCGATCGGCGGCTGAGCGCCGGTGACGAGATCGGCGATGAGCCTCCCGGTCGTCGCCGCATAGGTCAGCCCGAGGTGCCCATGTCCGGTGGCGTAGAATACACCGCGATGTTTTGCCGAAGCACCGATGACCGGCACCGTATCGGGAAGCGCCGGGCGGTGGCCCATCCACTCCGTGGCCTTCTCCACTCGAAGCTCCGGCAGGGCCTCCTGCGCCCGTTTGACCAGCACCTTTGCCCGACGGTAATCCGGGGCCGCATCAAGCCCGGCCATCTCCACCGTGCCGCCGACACGAATGCCGCCAGCGGTCGGGGTAACCATGAAGGCGCGCGCCGGCCAGATGATCGAGTGGCGCATCGAAATACCCGGCGCCATGATCTGCGTGTGGTAGCCGCGCTCCGTTTCGAGCGGCATCGGCTCGCCGAGAAGGCGCGCCAACTTGCCGGTATAGGCGCCGGCGCAAAGCACGATCTCGGAGGCGGCGATCGAACGGCCATCCTTGAGGCGGACGGCGCTGACGCGATCACCACTATCGAAACCGGCGGCCTCGCCCTGCTCGATCCTGCCGCCGAGCGCCAGGAATTTCTCACGCAGCTTCAGGAGCAGTTGGTACGGATCGCGGATCGACCGGTTGTCGGGAAACAGCACCGCCTTTGCGATCTTCGACGTCAGCGCCGGTTCGAGGTCGCGGATGGCGTTGCCGCCGAGCACTTCGTGTCGGAAGCCGAAGCGTTCCAGAACCTCGATGTGCTCCCGGTCCGCCCTGAACTCGGCCTCATCCGCATAGAGGCTCAAGCATCCGTCCTCGGTCAGCATGTCGGACAGGCCGGTCGCCTGCAGCAGAGGCGTCAGATCCTCGTAGACACGACCGCAAAGCACCGCCCCGGCGGCCTCCAACTCTCTGACCCGTGACGGTCGGCTCGCTTCCAGAAACCGGAAGAACCACGGCGTGAGCCGCGGCATGTAGGAAGGCCGGATACGCACCGGCCCTTCGGGATCGATCAGCCATTTCGGCATTTGCGCCCAGACAGACGGTCGCGAGGCGGGCATGAATTCGGTGACCGCGATCGATGCCATGTTGCCATAGGAGGCGCCCTTGCCATCAGGGTCCCGCTCGACGAGTACGACGCCTTTTCCGCGGCGCTGCAGCTCGTAGGCGATGGTGGTGCCGATAATGCCGGCACCGACGACAACGACACGACCTTCGTTATTGCTCATGATTTCTCTGCTCTCGGGCGGGCGCGGGAGACATGTCATCGAGGGAGCATGGACCTTCCATGCTCCCCTCAAAGTCACCAGTTCAGGATCGGCTCCATCGCGGCGCGGAACTCGGCCTTCTCATCTTCGGTCAGCGGTCCCAGCGGCGCGCGGCACTCACCCATGGGCAGGCCCTGAAGCTCGCAGCCATACTTGATCTTCTGCACGAACTTGCCGCTTTCGAGGATGTTCATCGCCCGGTAGAGGGTTTTCATATGCGCCCGCGCCTTGTCCAGGTCGCCCGATTTGAACGTTCGGTCGAGATCGCAGCAGGCTTTCGCCATGCAGTTCGACGGCCCGCAGATCCAGCTCTCCGCGCCCCAGAACATGAAGTCGAGCGCGATGTCGTCCGAGCCGGAAACCAGTTGAATGCGGCCTTCGTAGCGGCTGGCGATATCGATCGCCCGCTGCAATACCCCCGAGCTTTCCTTGATCCCGATGACGCGCGGATTGTCGGCGAAATGGTCCATAAGCTCGAAACTGATGTCCGAACCATCCTTGGCCGGATAGGAATAGAGGACCAGGTTCACATCCACGGCACCGAGCACGGTTTCATAATGCCGGATGAGTTCGGCTTGCGTCGGCCGGGTGTAAAACGGCGGAGCGAGCAGCACCGTGTCATAGCCGATCTCTTTGGCGATCGCCGTCTGCTCGATAACCTCGCGGGTGGCGGCCGCATTGGTGCCGGCAATCAGCGTTTCGCCCGGCTTGGCAAAATCCTTGACGAACTGCAGCACATCGCGGCGCTCTTCCTTGGATTGGCTGAAATACTCGCCGGTCGACCCGTTCGGCACCCAGCCGGTGACACCGGCCTCGCGCAGATGAGCCAGAAGCTTTTCGAATGCCTTGAAGTCGACCCTGTTGTTCGCGTCGAATGGGGTGATGAGGGCGGGCATGACGCCAGAGAGTTTCATGGAATGTCTCCTTTGCAAGAATTCGGTTCAGATCGCCAGCTTGGCAAGCACGCGCCGCTCGACGAGCGTCACCGCACGCGTGAGCGGAAAGGCGATGAGGAAGTAGATGAGGGCGACGACCGTCAGCACCTCGATAGGGCGCGCCGTATTGTTGGAGATGTTCTGGCCAACGAACATCAGGTCGGCCATGCCGACGGCGGAAACGAGCGCACTTTCCTTGAACAGGCTGACGCAGTTCGACAGCAGCGTCGGAATGGCGCGCAGCACCGCCTGCGGCAGGATGACGTTCGTCACCTGGACGCGGCGCGGCAGGCCGAGCGCGACGCAGGCGTCGAGCTGCTCCGGCCCGATCGACTTCAGCGACGCCCGGAAGGTCTCGCTGGTGATCGCGCCCATGTAGAGCGTGAGTGCAATGACACCGGAGGTGAGGTTGGAGAGCTCGACGCCGAGGATCAGCGGCAGGCAGAAGAAGATCCAGAACAGCTGGACGAGCACCGGCGTGCCGCGGAAGAACTCGACATAAACGCTGGAGACGGCACGCAACAGGGTGCTGCGCGATGTCCGGGCAAGCCCAATGAAGAAGCCGAGGCTGCAGCCGAGGACGACGCAGATCAGCGTCAGCTTGACCGTGGTCCAGAGACCGAGCGCCAGCGCCTCCTGGAAGCGAAGGATGATGGAGAAATCGAGAGCCATGGGTCTTCTCCTCAGCTCATCATCAGTTGGCGGCGGCGTTCCAGGAAGCCGACGACCTGGCTGACGGGGAAGGAGACGGCGAAGTAGACGAGCGCGACGATGGTGAAGGTCTCGATCGGCCTGTAGGTCTCCGTTGCCAGCGACTTCGCCTGGTACATGAGATCCTGGACAGCGACGATCGCGACCAGCGCCGTCTGCTGGAAGATGCCGATGCCGTTGGTGAGCAGGACGGGTATCGAGGCCCGGACCGCGGTCGGCAGCACGATGTAAAGGGTGCGCTGCAGCGGATTGAGACCAAGCGCGATGCCGGCATCGAGCTGCTCGCGCGGCACGGCCTGGATGGCGGCACGATAGGCTTCGGCGTTAAAGGCCATCAGATTGAGGCCGAGCGCCAGGATGCCCATCGTCATCGAGCCGAGGAAGACATTGAAGAGCATCGGCACGCAGTAGAAGAACCAGACGATCTGGACGATCGCCGGCGTACAGCGGAAGAATTCCACGAACAGCATGGCCGGCAGCCGGACCGGCGCAAACCGGCTCATGATGAGAAGCGCCAGCGGAAAGCCGAGCACGACGCCGATCAGATTGGCGGCAACCGTCAGCTCAAGCGTGACGATCAGCCCTTCCCAGAGCGGCCCGAAGGAGACGGACTGGAAGTCGAACGAATATCCCATCACCCCCTCCTAGTGCCGGATATGGAAGACGCGGTCGATGAAATCGCGGGTGCGCTCTTCCTTCGGCGCACCAAGCACCTGCTCGGGCGGTCCATCCTCGACGACCACGCCGCCGGCGCAGAAGATGACGCGCGAGGCGATGTTCTTGGCGAACCACATGTCGTGCGTGACGATCATCATCGGCATGCTCTGCGCGGCAAGCTGTAGGATCACCTGCTCGACCTCGGCGACGAGTTCGGGATCGAGCGCCGACGTCACCTCGTCGAACAGCATCAGTTTCGGATCGAGCATCAGCGCGCGGGCGATCGCCACGCGCTGCTTCTGCCCGCCGGAAAGCTGCGCCGGATAGGCATTCGCCTTGGCGCCAAGCCCGAAGCGCTCGAGCAGCGCCTGGGCACGCTTGGTGGCGCTGGCCCTGCTTTCGCCCCTGACCTTGCAGGGCGCCAGAATCAGGTTCTGGATGACGGAGAGATGCGGGAACAGCGTGTAGTGCTGGAACACCATGCCGATCGAGCGGCGAACCTCCGTGTCGATCTCGGTTTTCCTGTCGGCGCTCTCCGACGAGATATAGGGCTTGCCGCCGAAGCTGATCGAGCCGCTATCGATCTTCTCGAGCCCCATCATGACGCGCAGCAGCGTACTCTTGCCGCCGCCGCTGGGGCCGATAACGACGACTCTTTCGCCGGGCTTCATTTCGATGTCGAGCCCTTTGAGGACCTGGATATGTGGTCCATAGCTCTTGTGAAGGGACTGGATTTTGACAAGTGGGGCACTGAAGGACATGGTCATCGCCGATCTCGCTAGTCAAAAGAAGGGATGAGAGTGGCCGGGCAACCGTTCACCGCACCCGGCCAGACTGTCGTCATTGCGCGCTCTTCAGCACTTCATTGACCGCCTTGCGGATCAGTTCCTCCACGTGGCCGGTCGCGACCTTTTCCTCAAGAAATATGTTGACCACTTCAACGTCAGATGCCGACAACTGATGCGGCAGGCCGAAGGCGACGCCCTGCTTCGCCAATGCCGGCGTCGGGTTCAGTGCGACCGCCCAATCGGGATTCGACTGGGTGAAGAGCTGGTTGGTGTCGGAGGCATCGACGAGGATGTCGGCCCGTCTGGAGACCACCGCGAGGCGCGTCTCGTCATTGCCCGGCAGCCGCAGGATCGTTGCGTTCTTCACGGCCGCCGTGATCGCCTTGTCCTGGGCGGTCCCCGACATGACCGCCAAGGTCAGGTCCTTGTTGTCGATGTCCGCGACCGAGGTCGCGCCGGCCGGGATCTTCGGGTTCTCCTTATTGTAGGCAAGCGAGATCTGGTACTCCATCGCCGGAACGGAAAACTGCACCGCCATGGCGCGCGCCGGTGTCCTGTTCAGCGCCAGCGAGAGATCCCATTTTCCGGCCTGCAGCCCGGCGACGATGTTGTCCCAGGTCGTATCGACGAATTCCGGCTTGACCTTCAGGACATCGGCGAACTCGCGGCAGAGATCGGCAAAGAAGCCCGAGTATTCGCCGCTCGCCGGGTCGCGCATGACGTAAGGCGGAGCGACGGCGGCGCCGCAACGAAGCACTCCCGCCTTCTGCACGCCCTGCCAGTAGCCTTCGGCAGCCTGGGCAGATGCGGCGGTGATTGAAAGACCGGTGATCAGGGCAAGCGCAGGCAGCGCCCGCAGGACGGGCGAAAGCATCTTCGAAAGCATCGTCATTTCCTCTGTTTGACGGGCGCGCGTCGCGCGCGGTTCCTCTCGTCGGCTTGAGCCGATCTTAGTCTTTCTTTGTCGTCTACGTGTCGACAAAGTCAAGAGGAAAATTTACATTGTCGAGGTCGCGATTTTCTGGCCCTATGGGTCAGCATCGGAGAAAGCGAGCCAAGTGTCTGACGAAATTGAAACGAAACGAGCCAGGGGCACTGGCTGGAAAAACGTCTACGAGACGCTGCGCAACGAAATCCTGTCACTGACGCTTGCTCCCGGCCAGCTCCTGGACGAGAGCACGCTCGCCGAACGCTTCGACATGTCCCGCTCGCCGGTTCGCGAGGCCTTGATCAGGCTCGCGGGCGAGGATCTTGTCGTGACCCTGTCCAACCGCAGCACGATCGTCGCGCCGATCGAGGTGGCCACCTTCCCGAAATATGTCGAGGCGCTGGACATCGCCCAGCGCATGAACACCCGCCTTGCCGCAGAATTGCGCACCGAGGCGGACCTGAAGGCGATCGCCAGGCGACAGAAGGAGTTCGAGACGGCCGTCAATACCGGCGATCACCTAAGGATGTCGGAAGCCAACAAGCAGTTCCATATGGCGATCGCTCACGCCGGCCGGAATCCCTATCTGGCGTCGTTTTACGAGCGCCTGCTCAATCAGGGCCAGCGCATGCTGCATCTGCACTTCGAGTATCTGGAGCGCACGCATGAAGGCTATCTGCTGACCGACGAGCACAACCTGATGCTCGAGGCGATCCGGACGAAGAATGTCGATCTCGCCGACGAACTGGCGCATGCGCACACGCGGCAGTTCCAGCAGAACTTCATCAACTTCATGCGCGAGAACTACACGACGGATGTCTCGCTCGGGCGACGCAAGGCGGCAGAATGATGCGGATCGGTTTTGTCGGCACAGGTGCGATCACCGAGGCAATGGTGACAGGCATCGTCGGCACCAGTCTCGGGGTCGCGGAGATCGTCGTCTCGCCGCGCAATCGGGAGATCGCCGCCCGGCTCGCGGGCCGGTTTCCGTCGGTGCGAATCGCCAGGGACAACCAGGACGTGGTCGATGCCGCCGACGTGCTGTTTCTTGCCATCCGGCCGCAGATCGCCGAGGAAGTGGTCACGGCGCTCGTCTTCCGGGCAGGCCAAACGGTCGTCAGCGTCATCGCGGCAACCGATCGTTCCAAGCTCCTGGCCTGGATCCGGGAAGACGTGCGGTTGAGCCAGGCAATCCCTCTGCCCTTCGTCGCCGAACGCGCGGGTGTGACCGCCATCTACCCGCCCAATCCCGACATTGCCGCCATCTTTGCGGCGCTCGGCAGCGCGGTGGAATGCGAGACGAAAGAGGAATACGACCTCCTCGCCGTCGCCAGCGCGCTGATGGGGACCTATTTCGGTATTCTCGACCGGGCGACCGGCTGGGTGGCCGAGAAGGGCGTCGCCCGCGAGAAGGTCCGCGCCTACCTGGCGCCGCTCTTTGCCAGCCTGGCACAGACGGCGGTCAGGGCCGAGGCAACGCCCCTCGATGCCTTGAGGCGCGAGTTCTCGACCCCCGGCGGCTTGAACGAGCAGGTGTTCGACGATTTCGAGCGCGGCGGCGGAAGCCGAGCGCTGACGAATGCCCTTGAAGCCGTGCTACGCCGCGTAAGACGATAGCGCGTCAGTCGACCGCCTGCTCGACGAGCGTCCTGAACGGGCTCGGCTTTACATTTCTTTACATTCACCCGGAAGGCTCGAAACGTTGCCCTGTTAGCTTTCCTCCATTGCAGCATGTGCTGCCGGAGTGAAAGGAGACTGATCATGGAAAACGAGGACAAGAACCTGTCGAGCCCGACCGCCGGCGAACCCGCTCCGAAAGGATGGGGGCGGCGCGCCGCCATCGGCGGGCTCGCAGCCGTCGGGGTTGTCAGCGCGGTCGGCTTTGCAGCCGCGCGCAGCGACGATTTCGGCTTCGGCATGGGCCGCTTCGGCATGGGCGGCCATATCATGCACGCGCATATGGGAGGTGGCGGCTCTATGGAACGGCGGATCGGCTCCATGCTCGACGAACTCGACGCGACGCCCGAGCAGGAAGACAAGCTTTGGGACATCATCGACAAGGCGCGAACTGAGATCAGGCCGACTTTCCGGGACTTCCGCGAAACGCGCGAGGAGGTGATCGAACTCCTCGGCGCGGCGACCATCGACCGCGCCGCCGCCGAGAAGCTGCGCGGCGAGCGCATCACAGCCATCGACGAGGCCTCGCGCAAGATGATGACTGCGCTCCTCGACGCCGCCGAAGTGCTGACGCCGGAGCAGCGCGTCAAGCTCGTCGAACATTTGAAGGAGCGCAGGGGCCGCGGCCGGTGGTAAGACTGAGTCGGCTGCTGCATGTTTCCTTAGATCCTAGCCGATTCAAGGATAAAAACATGCAGCGCTTCAACAGCTTCGCGCCTCTGATAAGACGCGCAAAGCTGTAGGAAACGGCTACACGGTCCAGACCGCGGCGACGTCTACGGCGGGCCTCACCGACCTTAGCCGCCGTGCCCCGGATGCTGTAATTCTCGACGTCATGCTCCCCGATCTCGACGGCTTCGAGACTTGCCGGCGCATGCGCGCGGTCTCGGATGTGCCGATCCTCATGCTTACGGCCAAGGGCGAAGAGACGGACCGCATCGTCGGGCTGGAGCTCGGAGCCGACGACTATCTGCCGAAACCCTTCAATCCGCGTGAATTGCTGGCGCGGCTTAAGGCGATCCTGCGCCGTCGCAGCGGTAGCGCCACGGTTTCGCGCGTGCTGCGCTTCGGACGGCTGGAGATCGATCCGGGATCCCGCTCGGTGAGGATCGATGGCCGCGAATGTGCACTGACCAGCTACCAATTCGACCTGCTGGTGGCGCTTGCCGAAAATCCCGGCCGCACGCTGTCGCGCGAGCAGTTGATGGACGCGGTCAAGGGCGAGGAACTGGAAGCCTTCGACCGTTCAATCGACGTCCATGTCTCGCGCATCAGGGCGGTAATCGAGAGCGATCCCAAGCATCCGCGGCGGATCATCACCGTGCGCGGCGCCGGCTATGTCTTCGCCCGCTTCCAGGACGACGAGAGATAAAGCATGTCGCCCAAAAGTGTGCAGCGGTTTTGGGATAACGACATGCATCCAAGCAGAGATCCAGAGCGATGCGCAGCCGGCTGTTCCTGAAAATCTACCTGACGCTGCTGGCGAGCCTAGCCGCCGTCGCCGTCGCCAGCGCCGCCTTCGTGTGGCTGGGACAGGGCGAGGAGGATTTGAGTTGGCGGAGCCAACGCGCGCGGTTCGTCGCGGCGCTCATTCCGGCCGACATGGACCGGCGGTCGGTCGAGGCGACGCTGGAGCGGTTTTCACGGACCTTCGATGCCGACATAGCGGTATACGATCCGCGCGGCCGGCTGATCGCCGGCGCCGGACGGCCGCTACCGCGCGACATTCTCGAGCGGCGCTGGCGCCACGACAGAGGCGACGTTCACACCATGGTGACGGAGTTGCCCGACGGTCGCGCAGTCGCAGCGCGGATGGCGCGGCCTTTCCGGCCGGCCGGTCGCAATCCGCTCGCCTACCTGGCGTTGATCGCCGGCGTCATCGGGCTCGCCGCCTATCCGGTGGTGCGCCACCTGACGCGCCGTCTGGAGCGGCTACGCGCGGGCGTCGATGCCTGGGGGCGGGGCGATTTCGTGGCCCGCGTGCCGGCGGGCGGCCGCGACGAGGTGGCGGCGGTGGCGAAGAGCTTCAACACGGCGGCCGATCATGTCGAGCGGCTGATCAAGTCGCACCGCGCCCTGCTCGCCAATGCCAGTCACGAATTGCGCTCGCCGCTTGCGCGCCTGCGCGTCGCGATCGACCTCTATGAGCAGGCGCCCGACGAGAAGCGCAAGGAGGAGATCGTCCGCAACCTCGCCGAGCTGGACACGCTGGTCGAGGAGATCCTGCTGGCGAGCAGGCTCGACCATGTCGAGAAGCTCGATGCGCCCGAGTTGGTCGACCTTCTGGCCCTGGTCGCGGAAGAAGGGGCGCGCAACGGGGTCGAGGTCTCCGGCACGCCGGCGATCATTAAAGGCGATGCACGCCTGCTCGGCAGGCTCGTGCGCAATCTCATGCAGAACGCGCTCCGCCACGGCCGCCCGCCTGTCTCCGCCACTGTAGCGCGGGTTGGCGGTGCGGTGGAACTCACGGTCCGCGACCACGGCCCCGGCGTCCCGGAGAGCGAGAGCGCCCGCGTTTTCGAGCCCTTCTATCGACCCTCGGGACGCAGCGAAGCCGCGGGCGGGTGGGGCTTGGGGCTGGCGCTGGTGCGCCAGATCGCCGAGCGCCACGGTGGCGCGGTCCGCTACGAATCGCAGTTGGGCGGCGGCGCCTGCTTCGTTGTGAAGCTTCCACTTCGCTCGGCCTGATTTCAACGCGATCCGGCCGCCCGTCTACTGTCCAAGCTCCAGTGATCGCTGCTTTGCTGCCGTCACAGCCTCGGCCATGAGATCGTGCAGTCCACCGGTCTCGGCTTCGTCGGCAAAACCCAGATCGGCAAAACGGCCATCAGAGTCCCGTGAGCACGTCGTCGAGCGTCGACAGCATGAGATCGGCGTTGTCGCGGCTGAAAGGCATGGGCGGGCGGATCTTGGTGGCATTCTGGTGAATGCCCAGCTTGCCCATCAGTACGCCGCGCTCACGCATTTCGTTGACGACCCGCGTCGCCAGATGGCTCGCCGGCGTCTTTTCGGGCAGGTCGAGCACCAGTTCGCAGCCGAAGAAGAGTCCGCTGCCGCGCACGTCACCGATCAGGCCGTGCCTTTCTGCGAGCCTTTCCAGCCCGAAGCGGGCATGCGCTCCAACGGTCCGGGCGTTTTCCATGAGGTTCTCGTCCTCCAGCACGTCCAGCACCGCCATGGCCGCCGCGCAGGAAACCGGATTTCCGCCGAAGGTGTTGAAGTAGCGGAAGGCCTTGCGGAAGGCGTTGAGCGTGTCGGCGTTCGCAACCACGCCGCCGATGGGATGGCCGTTGCCCATGGGTTTACCGAGCGTCACGATGTCGGGAACGATCCCGGCTCGCTGGTGACCCCACATGTGCGTGCCGGTGCGCCCGAAACCAGGCTGCACTTCGTCGCAGATGAGGAGGCCGCCGGCCTTCCGCACGACGGCCGAGACCCGCGCAAGCAATTCGTCCGGCAGTTCGGGGAAGCCTTCATTGGCAAAAAAGGGATCAATGATCAGCGCCGAGAAGCCGAACGGCGATTCCTGCAGCGAGCCGATTGCCTCTTCGAGCGCCGCCGCCCAGGCGTCGGTGAAGGCCGAACCCGGCGCGCCGCCAAGCGGCCGGTAGCTGTCCGGTGCCGGGACGTGGCGAACATGTCCGCCGTAGCCGCCGACCGGCGGCATGCGCGTGGAAAGCTGCGATACGGCCGCAGTGTTGCCGTGATAGGTATGGTTCGTCGCGATCACGCCGGTGTTTCCGGTAACCGCCTGCGCCATGCGGAGCGCGATGTCATTGGCCTCGCTGCCCGTGCAGGTGAGGATGGCGGTATCGAGATGCCTGTCGAACGTTCCGGTCAGCCGTTCGACGTAGTCGAGGATGCCCTCGTGCAGATAGCGCGTGTGCGTGTTCAGCGTTGAAGCCTGCCGGGCGATCGCCTCGACCACGCGCGGGTGGCAATGACCGACATGCGGCACGTTGTTGTAGCAGTCGAGATATCGACGGCCGTCGGCGTCCCACAGCCAGACGCCCTCGCCTTTCACCAGGTGAACCGGCTTCTCGTAGAAGGTCGAGACGTTGCTGCCGAGCAGCTTTTCGCGGCGCGCAAGGATTTCCTGAGTGCCGCTCATCTCGCGTCCTTCCGACACCAGAGCTTGGGGGTGCGGGGTGTTACGCCCGTAAAACCTGACATGCATATACCTCGCAATGTTCTTGCCGGCCGTGCCCATCTCGTTCGGAGGGCACGGCCGCACGTTCGATGATCGTCAGGCGACTGTACCAAAGTCGCGCGACACGGTGTCGTAGACAGCCGGGTGCCGTTTGCGCCGTGCAGCCCAAGCATGCGGGAACTGAAATCAATCTGGCGGTGGCCGAGCACGGCGCAGAACAGGATGGCAAAGACCGCCGTCACGGTACCACGTCTCGGCCGCGGCTCTCCGTTCGCGTCGCGACCATGACATTTGCCCCCTTGGCGGCGAAGAGAGCGACGATTGCCGCGCCGATGCCCTGGCCGGCACCGGTTATCAAGGCGGTTTTACCCGCCAGGCGCAACGTGTTCATTCTGTCCCCTGTATGCCGTTTATCGGCATTTTGCAGCGAGCACCATAAGTGAACGATTGCCAGATAACAAGACTAACAATAGTTTTTCTGAACTATTTGTTCATTTATTGCAAATGCGCACCAGCCTTTCCTCAACCCTGAGGCCGGTCTATAAGGTGTCAATGACACAATCCAAACCCATGAGTCTTCGCGAAAAGAACCGTCTGCGGTCGCGCCAGGAACTGCTGGATTCGGTTCTCACCCTCTTCGACGAAGGCGACCTTGCCGCCTGCTCCGTCGAAGCCGTCGCCAAGCTGGTCGGCGCGTCCAAGACGACCGTCTATTCCTATTTTCCCGGCGGCATCGACGAAATGCTTCGGGACGTCTACAGGTTGATCTCACAGCGCGTCATCGCGCTTGGAACACAACTGCGCGATGCGGAAACAGAGACCGGCGCCAGAATTCTCGCCCCTGCCCGGGCGTTGTTTTCGATATGCGCCGAACCCAAGGTCGGCCGCTTCTACATGTTGCTCACCCCTGCGCTCAGTCCGCTCCTCCAACCTGTGGTCGGGGTCGCCTCCGGCACGTTCAAGGAAATGTTCGCGGACGACCTCGCGGCATCCGGCCACGACAGGCAAAGCGCGTCTCTCTATGCCGTCGTTATCAACGGCGCCATTCGCGAATGTGCCGTATCCGTTGCCAAATGCCCAGAGCAACGCCCTGACTTGGAAAAGACCTTGGCGAAGGTGATCGCAGGAATTGCGAGCACGACGCGCTAGCGCATGATTCCTGAAATCGGAATCGATTTAAGGACAAAATCATGCAGTATTTCAAAGTGCTACAGCGACCTTAGCGCGTCCGGTTGGACGCGCGGCGCTGTAGAGGATGTCGCCCGAAAATGCGTAGCGGTTTTGGGACAACGACATGCGCAAAAACAAAGATCTAAGGCACGTTGCATGAATACGATTGAATGCGACGTGCTTTAGGTACTTGCACAACGCCTCCGTCCCTTTGAATGCTATATGCATCGAAAGCCGTTGACGATGTGGCGATGCCCGCTTGACCTTGCGCCGCGACCGACGACCGAGTGCGGGGGACTGGAGACGACGGCCGGCAAAAGCAAAAGGCCCGCCGGGGTGATCCGAGCGGGCCTATTTGTTTTTGGATTTGGTTGCGGGGGCAGGATTTGAACCTGCGGCCTTCAGGTTATGAGCCTGACGAGCTACCGGGCTGCTCCACCCCGCGTTATCCGTGTGTCCGGGTCTGGGGGCCCGGTGGTTTTTTGTTTGCCGGTCCTCGGCCTTGGCCTGCGGTCCGGCGGGGGCTCGGCACCCCGCGTTGTTGCTTTAAAGCATGAGGGCCGCGTT
>NZ_AUTC01000044.1 GCF_001461695.1 Sinorhizobium fredii USDA 205 | reverse complement strand
CTCGCCGCAACAATCATTTGGTGGGTCTAATTGAGTCCGGACGTTAGCCGTGGGTGATCCGGTATGCGCCGGCTTTTGCGATCTCGCGACGATGATGATGCCGACAAGCGAAACCAGGAGGCCCACGGCCATCGCGAAGGACAAGGGTTCGCCGAACATCAACCAGGCCCAGATCATCGTCACTGGCGGGCTCAGATACAGGATTGCCGTCACGCGCGCCGGAGACGATTTCCTGAGTGCGATATAGTAGAGGCTCCACGCCCCGAAGGTCGCTACGAAGACGAGCCACAGGATGCCGCCGATAAAGCCTTGGTCAAGAACCGGAAGAACGCCTCCTTCGTACCAGGCGAACACGGCGAAGATCGCGGCCGCCGAAAGGCATTGGATGCACAAGCTCTGATAGACGGGCATGGATTTGCTCGGGCTGCGTTTCTGAAGCAGCGTCGCCATTGCCAGGGAAAGCGTGCCGAGAACAGGCAGGCCATAGGCCCAGAGGGGGACGCTGCCCATATTGAGGGACCATCCGGAGGCGATCAAAACGCCTGCCATACCGAGGCCGGAGCCGAACCACTGGCGCCCGGTCAGCACCTGCCCGAGAACCGGCCAGGATAATATCGCCACCGCCAGGGGCAGCATGTCGGCAATCAGGGCGACGAGACCGGTCGGCACGCCGTAGGAGATCGCCAGCGCGAACCCGGCCAGGTAGCCGGACATTGCCAAGGCGCCGAACACGATCTGTGCGAAAGCGTCTTTCCAGCGGATCGCCGGACCCATGATGAGCGCGAAAGGAAGCAGGAGCAGTCCGGACACCAGGCTACGCCAAAGCAGGATCAGGAAGATCGGAGCGTGGTCGATCGCAAATCGGATACCGACGAACCCGGCGCTCCAGGAAATCACCAGAGCCCCTTCCAGGATGATCAGCATGACAACCGCCGAAATTCCGCTTCTCGGGCGGTAGGAGACCGTGGCAACAGCGTCACTCATCCGAGGGGCGTCCGGCTTCTGGCGATTGCGCTACAGCGCCGTGGGTCCTTTCAGACGCACAAAGATCGCTGCAGATGTGAAGGGCACAGCCGGTCCCGGCCCCTGCTAAAGAGGATGTCGATCTCATAGCTGTTCCAAAATCGAGACGGCGATCTTGCGCGCGGTCTTCAGCCGCGCGTCATGCCCCTCGAGGCCGGCACGAGACATTGCTCCCTCGAGCAGGAATGACAGGTGCTGCGCGGTTTCGTCGATCGATGCGCCGCCCACCGGTTGCAGGGCAAGGAGGTGTTCCTTGAACAGCCGCTCCACTTCCTCCTTCTGGAGTGCGACCGTCGCCCGGCCCGGGTCGCCCACGGGAAGCTCTGCCGCGGCGTTGAGGAGCCCGCATCCTCGAAATCCCCATTCATAGGCAAGAGCGGCGTGGTCCACATAGGAATCGAAGATCGCCAGGATACGCTCCTGAGGCGTCGTCGCCTGCTTCAGCCGCTCCCGATAGGCGTCCCTCCACTCCGCAAGGCGTCTCTCCATATAGGCGTGGACGAGATCCGCCTTGGAGGAAAAATTGTTGTAGAGGCTCATTTTCGCGACTCCCGCATGGGCGGTGATCGCATCGATTCCGGTCGCCCCGACACCCTCGCGATAGAACAGCTCGGCTGCGGCGTTGAGCAGGCGCTCCTTGGCTGGCGTTCTCTCGGGCACGTCGAGTCTCCTTTATACTATGTAGACCGATCTACCTATTTACGCGACCTGTCAAGCTACCCGTGGCAATTGTCGCCTCAGGGTCCATCAAAAGGCACTCGATGCCTTCCATCGGGGGTCATTTCTGTGCTTTTTCAGACCGCTTGCGTCAAAGCGCTCGCTGCTGCGGCCGGACCATGCCAATCGCCTTCGCATGGGCACTGCCGAGACCTCGGCTCCGGGGTCAACGTTCAAGAGCCCGATGCAATGGGCGCCGAGCTCCATTTGTGCAATTCGCTCGACCAGGACCTACCGAGACGAAACGGCGGCAAGTTCGCCTGCCTCCATCATCTCCGCGGCCTTGGCGTAGCCGCCGCCCATTCCGTCGAGGAAGTGCAAATGCGCCTCTGGTCTGCCGGAAGGCACGAGACAGGTCATGAGGGCATGGGACTGGCGATGCAGGCCGAAGTTCACCTCGCCCCTTGCCTTTGCCGCAGCGAGGATGGCCTCGACCGCATCGATCTGTTCGGCCGTGCAGTCGAGCGTCAGGCGCAAGCCATCGTCGTACTTGCGGAAATCCGAGTTGGCGGCGATCTGCGTTCAATGTTGCGGATCGACATAGGCGTCCTTGTGCTTGGGAATGGTCAGGTCCTCAGGCACCGGATGGGACTGGCGCTGCCCTTCGTCGAAAACCGCAAGCACCCGTCTGGCAAGCGTGGCGAAAACATCAGGGCGTGTATTTTCATAGGGCTCTACCAAGAGCGACAGGATCTGGCCGTGCTGGCTCGCGAAAGGCGTCCATTCACACATCAGCCCGGTCAGATCCGGTTTCGTCGTGTACCGGCCCGGCTTTACCAGATAGCGCCCGTTCTTGATCTGTTGCTCGGCCCATTTGAGACCGCCGCCGGAAAACATCGCATAGGTGACGTTTTCCGAGGCTGCGTATCGCGCAACGCGCACGTCGCGCCCACCGGCACGGATTTCGCCGACGGGCAGCAAGCCGATGCGAAGCTCAAGACCGAGGCTTGCCTTTGCAAAGGCCGCCACCTGTCGCAACGTCGAAGTCGCGACCATAAGGCCCCGGGGCGGCAAGGCGAATGCGGCCCCGTCGCCGCGAAACACGAAGGGGAAATCGAACGCGCCCCAGGCATTGCCGAGCGCGGCGATGGCCGACGCGCCCGCGTAGTTGACGTCTTCATACCGCCCCGACCGGATCGCCGACGTCGAGCCGACAACATCCGTTATCCCGATCAACCAATCATCGGGCAGCGCCTCGTAGATGGACGGGTCGAGCACAAGCGAAAACTCGCCATAGGCTTGCAGCGGTTGGGCGTGGCTGTCGAGCATTGCTTGTTCCCCCGCTTTTTGTCGTATCAGCAATTTTGGCGAGGCGTCGGGTCTGCCCGCCTACTGCATGATTCCTCAAATCGGAATCGATTTAAGGAAAAAATCATGCAGCATTTCAAAGTGCTACAGCGACCCTAGCGCGTCCGATTGGACGCGCCTCGCTGTAGGGCGCCACGGCAGACCCGAACGATCCCGCTCAGAGAAGGTTGGTGGCAACGTCGATGTTGCCGCGGGTCGCCTTGGAATACGGGCAGATGTCGTGGGCCGCCTCGATGATCTCCTCGGCGAGTTCGCGCTCGATGCCCGGCACGCTGACGTTCAGCCGTGCCCTGAGGAAGTAGGAGCCGTCGTCGACGTTGAGATCGATCTCGGCATCGACCGCCGTACCTGCCGGAAGCTTGACGTTTCTCTGCGAAGCGGCGAGCTCGATCGCTCCGATGTAACAGGCCGACCAGGCGGCACCGAAGAGGTTTTCTGCAGCCGGATGCGGCTGCGACAACCTGAGGTCCAACTGGCCGTCGCTGCTGCGCGTGCCGCCGTTGCGGCCGCCGGTGTTGTGGGTCTTGCCGGTGAAAACGAGCTTCTCGGTCATGGCGAAATCCTTTCTAGATTTGCTTGTGTGTTAATCCGATTTAATCGGATGCGAGCTAAATACAGATAGCGAACGACCATGTCAAGCGGTTCCGATTTGATCGGACGCGAAATATTAGAAGTCGAACAGCTGGGGTCGTTGTCTGAAAGGTTTCTTTCGGGGCGAGAGGCTGGGGGCGGCTCATAGAGGGCGCGTATGCGAACTCTATAAGCCTCGACAATGCTAAATTAGAGTTTGATAATGTGGGTGCAGCGCCACCAAGGTCGGGGCAGGGTGGCGCTTGGGCAGGCGCTATTGAGCCGAGCCGTTACCGATCGATTCAGCAGGGCTCGGCGCAAGGCCGGTGGGCTTGCGACGCCTTCTTTGATGATGTGGACGCCCCCGCGCCGGCGGTTGCCGCTATGATGCCG
>NZ_AUTC01000043.1 GCF_001461695.1 Sinorhizobium fredii USDA 205 | reverse complement strand
GAAAGTTCCGGCTCGGGGCGATCCAAAGACGGGGAGCACCTTAAAAACCGCTGGAGTGAACTCAAAATTGGATAAAACTTGGGGGCAAGGTCAGCGGGCGGCCAAGTCACTGCTATGCTCTCTTCTGACCTCGCTCATGTAATCGCAAAGTTTCTCAGAGCTGCTTCGAAGCAAGGAGCGGTAGCATTCGGAGCGGTCAATCCAGAGATCACGGCTCGGCAAGCGGCAAAAATCCTCGGCACTGAACTGTTCTCCTGAAAGGGCCGACTCTTCTTGCCGTAGGCCGGAGGTCGAACAGGGATCAATCGTGCTGGTATACTTGCCTTGAAGAGTGAACTAGCGCACGCAATCCTCGGCCATGATCTCTCAGCTTGGTAGTTGAGCGGTAGGGTTTTTACCGTATTGGCCTAGTTTAGCATTTCGCGAAATATGGTTCATCCGCAGGAAACGCGGCGAACAAGCGAGGGTCAATATGGCGACGGGCAAGGTGAAGTTTTTTAACGCGGACAAGGGCTACGGTTTCATTACGCCGGAGACGGGTGGCACGGACGTTTTCGTTCATGTCTCAGCGCTGCAATACGGAGACGTTCTGAGAGAAGGGCAGACGGTGTCTTATGATCTCGGACAAGATCGCAAGACGGGAAAATCGAAGGCCGAAAACGTTAGGCCGTTTTGAGGGGAAGAGGTTGCGCTGTACGATCTTGCCGATTTAGTGGCACGGCTTCACTGCGCGGGCTCGACCGGATGCCCGCCTGGCTGGAAGACAGGAACGATCAGCCCCGCTGGTCGCCGATATGGAAAGCTGGCTCGCCAATCACGGTGCCCGCGTCGCGCGGCATCGAGATCGACAACAACAGCGTTGAAAGAACGATCCGGCCGATTGCGCTGAACCGGAGCGCCCTGATGGCTTGTTGTGATTCAGGGGTACGCCTAGCCGAAATCAGGCCAAACATCAGCTGCAGCACTTTGCACTCACCGACGTTCCGCAGCACGACTCCTTGACGCTCTGCTCGGCCAGCCATCTATCACGGGGCTTACAGCTTGCAGGTCGGGGCGAGAGCGCAACGTGAAGAACGCCACTTGCCTCGAACGGAGCGTCGGCGCAGACAGTTGCATAGGACGAGCCCCGTCACTCACCTCGAAGGTTAGCTTTGCGGAGTGCTCAAGGCCAACGTGTTCAGAGACTTTCCGGATGATCGCGGCGAACTTGCCGGCCGTCATGTGCGTTCGGTCGCCCTCCGCGATGTCCCACAATTGTACGAAGATTTCCGACCAGTCGTCCGGATTGGCTCCGCAGTCGAGGCCTGAAAACTGTCCTGCCTTCACTTCGGTTACGTGACAACCGGGTTTGATCGTCCGACCATCGTATGAGAACACAAGAGGTAGGTTGGGCGCTTCAGCGATCTGTCGATCAGGTTTCCGAGCGTGATGTACCGTGGCGGTCGAAATGGCCTTGTCGATCGTGTTCATCTGAGCTATTCCTTGGTTTCAATGTTTCAAGGATTATTGAAATATGGATGAACGTCAAGCCCTCATGTCATTTGCTGCCCTATCCCAGGAGACCCGCCTCGGGGTCGTACGAACGCTCGTCGTCGCTGGCCCAGAGGGGATGGCCGCCGGAGCAATCGCGGAAGCGATGGGTGTCTCGGCGTCCAATATTTCTTTTCATCTCAAGGAACTGGAACGCGCTGGCCTCATTGCCCAAAGGCGGGAATCCCGCTCAATCGTCTACAGCGCCGACTACGATGCGCTGTCCGGACTTGTGAAATTCCTGATGGAGGACTGCTGCGCGGGTCATCCGCGGGTTCTTGGCGTATCGGCCGAGGGTAAAGCCTGCTGTTCGGCCGATGCTGCTTCCGAAAGGCAGCATGTCTGAGCGAAGGAACGCGATCCCGGTCGCGGTGGTATCCGCACTCGGACTTACTCAGATCATCGGCTACGGCACACTCTACTACAGCTTCAGCATACTAGCGCCGGGAGTCGCACATGATCTCGGCGCTACCGTCGAACAGGTGTTTGCGGTTTTCTCCGCATCGCTCTTCATTGGCGGCCTTTCCGCTCCGTCGATAGGGAAATGGCTGGATCGCTTTGGAGCGGCGACGGTCATGACAGTTGGATCGGCAATCTCCGCCCTCACGCTTACGCTCTGTGCGTGGTCGCCAAACCTGCTGGTGTTCGCGGTCGCCATCATGCTCCTTGAAGTAGCGTCCGGGATGGTCCAGTACCAAGCCGCATTCGCTGCCTTGGTCGAAAGGGGACCGCAGACCGCCTCCCGCAGTATAACCCATCTCACCTTGATAGGCGGGTTCGCCTCGACGATCTTCTGGCCGATAGCCGCTCAACTCCACGAGGACTTCTCGTGGCGCACCATCTACCTTCTATATGCCGGACTGAACCTCCTCGTCTGCATGCCGTTGCACTATTGGATCGCACGGCCAGGACGGACCGAAGGTAGACCGGCGAACAAAACCAAGTTCCCGGTGATCGGCGCGCTTCCGGAGGGTTCGAGGCGACGTGGGATGATCATGGTATCGCTGGCTTTCGCGCTGCAGGGGTTTACGCTCTCCGCCATTCTCACACACATGGTGCCGATGCTCGGCAATGTGGGCTTTGGTGCCGCAGCGGTGGTCATCGACGCACTGTTCGGCCCCTCGCAGGTGCTTAGCCGTCTGATCAACATGTTCTTTGGGCAGGACCTGCCGCCACCGTCGCTAGCGACCCTATCGGCAGTCCTCATCGTGACAGGCGTCGCGATGCTGGCCGTATTCGGTGCATGGGTCCCGGGCGCGGTGGCGTTTGCTGTGTGCCTCGGATTGGGATCGGGCATCAACAGCATCGCCCAGGGTTCCCTGCCTCTGTGGCTCTTCGGATCGGAAAGCTACGGCGTGATCACGGGTCGCATGGCGGCTTCCCGTCTGGCCGCTGGCGCGATGGCTCCATTCGTTTTTTCTTTTGTCATGGAGACTTTTGGGATCAATGTCGCGCTGGTGGCAAATGCCTGCCTCGGGTCGGTCGGCATTGCTGCGTTTGTGGCGGTGTCACAGTCAACAAAACGCCGGGCGATCGTCGCTCCTTGAGGCTTTGCTTCCCTTTGAGGTCCGGGATAAGGGAACATGTAAAGCGGCGATGAGCAAGGAAGCAATATGGATACCGGCGAAGCATTGAGGCGCGTCAGGCTAATCTTGCCGATGCTGCAACAAGACGTACGAACAGCCATCCTCTCGCATGCGGTCATGGAGGCCAGCAACGATACCATCCCAAAAGGGATGGTAGGTCTTCATACAGAGTCCACGGATACCTACGGCGCTATTCATAACGCTCTGGCCTTGAAGTTGGCTCTGGACCTCGCCCGGATTTTCGATCTGCCGGTGGTGGTAGGTTTCCGGCGGAAGAGCAGGACAAAGCTTCCGTGCTTGTCCTGGCCGCTCTGTTGGGAAGAGCCGACGTCCAGGCTGCACTGGAGGAGACGGCGGGCACAGAGTGGTATCCTGGCGATGAAATGATCGGAGCAAACGCCAATGCGGTTCCCGTTGATGTGCGGGACATCGTGAAATCAATGGAGGATGAGCAGCGTTCCGAGGATCGGGCCAGCTGCCGGAAGGCTATCAGTGATTTCCTGGCTGCGGTCGGGCGATTGAGCGCCAAAGGCTCCGAAGAGCAGACAGCGTTGAAACGGGTGCGTGATTTCCGCAATCGACGGCTTGCCCACTCCTTGTTCGACAAGGAGCCCGACGCTTTTCCTCGATATTCCGATCTAAATATCCTGCTCGATATCGCCAATGAGGCCGCCCGGCTGGCCAAGCTGGCAATCGAGGGAGGGAATAGCGACTTCGATGGCAATGCAGAACGTGACCGTCAGAACGCAGATGGCTATGCTACCTGCGTTCTGGATGGACTCAAACGGGCGGCAAGACCGAAGAAGCCTGCATCT
>NZ_AUTC01000042.1 GCF_001461695.1 Sinorhizobium fredii USDA 205 | reverse complement strand
GGGCCGGCGAGGTGCTGGTCGAGGTCAAGGCGACCGGCATCTGCCATACCGACGATTTCACCCTGTCGGGCGCCGACCCGGAAGGGCTGTTCCCGGCCATCCTCGGCCATGAGGGGGCCGGCATCGTCGTCGATGTCGGTCCGGGCGTCACCTCGGTCAGGAAGGGCGACCACGTCATTCCGCTCTATACGCCGGAGTGCCGCGCCTGCCCGTCCTGCCTGTCGCGCAAGACCAACCTCTGTACCGCGATCCGCGCCACGCAGGGCCAGGGCGTCATGCCGGACGGCTCGTCGCGCTTTTCGATCGGCAAGGACAAGATCCACCACTATATGGGCTGCTCGACCTTTTCGAACTTCACCGTCTTGCCGGAGATTGCCGTCGCCAAGGTCAACCCGGACGCGCCGTTCGACAAGATCTGCTACATCGGCTGCGGCGTCACCACCGGCATCGGTGCGGTGATCAACACCGCCAAGGTGGAGATGGGCGCCACGGCGGTCGTCTTCGGCCTCGGCGGCATCGGCCTCAACGTCATCCAGGGACTTCGCCTTGCCGGGGCCGACATGATCATCGGCGTCGACCTGAACAACGACAAGAAGGAATGGGGCGAACGCTTCGGCATGACCCACTTCGTCAACCCGACGGAGGTCGGCGACGACATCGTCGCCTATCTCGTCAACATGACGAAGCGCGGCGCCGACCAGATCGGCGGCGCCGACTACACCTTCGACTGCACCGGCAATGTGAAGGTGATGCGCCAGGCGCTCGAGGCCTCGCATCGCGGCTGGGGCAAGTCGGTGGTGATCGGCGTGGCCGGCGCCGGCCAGGAGATATCGACGCGGCCGTTCCAGCTGGTCACCGGCCGCAGCTGGATGGGCACCGCCTTCGGCGGCGCGCGTGGCCGCACCGACGTGCCGAAGATCGTCGACTGGTACCTGGAGGGCAAGATCGAGATCGATCCGATGATCACCCACACCATGGCCCTCGACGACATCAACAAGGGCTTCGAGCTGATGCATTCGGGCGAAAGCATCAGGAGCGTGGTGGTCTACTGACCTTTCCGGTCTTCGTGCCGCCGCAAGCCACGGAACGCCCGTGCCCTTCGGTCTGGTCCCTGTCGGGACCGACCTGCACCCATGCCAACGTCATGGAAAAGGGCGAGTACCGGCGGCTGGCCGCCGGTACTCGCGCGTGCTTCGGGGTAGTGACATAGCTTTTCTCGCTGGGGTAGGCGGGGGCCCGTTTCCACTCTGGGCGAGGGGAAACGGGCCGGCTCTCTCGGCCGCGTCAATCCGGTACGACCACGAGCTTGCCGACGAAGTTCTTCGCCATGAAATCCGTCTGTGCCCGGTGGAATTCCGACAAGGGATAGATGCCGCCGACAAGCGGACGGATCTTCTTATCCTCGATATAGCGCACCAGCCGCCGAAAATCGGCGCGGCTGCCCTGGCTCGATCCATGCAGTTCCAATTGCTTCAGATACATCGTCCTGAGATCGAGCTCGACGACCGGACCGGCGATGGCGCCGGCGGTGGTGTAGCGGCCTTCGGGCCGCAGGATCTTCAAAAGATCATTGAAGAGGGGCCCGCCGACGAGGTCAGCGACGACGTCGATCGGCTCGCCGCGCACGGCCTCGTTTACGGCCCCGACGAGGTCGCCCTGGCCACGGGTCACGACAGCTTCGGCGCCGATTTCGAGGATGGCGGCTTCCTTGGCCGGACCGGCAACGGCGATCGGAATGGCGCCGCGGGCGCGGGCGAGCTGGATGATCGCCGAGCCGACGCCGCCGGAGGCGCCGGTCACCAGGATGCGTTCGCCGACCGCAAGCCGCGCCCGTTCCAGCATCCGTTCACCGGTCAGATAGGCGCAGCAGAAGGTCGCGAGCTCGACATCGGTCAGGTCGGTCGCCACCACATGGGCGTTTTCGGCCGGCAGCGCCATGTATTCGGCATAGCCGCCGTCGCGGCCGTGACCCATATAGTCGATGTCGGCCAGGCTGTCGTCGTCGCGGTTGTAGATCGAGAAATCGACCATGACGCGCTCGCCGATGCGGGTCTGGTCGACGCCGTGGCCTACGGCGACGATGTGGCCGACGGTATCCGTGCCCTGGATGCGCGGGAAGGTCAGCGTGTTGCCGTGGCGCCGCCAGGTCGAGACGGCGGACGGATCGTCCTCGGTGCCATAGGCCCCTTGGCGCACCCAGACGTCAGTGTTGTTCATGCCGCAGGCGGTGACCTTGACCAGAACCTCGCCTGGAGCCGGAGTCGGGACGGGCACCTCGCGGCTGTAGACGAGCTTGTCCAGCCCGCCGTGGCCGATGAGCTGCACGGCCGCCATGGTCTTCGGAACGGGATGCATCATGATCCTCTCCTTCAACGGCCGAGTACCGACTGGATCGCGTCGGCTGCCGCCTTGACGACGATGTCGGCTTCCTCGCGCGTCAGGCAGAGCGGCGGGGCAAAGCCGAGGATATCGCCCTGCGGCATGGCGCGGCCGATGACGCCGCGCTCAAGGAGTGCTGCGGCCACCTGCGGCCCGATCTTCCGCGCCGGATCGAAGAACTTGCGGTCGTCCCTGTCCTCGACGAACTCGACGGCGGCCATCAGCCCGTCGCCGCGCACCTCGCCGACATGGCGATGCTCGCCGACGGCCTTTTCGAGTTCTGCCCGAAAATAGGCACCCGTCGAACTGGCGTTCTCGACGATGCCGAGCTCGTCGATCAGTTCGAGATTGGCGATGCCGGCGGCAGCACAGATCGGGTGCGCCGAATAGGTCCAGCCATGGCCGATCGCACCAAGCTCGTCCGAGCCTTTGACCAGCACCTGCCAGATCTTGTCCGAAACGATCGTGCCGGAAAGCGGCGCGTAAGCCGAGGTCAGCCCCTTGGCAATGGTGATGAGGTCCGGCTTGATGCCATAGTGGTCGGAGCCGAACATGGTGCCGAGACGGCCGAAGCCGGTCACGACCTCATCGGCGACGAGCAGAATATCGTATTTCTGAAGCACGGCCTGGATCTTCTGCCAGTAGTCCTTGGGCGGCGGCACGATGCCGCCGGTGCCGAGGATCGGCTCGCCGATGAAGGCGGCAACGGTGTCCGGCCCCTCGGCGAGGATCATCTCTTCCAGCTTGTCGGCACAATATTGCGAGAACTGCTCCTCGCTCATGGCGCGGTCCGGACGGCGGAAGTAATAGGGTGCTTCCGTGTGCAGGATCGGCGCGCGCGGCAGGTCGAAGGCGTTGTGGAAGAGGTGCAGACCCGTCAGAGAGCCGGTCATCACGCCCGAGCCGTGATAGCCGCGCCAGCGCGAGATGATCTTCTTCTTCTCCGTCCGGCCGAGAATATTGTTGTAGTACCAGATCAGCTTGATGTTGGTTTCGTTGGCGTCCGAACCGGAAAGCCCGAAATAGACGCGGCTCATGCCTTGCGGCGCCCGATCGATGATCATCTTAGCAAGCCGGATCGAGGCTTCCGTGCCGTGGCCGACATAGGCGTGGTAGTAGGCGAGGTCCCTTGCCTGCTCGGCAATCGCGTCGGCGATCTTCTGGCGGCCATAGCCGACATTGACGCAATACAGGCCGGCAAAGGCATCGAGGCTGCGCTTGCCGGCAATATCGGTGATGTAGACGCCTTCGCCGCCGCCGATGACGCGCGTCGGGCTCTCGCCGCGCGCATGCATGCCCATATGCGTCGAGGGATGGAAGAAGTGGTCGCGGTCCCAGGCGGTGAGTTCGTTGCTTCTTTCGAGCATGGTGTTTCCTTTCATGAATTCGGTCAGGCGGCGGTGTCGATGCAGAGATATTTGAGCTCGGTGAAAGCCTCCATGCCGTGGCGCGAGCCCTCGCGACCGAGGCCCGACTGCTTCCAGCCGCCGAAGGGGATCGGCCCGCCGGTGATCTTCACGCGGTTGATCGCCACCATGCCGTATTCGAGGGCCCGGGCGAGCCGCATCTGGCGGGCGCCATTCTCGGTGACGACATAGGCGACCAGCCCGTATTCGGTGTCGTTCGCCCGGCCGATCACCTCGTCTTCAGTGTCGAAGGCGGTGACGGCCGCGACCGGGCCGAACGTCTCCTCGCGCATGATGAGCGCATCGTCAGGCACATCGGACAGCAACGTGGGCTGGAAGAAGAGCGATCCGGCTTGCTGGCGCTTGCCGCCGATAGCGAGTCGGCGCTGAAAAACCTCTCAACGCCCTGCAATTAGGGGATTCCC
>NZ_AUTC01000041.1 GCF_001461695.1 Sinorhizobium fredii USDA 205 | reverse complement strand
CAGCGGCAGATTCTCCAAAGCCTTGAACGAAGCAGTTGAATTCCCAGGGCATGTGTGGCGCGAAAGTCCCGGCATAGCGCGGGGAAATATGGCTGAAAGGTCCAGCCCAGACCCTCACCGCGGCAGCCATATTAGGGGAGGAGAACCCCGAGATCATCTTGCGGGACTTTAACTCGTGATTCCCATCCTCAAGCCAAAGTATCTCGACGCGCTGTCCGAACGATCGTAGTCCGTGGCATCATCCTTCGTTCCGGATTCGCCACGCGTTCTTGACCTACGAGTGTGGGCGTCTTCAGGGCAAACGAGGTGTTTCGTGCGGAGTAAAAGCCCAGAGATAGAAGTCCAACATGAGCGCTTCGGCGGCGGCGGTCTCAATGTCGGTGATGCCTGCGGAATACCAGGTTCCTGTGTTTCCGGCGGAGGAGACAGCTTCGTAAAGACCGTCTCGACAACACGCCCTTCCAACGGCGTCAGAAGCGGCATCACCATCCTTAGCCGAGGAAGGTTGCCGCGACACGTGGGTATTTTGCCATCGCCAAGGTCGCTGAGGTCATTCCGGATCGCAATGCGCCCGGCATGTACCTCGCGCTGATTGAGCCGGGGACCTATCTCGATTTCATCAAGGCGGTTCCCTTCAGCAATGCCGAAGGGGTGGTCGAACGCGGCGTGCTGAATGACGACGGCCGCATTTCCGGACGGGCGCCGCTGTGAGGCCGATCTCTCCGGGTGATTTCAATCGCATTCTCTCGCTTGGATTCGATGAACGGGAGCCGGAATTGCCACGGATCGGCGAGCCGGAGATCGTCGATCAGGCGCGCGGATTTGGCGAGCAACCGCAGTCACTCTTCAGTTTTCAGCAGGAGCGTGATCGCGTCACTCAGCTCACGTCTCGAATCGTTCGCAATCGTCTTTTCCGCCGGCTTGTCCTCAAAGCTTAGGACAAGCGATGCGCGATCACCGGACTGAAGCTGATTAACGGCGGCGGCCGTGCCGAAGTGGACGCTGCGCATATTCGTTCGGTGGAAACAAACGGTCCTGATATCCTGAGCAATGGCATCGCGCTTTCCGGGACCGCCCACTGGATGTTCGACCGGGGTCTGATCAGCCTCTCCGACGAACTGGACATCCTGATTTCGCGACAGGTGAACGATCCGGAAAGCATCCAGTCGCTCATCAATAGAACGGGACGTGCAATCGTTCCGCAGCGGCCTCACGAAAGGCCGCATCCGCAGTTCCTTCGATGGCACCGGGAAAACTGCTTTAAGCATTAAGCCCGCGGCAGCGGCACAGGGTCTGCTGTTCGATTCCCATCAAGGCGTGGGATTAAAAGTGTCGGACACGGCGGCTTTGCCGGGTCCGCCGAGCGTCTGCAAAGGGGGGATAGTGTTGAAAAAGTCCCGCTTGAAACAGTCCTGAAGCACTGATTCAGTCTTCTTACCGGAAGGAGATTGAGTCGATGATGGGCGAGCAAAGTGTGATGCAGGAGGAGCTTTTTCTATGGCTTCAGTCTGGAACGGCACGTGCCGGCGGACCACCTTCTCAGGGCCATCGACCGCTTCGTTGACCTTTCCGGTGTCCGCCAGCACCTCGCGCCCTACTACAGCCCGATCGGCCGCCCGTCGATCGACCCCGAACTGCTGATCCGGATGCTGATTGTCGGCTACTGCTTCGGCATCCGTTCGGAGCGGCGGCTGTGCGAGGAAGTCCACCTGAACCTGGCCTATCGGTGGTTCTGCCGGCTTGGCCTCGAGGGCGATGTGCCGGACCATTCGACTTTCTCCAAGACGCGCCATGGCCGCTTCCGTGATGCCGATCTGCTGCGTGAGCTGTTTGAGAGCGTCGTGCGGCGCTGCATGAGAGAAGGTCTCGTCGGCGGCGAAGGCTTTGCCGTTGATGCCAGCCTGATCGTCGCGGACGCGCATCGTCAGCGCGGGATCGAGACAGCCGAGGAGCTCGACCCCAAAGCCAAGCGGGCTGTGGGAGAGTATCTCGCCACCCTGGATGATGCCGCCTTCGGAGCCGCCACGCCGGTGGAGCCCAAGTTCATCTCGCCGGTCGACCCAGCGGCACGCTGGACCGCCTCTTGGGGCGGCCCGGCTGTCTACGCCTACTGCACCAACTACCTGATCGATGTAGAGCACGCCATCATCGTGGACGTGGAGCCCTCGACTGCCGTGCGTCAGGCCGAGGTGACGGCCGCAAAGACCATGATCGAGCGTACTCACGACGAACTCGGCCTGTGGCCGGAACGGCTGATTGCCGACACCGGCTACGGCTCGGCCGAGATGCTGAACTGGCTGGTGCATGAGCGCGGGATCGAGCCGCATATCCCGGTGTTCGATAAGTCCAAGCGCAAGGACGGCACCTTCTCGCGTGAGGACTTCGCCTACGACCATGCAAGCGATACCTACCGCTGCCCAGGTGGTAAGCTTCTTCAGCACTACCATCGGCGATTCTCGACACCGCGGACCGGTGTGGGAAAGGACAACACGCTACGTTATCTGGCGAGCAAGCATGATTGTGACGCCTGCGCACTTAAGCCCCGCTGTTGTCCGAAGACGCCGGCGCGCAAGGTAACGCGTTCAATCTATGAGGGCGCTCGCGACATGGCTCGCGACATCGCCAAAACCGACGCGTACCAGACGTCACGCTATCAGCGAAAGAAGGTGGAGATGCTCTTCGCGCACCTCAAACGCATTCTGAAGCTCGATAGATTGCGACTACGCGGCCCCTGCGGTGCCCGCGATGAGTTCCACCTCGCCGCCATTGCCCAGAACCTGAGGAAGTTGGCCAAGATCTGCAGCCGGCGGACGGTAATCCCGGCCAGTTAGCGCGAGGAGGTCACGTCGACCTCAATTGCGACGTCATGAGCGAACCACCTTTCCGGCCAAAAGCCTGACTTCTTCAACACTATCGGGGGGAAGCGGAAGTTGGCAGCCACAACCCCCAATGGCCTTATTGCAGACAAAATTGGTCATTCGCGTCGGTGACGTGTCGCGACTTCAGGTCGCCCGGTTCGATGCGATTTGCTATGTTCTGCATGTCGGCAAGGGAGGCTCGGTATTCCTGTAACCGTCGGTGCACACCATCTCACGGTGTTCACACGCGACATGGACCGTTTCATTCGCTTCTACGAAGAAGTCTTCGATGCAGAGACCAAGTTCGATCTCTCCGAGCCCGGTCCCGGTGGCGGCGCTGTTCGTCACGCGCTTATCGACCTTGGAGGAGGCTTCGCCCTCCATTCATTCCAAATGCCGGAACCAACGGGGTATGAAGACGGCTCGATGCAGATGGGGAAGAGAGGCCACATAGATCATCTCGCGCTGAACGTAGACGATGAAGTGCGGTTACAAGAAGTCAGACGACGTCTGGTGAAGGCTGGCGCGTCGGATGGGACCATTACGGATTTCGGCGCCATCCGCCTCGTTACCTTCAGGGATCCGGATGGAATGGAGGGCGAGGTCGCACGGTGGACCGATAGCAAACGCGTCCTCGGCTTTGATGAACGCAAGCGGGAGATGTGGCCAGATAACAATGGTGAGCATCCAGATATCGCGAAGGTCCGCATCGGGGGGGAACTTTGCCGTACGGCACAGAGTGGACGGTCGACATTGCTCGTGGACATGGACAGCCTCCTCGTCCCGGATTCGTCAAGATAAAGACATTCGCTCCTTGATCCATATTAATCCTTCAGACGGCCGCGCTCACGGTCAAAATACTGTCAGCTCTAGGTGTCGCTGCGTTTAGGTTTGTTTTTGTGCGGGGAATGGCAGCATCGGGGGGAAAGCGGACAAATCGCCGACTAACCGCCGCTCACTGCAGTTGCCACATACCCTTCCTGGGGAAATCGCAACCGGCCATCTGCTAGCACGTATGAGTCCAGCAACACGGACTGAGCGTCTGAAGCGATAGCGTTTATCACAGCTTCGCGGTCGAACTGAGAACGCTCCGACAAAAGCACCGCCATCGGCGTCGCCGTCAATTGAAACCGCACATAGTCGAGGACAGACGGGAACGCAACCTGTTGGGTGACAGTGTGAATTTCCACCTGATCGAAGCCTGCGCCTGAGACTAGGGTGCGCAGCTCCTCCGCCTCAGCAAAGATATGTTCAGCGCGCTTCGTGTTTGACGCTCCTGCGCCAAGATGCGCGCAGGCGTGCGCTCGATGGCACTGTAGACGCTGAGGGCAAGCCGACCGGAGGCCACCAGTACCCGCCTCATCTCGCGAAGGGCTCGCAACCGGTCCGGGAAGAACTGGAGTCCGAGTTGGCAGAGGACGACATCGAAGGAGGCGTCCGGGAAATGGAAGACCAAGAGCACTCCCTTCGACCCATTCGATCGGTAATTCCGAGTCAGCCGCAGCTCGGGCCACTGCAAGCATGCCAGGGTTTAAGTCTAGACCGACAACTCGGTCGCGTCCCCACCAGTGGTGTAGCTGGGCGGTAGCCAAGCCGCTC
>NZ_AUTC01000040.1 GCF_001461695.1 Sinorhizobium fredii USDA 205 | reverse complement strand
CGACGGCCACGGCGGCGCGGTCGCCCAGACCGCCACCATCACCATCAGAGTGTTAGCTCTGATTGCCGAAGGCCGCAGCTACCGCTGGATCGCTCGCGATCTTGGCATTAGCAAAGATACGGTTGCTGACGTTGTGCAGCGATTTCGGCCAATAGAACCGTCGCGGCGTCCCGTAGAATAACCCGATGGTGAACGCTGACCAGTTTTGTTCTCTTGCATATCACCGGGGGGGCAACATCCGGCCGAAAAGCGGAGGCCCGTTAATTAAAGGGTCCTGAGCCTTAGGTATCAGCGCTCTGCTAGATTGTTCCCGTTGCCGGCCCCGGCCGGGGCTGATGGCGGGGGGTGGTGCGCGAGGTTTGAGCCTTGGGGCAAGAACAGGTTTCCTAACATGTGGGCACCGCCTCTCTTTGTCGTCTCGAACAGTTGATTGCGGCCTTGCAGGAGCCGCTCGTGGCCTAGGCTGCGTTCACCATTCCGCGCAAAGCATCTTCACCTCTCACGCCGGCCTGAAAAAGCTTTATGAGAGTTCGTGCAAGCATGTCCGCTTCGTCGCTGTCGCTTGAGATGTGTCTAGCTTCCAATTCTCCGTCCAGTATTCGTTGGAGCATTTCGAGGTCAGCGGACGAGAGTGGAAGGAAATAGAAGCCTATGCCGGGGCACATAACGCTACCTCCTTTTGATCGGGCGAAAATAACGCACTGCGTGACGGTGATCCGGCTTCGTTCTTACGTTGTTTGGCGGGGAAACCAACGCTATGTCCTCTAGCAGCCCGGCGCGGCGTGCCGCCTTCACGATTGCGCCCCTTGCTTCGTGCGGCGGTCTCCAACCCTCCAGGACGTCGCGGCAGACCCGATAGGCTGCGCGATAGGTTCGCCCTCTCGCGCCTACGGGCCACTGGTCGCGAAGGCACTCCAGTGCTTCCCAGGAAATGGCGCCAACCCGCTCGCCGGTAATGCTCAGACGCAGTCTCACTGGAACGGGACTGAATATCGCTCATCACCCACTCGGTCCCAGGGATCACACCGATTTACTGTTTCCGGCTTGCGCAGGCGCATCGGCTCCGCCACTGGCGACGATCGCCTCGGTGTCTGGTGCGAGAAGATTGGCCCGTCGCGCGAAGGCGACAAACGTTCCGCGAGCGGTCTCGGCATCAATCTGGCCGGCAAGTGCTGCCCTGCAGGCATTGAGCGCGATGGCGTGGGTTGCATTTCGTTTCGATGGCGGCCACTCATTCAGCCAGGCATAGGCTTCTTTCAGACCGTGAATCTCAGCCGGAAATCCGAGCCCCACAAGGATTGTGACTGGATGTCGGAAGCAATCGTGTTCCATCGTTCTCCTCCATTCACGCGACATTGGATGTCAACGTCATGCGTCGGGCAACCACCTACCGGATCAGCAGCACGTGTTTGGACCCGGCGCGAAACAGATCGAGCGCTATCGTGCCACCGGCGTTCTTTAACGCTGTCTCGAGTTCCGCCACTGTCGAGATAGGCCGTCGATTGACGGCAACGATCACGTCGCCCGCGCGCAAACCTGATCGGGCCGCAGCACTTCCATCTTCAACGCTGGAAACAACCACGTTGCCGGCCGCATCCTGGAACTCAGCGCCCTCAAGGCGGGAGGACATGGAGCCTGGGTTGGCAATTGTCTCGTCCGCCTCGATACGCATTGTCACCGTTTTGCGAACCCGATCGCGTAGAAATTCGATTTCGACTTCTGATCCGACATGAGTCAGACCGATGCGATTGCGGAGATCTGCCGAGCCCGTGATTTTGCGATTGTTGACGGCGATGATGACGTCGCCAGCTTGAAGGCCCGCATGTGCCGCCGGCGAATCTTGCTCAACCCTGCCGACGACGGCGCCGTAGCTTTCCGCAATGCTGAGCGCTTCGGCCAGGTCGGGCGTCAGGTCCTGCACGGAGATGCCGATCCGGCCGCGCCGCACTTCGCCATGCTTGATCAGTTGCTCCATCACCGCCGACGCCATCGCGATCGGAACCGCAAAGCCGATGCCGACGTTGCCGCCGGTGGGCGCGATGATTGCGGTGTTGACGCCGACCAGCAGGCCGTCTGTTGTCACCAGTGCGCCTCCCGAGTTGCCGGGATTGATCGAAGCATCCGTCTGGATGAAATCCTCATAGCCCTCGACATTGATGCCGCCACGGCCAAGGGCGCTGACGATGCCGGAGGTTACTGTCTGACCAAGCCCGAACGGATTGCCGATTGCGACAACCGAGTCGCCGACACGAAGGGCGCCGGATTCGCCAAACGGCATCGCCGTCAGCTTGTCAGCGTCGATCTTCAGCAACGCTATATCGGTTGCCTCGTCGCTGCCGACCAGCTCGGCCGTGAAGCGGCGGCGGTCCTTCAGGGTTACCGCAATCTCGCCGGCGTCCGCGACGACGTGGTGATTGGTGAGGATATAGCCTTTGTCGGCGTCAACGATGACGCCGGAGCCCGCGCTCAGCCGCTGTTGCTGCTGCTCAGGCAGGTTGAAATAGCGGCGGAAGAAGGGATCGTTGTAAAGAGGATTGGTTTCGGCGGAAGCGCGAGACCTTACTGCAATGTTAACGACTGCCGGCGTGACGTCCTCCAAGACATCAGCGAGCGACGGTTGAGTGCTTGCCGAAATCGCCGACTGCGGCCGCGCCGCCGGTAACGGCGCAGGAACCAGGATGAGGACGAGTGCGGCGAATACGCCAACATATTTCGACGAACGCGTGGTCATGTTTGGCCCCGAATTCTTCAGATCCTCCTTCGGTGCGGCGGGCGGGCCCTCGGGTCCAGCCTCATCGGAGCCACGATTTTGGCTCCTGCCAACCAGCACCAGTCCGACATGCAGACGTCGCATCCATTTAGGTGCAACGCATGTTTTGGTCCATAAATCTGTCGAACCGTCCGCGCCCCGTCGGGGCGCGGACGGTCGTTTCAGTCAGAAGTCCATGCCACCTCCCGGCATCGGCGGCACGGGCGCCTCTTTCTTCGGCTTCTCGGCGACCATCGCCTCGGTGGTAATCAGCAGGCCGGCGACCGAGGCAGCGTCCTGCAACGCAGTTCGAACGACCTTCACGGGATCGATCACGCCCTGATCGTAAAGATCACCGAACTCGTTGGACTGGGCGTTCCAGCCATAGCCGAACTCGGCCTTCTCGCGCAGCTTGCCGACGATGATCGAACCCTCGGCACCCGCATTCTCGGCGATCTGGCGCACCGGCGCCTCGAGTGCACGGCGGACGATCTCAATGCCGTGTTTCTGGTCGGCATTCTCCGTCTGAACGCTGTCCAGTGCTTTGACGGCTCTCAGCAAAGCGACGCCGCCGCCGGGCAGCACGCCTTCCTCGACCGCCGCCCGCGTGGCATGCATCGCGTCGTCGACGCGGTCCTTGCGTTCCTTCACCTCGACCTCGGTTGAGCCACCGACGCGGATGACGGCAACGCCGCCAGCAAGCTTGGCCAGCCGCTCCTGCAACTTCTCGCGATCGTAGTCCGATGTGGTTTCCTCGATCTGCGCCTTGATCTGGGCGACGCGGCCCTGAATCTCTGTCTTCGAACCTGCGCCGTCGACGATCGTCGTGGTTTCCTTCTCGACGTCGACCTTCTTGGCGCGGCCAAGCATGTCGAGCGTCACATTCTCGAGTTTGATGCCGAGATCTTCAGAGATTGCCGTGCCGCCCGTCAGGATGGCGATGTCTTCGAGCATGGCCTTGCGGCGGTCGCCAAAGCCCGGGGCCTTGACGGCAGCGATCTTCAGGCCGCCACGCAGCTTGTTGACGACCAGGGTCGCAAGAGCTTCGCCTTCGACGTCTTCAGCTATGATGAGGAGCGGCTTGCCTGATTGAACGACCGCTTCGAGAACCGGAAGCAGCGCCTGCAGGTTCGAGAGCTTCTTTTCATGGATCAGGATGTAGGGTTCCTCGAGCTCGACCCGCATCTTGTCCGGGTTGGTGATGAAGTACGGCGAGAGATAGCCGCGGTCGAACTGCATGCCTTCGACGACTTCCAGCTCTGTCACCGCAGTCTTGGCTTCCTCAACGGTGATGACGCCTTCATTGCCAACCTTCTCGACCGCCTCGGCGAGGAACCGACCGATCTCGGTGTCGCCATTGGCCGAGATCGTGCCGACTTGGGCAATCTCGTCGTTTTTGGTGACTCTCCGCGCGTTTGTCTTCAACTCCTCGACAATGGCGTCTACGGCCTTGTCGATGCCGCGCTTCAGGTCCATCGGGTTCATGCCCGACGCCACAGCCTTCGCACCTTCCTTGACGATCGCCTGGGCGAGCACTGTCGCGGTGGTGGTGCCGTCACCAGCGATGTCGCTGGTCTTCGAGGCCACTTCCCGCACCATCTGCGCACCCATGTTCTCGAACTTGTCCTCGAGTTCGATCTCCTTGGCGACCGTGACGCCGTCCTTGGTAATCCGGGGAGCGCCGAACGATTTGTCGAGCACCACGTTGCGTCCCTTCGGGCCGAGCGTGACCTTGACGGCATTGGCGAGGATATCGACGCCGCGCAGCATTCTCTCGCGGGCGTCGGAATGGAATCTCACTTCCTTGGCAGCCATTTTTCTACTCCTTCCTGAGGCAGCATTCCTTGTCTGGCAGGGGTCCGGATCGGCACTAGGCTGCGTTTCTCGCTACAGCGTCGACCTCAATCACGCCCATCACGTCCGATTCCTTCATAATCAGCAGATCCTCGCCATTGAGCTTGATCTCGGTGCCCGACCATTTGCCGAACAGAATGCGATCACCCACTTTGACATCGAGCGGTCGCAACTGCCCGCTGTCATCGCGCGCACCAGGGCCGGCGGCAACGACCTCACCTTCCTGTGGCTTTTCCTTCGCCGTCTGGAATGATGATGCCGCCGGCCGTTTTCTCCTCGGCCTCGATGCGGCGAACCAGGATTCGGTCATGCAAGGGACGGAACGTCATGTCGCTCTCCTCATGGACAAAACAGATTTTTCAAGAGGTCCTCCGCGCCGCATTCGGAGCGAACCGACGCGGGGCGCGCCGACCCTTTCGGCATCGCGCGCAAATCGATCTGGTTTTTGTCTTTTTGAATTTCAAGAGGGAACTAGAAATTTTTTAGCACTCTAGCCCATCGAGTGCTACCGACATGAATTCATGAGACTATTTCGCGAAGCCGCTGCTCGAAGTCTCTTGCTCCCTCTTGACGGAAGGTATCGTGATCCCTACCTCATTGCTGTCGACGCCCAGGTGGGTCGACAACAGTCAGGGAGCCCCAAGCTTCTTGGCGCTCCCTCGTACCTATGTTGCTCTACGGAGGATGTAGCTATGAGAACGAACCTCGACTTTTCCCCCTTCTCCAGGTCGAGCATCGGCTTCGACCGTATCTTCGACCTGCTCGAAAACGCCAGCCTCAACGCTGATAACTGGCCGCCCTATAACATCGTCAAACTTGGCGAAGATGCGTACCGCATCGCCATCGTG
>NZ_AUTC01000039.1 GCF_001461695.1 Sinorhizobium fredii USDA 205 | reverse complement strand
CCATGTACGCACATCTTCCTCAGCCGTCGGTTAACTTTACGGTGCCATCGGTCTTGTTGTAGTCCTGCATGAAGGCGATTTCGGACGGGGGAACGCCGAGCCGGACGAGCTCATCGCGAATCCAGCGGTATGCCGAAAAGCCGCGGGTTTTCTCGACGTTGATCGTGCCGAGATCGGAGAAGATCATCTGCGCGGCGCCGGGCAGGTCATAGGACCTGCCGTCTGGGCGAAGATACGTGGCCCCGCTCGTCTCTTTCCAAATATGAAAGGCATTGCGAACGAGGAGGTTGAGCTTGTTATCCTCCTCATTGTCGTTAGCCGGCATGACGAGGCGAAGATCGATCGCCGCATGCCGGCCGTCGGTGATGACCGAGAGCAGGATATCGTCGCCGGGCTGCGCCGATCCCTCACGCATCTCGATCGCCTTGATGCGGGTGTCAAGGATCTGCTGATAGGACTTGAACGCAGGCGTGGGCTTGGCGGTCAGGATCTGCCGCCGGCCGGTGGAGATATCCGGCACCTTGACGTATTCGCGGAGATCCGCCGGCATGACGACATCAGCAAAGGCTCGGAACATGGCGATCAGTTCCGGGACATTGACGAAGCTCGCAAAGCGGCTGACCGGCTTGTATTTGCCGGACGGCTGGATCTCCAGCTCGGTCGTGGTATCGCCGAAGCAGGACGCCCAGGCATCGAATTCGTGCAGGCCGCGCTCGGCGAGAGCCTCGCGGCCGAGCAGGCGCTGGATCGAGAACATCTCACCGAGTGTGTTGGTGATCGGCGTGCCGGAAGCAAGCACCAGGGCGCGGCCCGGATTCTTCGTTTCGACGAACCGGGACTTCACATAGAGGTCCCAGGCGCGCTGCGAGCCGTTCGGGTCGATGCCCTTCAACGTGCTCATGTTGGTCGCGAAGGAAAGCTTCCGGAACTCCTGCGCTTCATCGACGATGATCTGGTCGACACCGATCTCGGAGATCGTCAGCAGATCGTCCTTTCGGGTCCCAAGCCCTTCCAGACGTTCCTGCAGGCCTTCCTTCAGCCGCTCGAGGCGCTTGCGCGAGACGCGGTCCTCGCTGTCCACCTTGGTCAGCAGATCCTCGTAGAGTTCCAGCTCATCGTGGATCATCTGTTGTTCGAAGGCCGACGGCACGGCGATGAACTTGAACGCCGAGTGCGTTATGATGATCGCATCCCAGGTGGCGGTCGCCGCGCGCGACAGGAAGCGGGCGCGCTTGTCCTTGGTGAAATTCGTCTCGTCGGCGACGAGAATGCGGGCATTGGGGTAGAGAGCGAGAAACTCGCGGGCAGCCTGTGCCAGGCAATGACCGGGGACCACGAGCATGGCCTTGGCGATCAGGCCCAGCCGCCGTTGCTCCATGATCGCCGCCGCCATCGTCATCGTCTTGCCGGCGCCGACCGCATGCGCAAGATAGGTCGAGCCGGAGGAGATGATCCGCCAGATGCCGCGTTTCTGGTGCCCATAAAGAACGAAGGCGCCAGAGGCGCCGGGAAGTTTGAGGTGAGCGCCGTCGAACCGTCTGGGCGCAAGGTTGTTGAACCGGTCGTTATAGACCCGCGCCAGCCGATCGGTGCGATCGGGATCGGTCCAAACCCAGTCCTGGAAGGCCTGTTTGATCTTCTGCAGCTTGTCGCGCGCGGCCTCGGTATCGACGACATTCAGCACGCGGCGCTCGCCACTGACATCCTTGAAGACGTCGAAGATCTGCGGAACACGGCTGTTCAGCGCATCGGCGAGCAGCTCACCGGCATCGCGGCGGCTTGTGCCCCATTCGGATGTTCCTGCAGCACTAAGCCCAAGCTGCCGGGCCTCCACGGTCCAACTCCCAAGCTCCGGCATATGGTGGATCCTGATGTCGGAGCCCATCATCTCCTTCACGAAGGTCACGACGTCGCTCGCCGGATCCACGGCGCCCCGAGGCGCGCGGTGATGTCGGAGGGGCGAAGGTCGGTCGGCTGAACCGCCTGAAGCGCGGGGACGTTGCGTTCGTAGGCTGGATCGAGTGCCGCCGCAGCTTCGGCGACGGCAAGCTTGGTGCGGACCGGACCGGCGATATAGGCATCCGCCGTCTGCCAGGAGCCATCGGCAGGATCCCGGAAGATCGCATCGCCGAGTTCGTCGACTACCGCATCAACGCGTCTGTGCAGCAGCTCGGCGATATGTTCGATGTCGACGCGGCCGCGTTCGTTGAGCACCACGGCCAGCGCGTCCGCAGCACTGGTGATTTCGGGCGGGGCAGGCGGCGCGATGACCCGTTCGGAAAAGATCGGACCTGGTTTCGCCGTATCGGTGTCGAGGTCGTAATCCTCGATCGAGGCAACCAGCCAGCAATCGGGATCGCCGAGGAAGGGCTGCAGGTTCGGACGGCGGTGCGTTTCGCGCACTTCGCCGGATTCCTCATCCTCGCTGATCGAGACCGTGGTGTGGTTGATCGGACCGAAGTCGCGCACGAAGCTCGACCAGGCGATGCGCAGCCGAACTTGCAGATCGCGCCATGGCCGATCCTGCTCCTGGGCCTTCAGCACCTCGCGCACGGCGTCGCGGATCGGAATCAACTTCTTGATGATGCCGACGTGCTTTTCGGACAGGCCTTCGCCTGATCGCCCTTTTCGTACATTCACCGCTTGCGGAGATCCGTCGACCATCTGCATGAGACCGCGGCTGATGTCGATGAAAAAACTTCCTTCCCTGACCTGTCGGTTCTCGGGCCGAAGATCGACGATCTCGCCGAGCTCGTCCTCAAGGTCGATGTCGATCGCGGTCGGCTCGCCGTCATAGCCGCCTTCGGGAAGGCGCCCGATTGCCTCCTCCAGAGCCGCCTGCAGATCCTCGTCGGCGCGCGGCCGGCAGGTGTAGGTTTCGCCAAAGGGCCCGGAGGTGAGGGCATGATCGCCGAGGACGAAACGGGGATGCTCTTCAAACCAGCGGTTCACTAGAATTGCGCCGTCATCTTGGCTTTCGGGCCGCACTTCCTGAAGATCGAGCCATGACAGATCATTCTCGACTTCGCCGGCCTTACGCTTGCGGAAGAAGAGAAGGTCGACGACGACATCCGTGCCGGCGTCCCGGCGGAAACTGCCCTCCGGCAGTCGGATCGCAGCGATCAGGTCGGCGGTCTTGGCGATATGTTCGCGCGCTGTCGCATCCGCCTTGTCCATCGTGCCGGAACTGGTGACGAAGGCGGCGAGCGCGCCGGGTTTCAGGAGGTCGATCGACCGGGCGATAAAGTAGTCATGGAGCCGGAGGCCGAGCGAGCGATAGGTCCGGTCAGACCGGACAGTCCGGTCGGAGAAGGGCGGATTGCCGATGGCGAGATCGTAGATCGGCGCCAGATCGGTTCGCGCAAAGTCGCCTTTGATGATGCGAGCCTTCGGCTGCAGCAGCTTGACGATCCGGGCGGTGACGGGATCGAGTTCGACGCCGGTGACGAAGGTCCTGTCGCGGAACGCCGTCGGCATCAGGGCTGGAAACAGGCCCGTACCGATACCGGGCTCGAGCACGCGGCCGCCACGCCAGCCCATGCGCTGCAAGCCCGACCAGATTGCCCGGATGATGAACTCCGGCGTGAAATGGGCATATTGCGTGCAGCGGGCGAGCGACGCGTAATCCCCATCTGAGACGGCACTTTCGAGCGAGCTGCCGAGCTCGCCCCACCCGGTCCGGAAATCGATCTCACCGGGGCGGCGGAACATCGTGTTCGCCAACTCCGAGGCCCCGAAGCCGGTGAAGCGGACGAGTTGTGCCTGCTCCTTCAGGGTCGCTGGCCTATCCTGCTTCTCGATGTTGTTCGCGATCAGGATCGCCGCAACATTGGCGCGGGCGCGATCCTTCCAGGATACGGCCAAGCCTCGATCCGCGTCGTCGAGGTAGAAGTTGCGCCGGTTGCACTGCCGCCGGGGCGCCGGACGTTCAATCGCCGCGACCGGCAAAGCCGGAGCGGGAGAGGGCGGCGTCGGTTCGGGGTCGTCGTCATTGGCCGCGACCGTATCGAAGCCGCCGAACGGTCTGACACCTAGGCCGAGGCCTGATGACAGCGCGCTGCTGCCGAACATGTCGAGAGTGAAGGGATCGTTGCTCATGAAATTTTCCTCGCAGATAGGCGAGCGTCATCACCCCGCGGGGGAGCACTTGCGGGACTGAAGGACGCTCAGGGTTTTGGGTTTTGTGGCCAAACGGGCCGGGCTGGTCGCGAAATGTCTAGGATTTCGCGATCAGATAGAGCTGCATCGAGTCTTGAAGGAATGCGACACGAAGGTGCGTCGCCTCCGGAGCCGCCGCCATCATGGCTTCGAGCTGTTCCGCATCGATGAAATCGACACCGTCATCGCCGCCGAATGTCCGGCGTTTGACAGCGAACCAGTCGTCATTGGTGCGGGGATCGCATTCCTCGGCATAGACGACAAAGGGCTTGGCACCATCGGCAGTTTGCCGTTGGACATCAGGTAGACACCCTGGTCGCCGACGAGCCAGAGCCCGGGCTGCTCGTCCTTGCCAGGGCGCAGGCCGTAATAGGGGTTACGAAAGCCGCCATGGGCTTCCGCGTCGGCACGTCCGCGGGCGATCGCCTCGCGGACCGATGTGAGCGGGAAAGAAAGCATCGTGAAGCCTCCTTCATGCGGCAATCGGCGAGGGAAGGTGGCGCAGTTGCACCGGCAGCTTGCCGGCGATTTCGTCGTCAGTCAGATCGTCGAGCAGTTTCAACATGCTGCCCGTCTTGCTGCCGTAGAGCAAGATTGTGCGCTTGCCGCACGCGGCTTCCGGCCAGCGATCGCCGGCATAGCCACGATAGTCGTCCGCAGTGATGCTCCAGATATGTTCCAGGCGTTCTTCGCGGGTCATGGCGCGCACCGGCCGGCTCTCACGCTCGATGATTGCCACGCGCATGCGCTCGACCGCTTGCCCATCGGAGAGATCGCAATAGCCATGGAAGTGTCGGATGTCGCCATCGATCCGCAAGGCGAAGAACACTGATGTCACGGAACCGGCGAGATACTCGCGCATAGCGAACATCGCGCCGCGGATCCAGAGCGGTGGCAGGATTTCGAACATGTAGTCATGCTCGACTTCCGTGATCTCGAACCATTCGCCGGCACAAAGGGGCGAGGCGTCGCCCTCCCAACGGTTCGGACGCTGGGCGTGCCGGTCGAACATCCGGAACATTTGCTGGCGTGACGCGACGCCTTGGAAGACCTTTCGGATTGCGGGAGAGGGATTCATCTGCGGCTCCTTCGAGATGGTTCGGGACCGAAGCGCAGCACTGTCCTATCGACCTTGCCATCCTCTTCAGTCCTTCATGACACCTTCCGGGCCGCCGGCATCGCGGCCGGCCGGGTCAAGGGCCGGCTCCGCCGGGCGAAGCTTCCCTTGACGCGGGCGGTGCGAATGCGGCACGCCGTCTTCCTTTCTTTCCCTCTTTTCTTTCTCCCTGATTTTCAGGGTCTCGTTCCAGTCCTCCTCGGGCGGGCGGAGCCGCGACCAGTCGCACCCGGTCTCGACAGCGAGCGCCCGCAACCGCTCGGCAAACAACTCCCCTTGGGGATTGGCGTCTGTCGCGGCGAGGAGGAGAGCATCGGGTCGCGAGGCCAACTGCCGCAGCGCCCCCTCCGTGGACGGCGACCATCCGCCCCCGTTATACCAACGAGCGCCGTTTCCGACTCTCAGGGATTCCCACGGGGC
>NZ_AUTC01000038.1 GCF_001461695.1 Sinorhizobium fredii USDA 205 | reverse complement strand
CCCGCCAGCTATCGCTGCATCAATCCGCTGATAACTTTACAGTGCCCTATCTGCTGTTCGTGTCCCGGCGCGATATCAACCGTAACGTCATCGATCTCAGCTACGACAAGATCAGCGACTACTCCGGCATCAGCCGCAAGAAGATCCCCGACGCGCTGACATTCCTGTCTGTGAACGGGCTTATCCGCAGCGAACGTCAGCGCAGCGACATCAATGACTTTGCCGTTTCGAACTCTTACCGCCTATCCTTTCTCGAATCCTATCGACATGGTGGCACAACGGGACGCGCTGAAATCGATGCGGTTCGCGCGCAGAACGAATTCTAGTTCTCACCAGTCAAAGCCGATCTCAGGGGTTTGCCCAAGTCTGGGACAGCGGCTCGAAGCAGAATGGAAACTGGTCGACATGGAAGACAAAGTAGCCAGACCAATCGCGCAACCCATTGTCGGTAAGAGAGCGTCATATCCGTTCCAGGTCTCCATCGCATGCTGGATTGATCTGCTGGGTTATGGCGGCATGATTGCAGCCGCGGATTTCAATCCGCTTCACATCAAATCAAGGGAAGCGTTAAGGCGGCTCCGCGATTTTCATAAAGTCGTTGCAAGCCACAGTGCGCGCCATTTTCCGACGCTGGTCATGAACGACGGAGCAGTCGCCTATCGCGATCTTTCGCTGAGATCGCCGTCGGTAACGTTCGATTTCCTGATACGCTCGTGGGAACTGTTCAGCGAAATCAAATCCCTCGAAGCCGCCGCCGGACATCCCGGCGCGCGCATGGTTTTGGCCTGCGGATTTCGCATGCGCGGCCGGCGGGCCGGCATGGATGCCTCGGCTGGCCAGTTGCGATCCATACTCGCCCGATTGCAGGAGGGTCGGATCAACACTGAACAGGCCGTTCGTGAAGCGGCATCAGTGCGCCCCACCTTTGACATCATCCCGCAACTCCAGGCGAACTTTGCCTTTACCAAGGCCTATGTCGCCGAGTCGTCAGGAAAGGCGGGCGGGATCGGCGGTGCAAATTTCTACGTCGATCTGGCGATTTTCGATCAACCAGGGCTGGGCTGGATTACGCTTGGCGAACCAATCAATTGGTCGCATCCAAGGCTCGGCCTGTCGGCAGACTTTGCGCCCGTACTGGGCGTCAATTGGCGAGATCGGGCGCCCGTTGCCCCTGAGGGCGTTCGCGATGGTCTGCAGATCGCTGAACAGCTGACCGGTGATCCCAACGTTCTTCACGCCCTGAGGCAAGCCAAGAAGATATAGAAGTGCGCCTGGGTGGCCTGTACGCCTTGAAGGCGCACACCATTGACGACAAGAGGAGTTACGCCTATATTCTGTTGGAAGATGGAGGCTGACATGCCGAGCATAGCGAACGAGAACAGCGAACGTATGAGTTTGAGGGTGCCTGCCACGGCCAAGGCTAAACTCGTACGCGCTGCGGCACTTCGTAATACCGATCTGACGGATTTCGTGACGCAATCCGCGCTGCGAGAAGCAGAGGCTGTGATCGAGGAAGCCGAGACGATCAAAGTGTCGAAGCGCGATCATCTTCGCATTCTTGAGCTTCTGGAAAATCCGCCTAAACCTAACGCCAAGCTGCGCGCGGCGATTGCCGGTTTGCCTGGCAGCCTATGACTTTACCTGCATGGCATGAGGAACCGATCGCTAAGTCTCACGGTCGGGCAGTTTTCGATTGCGGCGACGGTCAGATGAACGAGTTTTTGCTCCGCTTTGCTCGACAGAGCCATGAGCAGAATGCCTCGAAAACCTTCTGTGCTATCGACGACGCAGTGCCCGGCCGTATTCTTGGGTTCTATACGATCGCGCCCTCGGCAGTCGAGCATGCGACTGTGCCAGATGCAATGACACGCGGTCTTTCCCGCCATGACGTGCCAGGCTTCAAGCTCGCGCGATTGGCTACCGACCGCGCGGTTGCCGGGCAGGGACTGGGAGGCCGGCTCCTAGCCGCCGCCGCGCTCCGCTGCCTGCGACTTGCAGGAGAGGGCGGGGGACTTTTACTGATCATCGATGCCAAAGGCGAGCGAGCCGCCAACTGGTACGCTTCCTATGGTGCCGAACCGCTAAAGGACAAGCCGCTAACTCTCGTAATGCCGCTCATCACCTTCGCGGCCGACTTGCGTGCTAGAGGTCTCCTTTGATCCCGTATGGCGCGGGAATACGATTGATTCGCCAAAGCGAACTATCGCATCGTGATGATCATCTTGAGGATAAGCTATATCACCAATGACCATATGGCGAGCCGGGCGCCTGCGGCGGCCCGGCTAGAGAGGAAAAAGGCCGAAGCGGCCTTCATCAGCCATTCCGGAGAAATGAACGACCCGATTGCCGAGTTCGACATCGGACGGCGGATCCATGTTCTCAACGATGATGGCTTGTCGGTCGCTCTCGAGGCCGAGAAGGTACCTGTAAAAGTTCCCATTTAGATTGGTGTCGCTGAGATCGTCCTCTGCACTATCGGGTTCGCGGTAAGAAAGCAGAGGAGAGTCAAGCACAACGATCCCGGGGTGAGGCAGATCATTGTCGGCGCAATATTGCATAAGAGAAATCGTAAACGCCGACTGCGTAATGGCCCTGAGCCCTTTTCCGTAGGACGTTCTCGCTTTCCCGGACACCACAAGATCTTTGGCGGTTGTGTCGAAGTGCACCTGCTCGACTGCCGGGAAACCCCATTGCCGGAGCACGCTCTCAACACGTTCAGCGAACGGGGCGACCACGGTATTTGTCAGGCGATTGTTGGATGTGGCATCGCCTGCCCCCCTTTCGTTCTGCCGTTCCAGGTTGGCCTTGCGACTGGTGAGATCATTCAGATTGCTGAAGAGACCGAGCGCTTCGCGTACATTCGCGCCCTTGTCCGCGAGCTCCTTGTATGTTGCGCGTTGTCTTCTAAGGTCAGGTGATACAACGGTCTCGATCTCAATCGAGAGTTCGCTCAGTGAATTCCTCATATTGGGAAGCGATTTCCGAATTGATTGCGCCTCCGCGTTCAACGCGGCGATTGTAGTCGTCAGCTCGGATTGCCGAGACTCGATTTTTTGCATCTCCGCCTCGGCCGCTGCGACGGTCACCGCTACATCGCCGTGGCAGACCGCGGTGGGATCGTGATGGTCGGGCGAAGCACCGCATGTCGGGCAGACCTCCTGTTGGAGAACCGAAAAAAAGCTACCCGCCTCGCGGATACCTAAGAGGCGCTCATAGTCCGAAACGTAGTGGTCCCGTAGAAGATTGAAGCGGTCAAGCAGAGTGGCAATTTCCGTGTATCGATCGTTGGTAATCTCGAGCTTTTGGATGATGGCCCGCCTTCTGGAGGAGATCGCCTTGAATTTTTCCTCGGTGAAGGCGAGCTGTTCGGCGCGATTGTCCATCGCTCTCGTAAGCCGCTCCTCCTGACCAGACAGTTCGTCGCGTGAGCCGGATATTGTCGTGATACGTTTCTGAGCGTCCGCGATAAGCTGATCGAGAAGATCGATTTGGGCCAGTCGCTTCTGGTCTTCGGGGGACGTGCTTTTGCGTGACAGGAGCGCTGTTTCATCGACGCCGGTCAACAACATCGTGAAGACGGACGTATTTGCCGTATTCGCCGTATAGTTCCCATCGGACAAGGGCGAACGCTTCTGGATGATCTCCTCCTCGTTGACGATCGCCAGCCGCGCAATGTTTCGGAAGCTCAGCGCCTGAGTTTCATCCGTTGCGTTCTTTTTGATCCGCTTGCCTGCAAGGCCGATCTTGGAGAGAAGAAACGACGAGAGGTTCGTTTCATCGCGCTCGTTGTGAATTTCGCCAAGGGGACTCCCCTCAGCATCCGGGATCGACGTGTGCAGACCCTCGAATGCCTGGAACCGTCCACCGGCCATGCTTCGAAGCAATGTCGTTTCCGATCCGTCGTCGAAAGCAATCGCAAGCAGTACGCGATCATAGCCGTTCGCCTGCGGGATATCGGGAAGAGGGCCCTTGCCACCGAGCATAAAATCGATCGCTTCGACAATATAGGACTTCCCGGTGTCGGAAGCCCCATAGACGACGTTGAGGCCGGACTGAAACGAAACGACCGGCGGTTCTTTTCCCGAGCCGTGAAAGGAAAGGTGACGGATCTGGAAGCCTGAATATGTCATTATGTCGGTCCGGATGCTTCATCTTGAAATTCAGAGACCCAGTTGCTGAGAAGATCGCGCATCAGATCGTCAAAAGCCTCATCGTTGTAGTCCTGGAAGTAACCAGCGAGCCATTCGGCGCGCTCGTACAATTGGCGGAGATATGGCGTCTGAAGCGCGGTGACAAAAAACTCCGCATTGTCTCCGGCCTGAAACAGGATCCCACTTTCATCGACAACCTGCTCGACTAGCCCTCGGGACATCATCAGGGCTACGGCAGATTGAACGGACTTTCTTCGGACCTGCGTGACAGGTGACATGATCGGTGTCGGGGGATGCAGGTCGGCGGGTCCATCGAGGACACTGGTTCGCACGACAAGATAATCCATCGCGGTCAGCCGGTTCAGATCTACCGCCCGGGGGAAATGCGCGTGCAGAACGAAGACGGCCCTCACACCCGTTTCGAGCGAACCGTTGAAAGCCGAGGCCGTAGGCATTAGCGGCGCCATGTCAGCTTCCCATCGTTCGCAAGCTGATGACAGATTCCCCGACGGTCGGTGGGAGAAGCGCTTCTGTTCAAAGGATGAGCGTCAAGAACCAAGGACTGCGCTTTCTCGGTTACGGCGACGACGCGCGCATATCCGTCCGAGTGTTCGCCGTCGTGAGTGTCCAGGACCCCGTCCAGTATCTCGGTCTGCAACCCCTCGAAAGTACCAGGCTCCACTTTCTCGCGCACGAAGACCCGCAGGGACTCCGCATGATAAAAGGCCTCGCGAGAGCGATGAAAATGGGATTTCAAATTCCCCCACTTGTCGAGATGCGAGACCGAGGCAATCGTCTCGCCTTTGTGCTCTGCATAGGCATCGAGCAGCTTGCTTGTATAGGTCGCCTCCGTCTCTCCGATCTCGACAGGGACAGCGTCGGGCCGCGGACGGGAGGGCAATCCGCCACCGAAGCGGCCGATGTGATAGCGCGTTCTGGAATGGGCTTCGATGATCGTTCGAGGTTGCTCGGCCGAAAAGATCCGAAAATCGAAATCCCCGACATAGTCGAGAAACTTTCCCTCTAGGGTGACCGGCCCGGTCGAGGTGATTTTTCCGGAGATGGCTTTGTCCCATTCCGCAAGAACCTTCGCTTTCAGCTTGTTCGCATTGGAGAGCAACAGCGACAACGATGTCGAAGCGCCTTTCGGCGCGATGAACCGGCATGCTCTCGGAGCTTTGTATTCTCCTGAGAAAGAGTACCAGAGCATCTTCCCGATCTCAGGCGCGACCACGCCGAAACTCAAGGGTGAAGTATAGTGCTTGCACTGGTGATTGTCCCAGATGCCGAGCAGCTGGTCGGCGTCACAGAAGCCAGCAATATCGATGCCTTTGTCTCCTGCACCGGTCGGCCGCATAACGTTGACATATGTGGTTTTGAGCGAATGGACCCATTCGTCAATGAACGTTTCCCATTCGCTGGCTTCATAAATCTGGATGATCTTGAGAGGGTCAATCTTTGGCCCGTTCTCGAAATCGCTTGCCAAGAGGATTCTAGTGGTATCCGCCTAACATAAGAGTCCGTATGGGATTCCCGTGCGTATGCGAGTGTGGCGCATGCGCACAGGAATAGCCTTCACCG
>NZ_AUTC01000037.1 GCF_001461695.1 Sinorhizobium fredii USDA 205 | reverse complement strand
GCCGGAAAGAGCGGCAGGCGTGTCGTCTCCGCCTTCATCGCCACGGCATTCGCCCAGGTACGGCGGAATCTGCCAGCACGCAGTGGCGCAATGTTGCCGACCAGATAAGACCAAAAGTGCCGAAGCTCGCCGCCATTATGGATGATGCCGAAGAGGATGTGCTCGCCTACATGACTTTCCCGAAAGAGCACCGGGCAAAGCTGCACTCGACCAATCCAATCGAGCGCCTCAATGGCGAGATCAAGCGCCGCACCGAGGTCGTCGGCATCTTTCCCAACGACGAAGCCATTGTCCGCCTCGTCGGCGCATTACTGCTCGAGCAAAACGACGAATGGGCCGTTCAGCGGGCCAGGTATATGACACTTGAGACTATGGCGTCGATGAGCGATGATCCGCAAATCAGCCTGCCTGCAGTCGCACGCTGATATCCCCTCCGGCCCTTGCCGGAAAGCACGGCCATCAGGCGCGAGCTACACCACCCATCGGGACACCATCCTCTCAACGATCGGGCGACTACTCCAACTCTTCACTCCAGACGAATGCGATCAAGCCGAGCAGCCCCCAACACGCCCGCCCTTGGAGTGACCGGAACTGGCGAAACTTCCATAACCTGGATGTTTGGCATCACAAAAATCGATTTTACTTCGAGCGAACTCAAGGGCCCACAAGTAGCAGTATTGACGGAGCCATCGTTGCCGGCGACCGCTTTCTCGGGAATTCGCGTGCATTCCACGCCTCCGGATTCGCCTCGCTCTCCCCACCCAGCAAAATCGTGCACAGTGTTTCGGAGCCAAATTTGACGCGGGTCAACAACTATCATTTATTGCACCGTGAGCTGGCGGAGGAGGACCCATGGCGGCTCGACGCCAATGCGTTCGAGCAGGAGCGACATTCGCAGATGCTTCGGTTGTCGTTTTCCCAAGGTCCTATCACCAACGCACTCGAAGTCGGGTGCGCGGCCGGCGCATTCACGGAAAACTGGCGCCTTATTGCAAGCGGCTGACTGTGATTGATGTGGTGCCGCGAGCGATTGCTCGAACGAGGCAACGGATGAAGGAATCGTCTCACATCAACTGGATAGTCGCTGACGTTCGACAGTTCTCGACTCAGCAGCTATTCGATCTGATCGTCGTGGCCGAAGTTCTTTATTATCTCGAGGATGTAGCCGCGATACGCACCGCCGTTCACAACCTGGTGAGCATGCTGGCGCCAAGTGGGCACATGGTTTTTGGATCCGCAATCGATGCTAATTGCCGGCGCTGGGGGCATGTGGCCGGTACCGAGACCGTCATCGCGATGTTGAACGAAACGTTGATCGAGGTGGAGCAGCTTTATTGCCGCGGCGCATCGGTCAATGAAGACTGCTTGCTTTCCCGTTTTCAGAAATCGACTACCTGATTTGGATAGAGACACTAAGCGCGTCTGTGGCATCAAGTTAACCCATGACGGGGCTATCGCCGTTGTCGAGGATGGAAGGCTCGTCTTCTGTACTGAGCAGGAGAAGCGGAATAACAATTCGCGCTATCAAGAAATCAACAATCTCGATGCTGTTGTGGCGGCTCTGGCGGAAAACGGGGTCAATGCAAGAGATGTTGATCAGTTTGTCATCGACGGCTGGGACGGTGAGGCCGAGTCGCGGTTCAAGGTCCTCAGTGGGGAGACTCCTGTTATCCTCAGAGGCGCGCCTTACGTTGAACGTCACGCCGAGGGACTTCTCGATTGGATCGGCGGCTCCGGCCTCACACTTGGTGATCGGGTTTTTAGCTACAGAAGCTATCCGCATGTGACGAGCCATGTCGCCTCTGCATACTGCACCAGCCCCTTTGCCAAATCCGGAGACCCTGCGCTTTGCCTGGTGTGGGACGGCTGCATATTTCCGCAGCTCTACCATGTGGAAGGCAAGCGAGCCAGCTTCGTCAAATCCTTGTTCCCGGTAACAGGTCAGGCCTACGCTGCCGCGGGCCACTACTTCGGCCCCTATAAGCAGACGAGCCGCGGGGGCTGGGACCTTGGCGTTGCCGGCAAACTGATGGCCTTTATCGCACTGGGATCAGTTCACGTACGCATCGTTGCTGTGTTCCAAAAGCTCTATCAAGAACACTTTGCCGGCGATACTGCGCTTGCCTGCGCCTTCCGTGCGAACATCAACAACTCGGAATCCTCACTTGCGGCCGTGCACGATTTTTTCGCTGCGAGCGCGCTCCAATTGGGGCAGAGGCGCCCGAAGACGTGCTTGCATCGTCTCATTTTTTCCTCGAACGTCTCCTCGTTGACGAAATGGCGAACGCCTTGCAGCACCATCCCCTGCCGGGAGCACGCAATCTGTGCATAGCTGGCGGCTGTGGACTCAATATTAAATGGAACAGTGCGCTGCGCGAGACAGGCCTGTTCGATTCGGTTTGGGTACCGCCCTTTCCTAATGACAGCGGCTCTGCGATTGGTGCAGCCTGCTGTGAAATAGTGGCCCAGCAAGGGTTCGTGCCATTAGACTGGTCAGTCTACAGCGGCCCGAGCCTGCAAGCAGGCGAAGTACCAGCTGGGTGGCATGCTAGCCCGTGCAGCATCTCGGAAGTGGCCGCCATCCTCGCCAGCAACAAACCCGTGGTTTTCCTTTCCGGGCGCAGCGAGCTTGGACCACGGGCACTGGGAGGAAGAAGCATTCTGGCGGCTGCGACCTCGCCGGAAATGAAAGATCATCTTAACGAAATCAAATTCCGCGAACACTTCCGGCCAGTTGCGCCAATATGTCTGGAGGACCGTGCACCGGATATATTTAGTCCCGGAACGCCCGATCCATACATGTTGTTCGATCACCAGACGAAGATGCCGTGGCAGGACAAAGTTCCTGCAGTTGTACATCTTGACGGATCTGCGCGGCTGCAAACCATTTCTAGGAACTCTCAGCATAAGGTCGCCGAGGTACTTGTCGAATATGAAAAGCTCACGGGCATTCCGTTGCTTTGCAACACAAGTGCCAATTACCATGGGCGTGGCTTCTTCCCAAGTGCAGCCGCAGCCTGCGAGTGGGGCCGCGTTGAACACGTATGGTGCGACGGCATGCTATACAGGAAACCGTCCGCAACCGCGTGATCCTATCGGGCGCGGGCTTCGCGCAAGATACGTGTATGTCAACGCATAAGGTTGCTGCCCCACGGCGAAAGGTCACTCTTCCACTGGGGAGCAGCGAACTCCTGGATCGAATGTACAAGTTGAACTTCCGTTCGCCGTTTTCGATCTAACCAAACGCTCGTATATCATTGCGCAGGGCAGTTCCTATGAGCGCCCTTGGTACGAGCAGGCCTATGACGGTGGCTGGGGCGGTAAAAGGCTTGCCCGCGGTGCGCCGCTCCGCTGACAACCGAGATTGCAGCTCAAGCGCATTCCTCAGCCAGTCACAGGATAAATACGAACCCGTGAGCGACCGTTCTCTTCCAGCAACTCGGCCCTATAAGGCACGCCGCGGATGTTGATATATGTCGGGCGCCCGGCTTCCGGCATGAGGCGCTCGCTCTCTAGTGCACGGTCAAGGTAAGGTGGAAGCTTGCCTTGGACCGAACTGGTTTGGCAGTAGATTGATATCTACCAGTACGTCGATCACGACATTCTAGGCTGGTTCGGAGCCGTGGCGCCAATTCTCGCCAATGATAGGTCCGATATCCGGAAGCTCCTGAGGGGTCCCCGACGGCCTGATGAGCGACAGCGGTCTGGCGGAGGTGTCAATCGGCACTGAACTTTGACCCTTATTGGAGTGCGCCCTTGGGTGGACAGTCCGGGATGACGAATTGACCGGCCTACCAGGTTTTCGGAAAAATCCCCCGAGCTTGTTGACCAAATTGCCGCTGACGGCGCGGCTCTTCATACGCAGAAGCGCGGTTCTTCCACAAAGCAAGGCTGGGTGTCGACAATCCCGAGTCAACCCTATAGCGCGAACTCCCTGAAGTGCCGGATCCGACCGCGCCCGACGTCGTCCAACGCCGTTTCGCGGTTGCGACACACAGTGCCACTTCTCCTACAACGGCCTCCCAATGACCCCGAAAAAACCGGGCTGGCACAGCTCTTGCCCACACAGACTGGCACAGCTTTTGCTAAGAAGGGTGCGAAGCGGTTGATTTTAAACGCTTCCAATACGTTTATCGAGGCTTTCGAAGAGGCAAACCATGCTCACTACATTTCTGAACAACTTGATGATGGCGATGACTATGGTCACCATGACGGCTCCCGCCCAGCCCCAGATGACCACCGTCGCCACGGCGATTGATTCCAACCCCAACAAAGCTTCCAAGGACGCCTCCGATCCTCGCGCCTATCTGAACGAGATCGACGGCGACAAGGCGATGACCTGGGTCGAGGCGCATAACCTTTCGACCGTCGATAAGCTGTCGAAAGATCCGCGTTACAGCGAGTACCAGGCCGACGCTCTGACGATCCTACAGGCGACCGACCGCATTGCTTCGCCCAGCTTCGCGCGCAACGGGATGATCGACAACTTCTGGCAGGACGGCACGCACGTGCAGGGCCTGTGGCGGCGCACGACCTGGGAGTCCTACAGGTCCGGCAACCCGCAATGGCGCACAATTCTCGACGTCGATGCGCTATCCAAGGCCGAGGGCAAGACCTGGGTATTCGAAGGCGGGGACTGCCTGCCGCCCACGAGCAATCTCTGCCTCATCCGCCTGTCCGATGGCGGCAAGGATGCGGATGTGGTCCGCGAATTCGACATTGCCAAGGGTGAATTCGTTAAGGAAGGCTTCGTCCTACCCGAAGGCAAGCAGTCCGTGACCTGGGTGGACGAGAACACCATCTACGTGACCCGGGAATGGACGCTGGGTGAAGTGACCTCTTCCGGCTATGCCTACGTCACCAAGGTGGTAAAGCGCGGCCAGAGCTTGGATCAGGCGGTCGAGATTTTCCGCGGCCAAAAGAAGGACGTCTCGGCTGAGCGCGGCGTGCTACGCGACATCGATGGCAAGTATGTTATGGACACCTCGTATCGCGGCCTCGACTTCTTCAATACCGAACTAGCCTTTTACCCAAACGGCCACACCGATACGCGCAAGGTGGTCCTGCCCCTACCGACCACGGCCGTCTTTAGCAGCTACTACAAGGGCCAGGCAATCTATTGGTTGAAGTCGGACTGGACCTCGGCCAAAGGCACCGTCTTCCACAATGGTGCGATTATCGCTTTCGATCTCAAGGCGGCGCTCGCCGATCCAGCGCGCGTTGAACCGCTTGTGCTGTTCATGCCAAACGAGCATCAATCTGTCGCAGGCACTACCCAGACCAAAAATCGTCTCGTGCTGTCGATCCTATCGAATGTCACCAGCGAGGTGCGCAGCTTCGATTTCGGCAAGGGCGGCTGGTCGTCTTTCAAGCTGGCTCTGCCGGAAAATTCGACGCTGTCCCTGACGTCTAGCGACGATGAGAGCGATCAGTTGTTCGTCTTCTCAGAAGGGTTCCTCGAACCTTCAACTCTGTTTTGCGCCGATGCTGCAACCGGCCAAGTCGAGAAGATCACTTCGACCCCAGAACGCTTCGATGCCGGAGGCCTGCAAGCACAGCAGTTCTGGGCGACCTCGAAGGATGGAACGAAGGTTCCATACTTCCTCGTAGCGCGCAAGGACGTCAAGCTGGACGGCACGAACCCGACCATCCTCTATGCCTATGGCGGTTTCCAAATTCCAATGCAGCCCAGCTATTCGGCGGTGCTCGGCAAACTGTGGCTGGAAAAGGGTGGTGCCTACGCGCTCGCGAATATCCGCGGCGGCGGCGAATTCGGCCCGAAATGGCACGACGCCGGTTTGAAGACAAATCGTCAGCGCGTCTATGACGACTTCCAGGCCGTTGCGCAGGACCTGATCGCCAAGAAGGTTACTTCGACACCGCATCTCGGGATCATGGGGGGTTCGAACGGCGGCCTGCTCATGGGCGTGCAAATGATCCAGCGCCCCGACCTGTGGAACGCAGTCGTGATCCAGGTGCCGCTTCTCGACATGGTCAATTTCACCCGCATGTCGGCAGGAGCCTCCTGGCAAGGCGAATATGGCAGTCCCGACGATCCGGTTGAAGGCGCCTTCCTGCGCTCGATCTCGCCTTATCACAACGTCAAGGCGGGCGTAGCGTATCCGGAACCCTTCTTTGAGACTTCGACAAAGGATGACCGCGTCGGCCCAGTGCACGCGCGCAAGATGGCCGCCCTGTTCGAAGACATGGGCCTGCCCTTCTACTATTATGAAAATATCGAGGGCGGTCATGCCGCCGCCGCCAACCTGCAGGAACACGCCCGCCGCTACGCCCTCGAATACACCTACATGTTTCAAAAACTCATGGATAATAAGTGAGTGCGTAAAGCCTTAGAGCCTGACCGAAAAAGAGTTGAGTGAAATCAGCCAGTTGTGA
>NZ_AUTC01000036.1 GCF_001461695.1 Sinorhizobium fredii USDA 205 | reverse complement strand
GGGAATCCCCTAATTGCAGGGCGTTGAGAGGTTTTTCAGCGCCGACGAAGTAAGTGAACCGTATAGCGAAGATAAACGCAGTTGCAGCGTGTTGAGCTGCTTGACTAAAACAAGCAAGCGAACTTCCTGTTCACGCCCACTTGCCCCTCGGTGTTGGTCATTTCCTGCGATGTACCGATCTGGTCGGTGTGGAAGTAGTAGAATCTGGCTTTTCGTTCCGGCAGTTCGGGGTCGCTTTCGGTTTGCAATTCATTGAAGGGTTAAGTTGAAATCGGATCTTTATCCAACGCCACTGGCCTGCATGAGTGATAATGAGACGCCGAGGTCAGCAACCGCCGCTATAGAAGCCGCCCGTCAATTCTCCCAATCGGAAATGATTTCGCGCAAGACCGAATCGGTCCGATCTTCGGTATCGAGTAAATCGTCGCTCACGTCCTCTTCGGCACTTTGCCCCATGAGTTGAGTGGCAAACTAGTCGACGATATTTGTCTTGCTTCCAGCCGTTTGCCTGTCTGAGTCAATTGAAATATGTCTCGACACAGTGGCTTCGAGCAAGGACTGCCAGAGCATGGGCAACCACGGCTGCCCTTTTTAAGGGAGTCAGCGAGCCGTTCTTCGAGTATTCCTTTGACGTCCTGAACCGCCTCTTCGCTCTGGCCGATGATAATTTAGGTCTTGTGGATTTTGACTAATGTGGGAACTGTGGCTTCTTGAATGGCGGTGGCGGCTTCCTTGATGAGGCTGTCGCGTTCTGGATCGTTTTCTTCCGGGGTTTTCATTGGCGCGTATGGCAATGCTGTCGACTATGCTCCGCCATTCGAAGGAACGAGATTCCTAGCGGCATACACCTGCCCCCTACCGCGTTCGGAATGCAGGAAAGTCGACATCATCGCCGCGGAGTATTCGAGTGCGACATCGCGGGTAATGCCACCCTCATGCTCGGTAATTATGCCTGCAGCGACCACGGCGGCGGAGAGGGCATTGAAAAGCCCTTGAGAGGCAATCGGGTCAAACGCGGCGGCAGCGTCACCAATGGCAATCCAACCAGGACCAGCGTGATGAGCCAGGCAGGTTGAGGACGCGTTGGCGATATCGGCCGGCACGCCATTAATCGGCTGGCTCCCTTCTCGGCAGATGGTCCAGCTTTCGTGGCGGCCGTCCGGGCCGTGCGTGGCGTAGTTCCAAGAGGTGTCGTCGGCTTCGACATCAAGCCAAACCGGCTCCCCGTCGGTTGGGCTTGAGTGATCGATCGGTCGACGCTGTGCTACGAGGCGCTCCTTGATAATGCGTTGGGCCCCAAGCCTGCGTGCGAGCGCGGCAGTACGCCCTGTCGCGTCGACAACGACTGAGGCAGACAGGCTCGCTTGAGCGTTGCCGGCGACGTCGAGCAGGAAGACATCGCCCTCACGTCGGATTCCCGTTACGCGACCAATGACGAATTCGGTGCCCGCTGCGAGCGCGAGTGATCGAAGGCGGTCGTCGAAGGGCCGGCGATCGACCACGAAGCCCCGGCCAGGCGGGCGGCGAATGAAGTCGTCGAACTCGACCTCGGCAGAGAGCCACCTACGACGAATTCCGAGACATGGACGCGCTATCATGGGCTCTTTGAGTACATCACCGAGCGAAAGCGCATCGACGATTGCCATCGACGACGGCGCGAGAACCTCCAACCGATCAAGACGCTTGCCCGGCGGGTCGATCAATGCCACTTGCCAGCCCTTCAGCGCGAGCAAGCGTGCGATGGTGGCCCCAGACGGCCCCGCGCCGGCGACGGCAATGTCGACCCTCATCACCCCAGACAAGACGTCACACTTCGCCTTGGCGGAACGCACGGCGACCGCGGTTGATCTCACGCGGCTGAACGGCTCCAGCTGGCGCAGCGGCGCGAGCCTTGAGCTTCTCGGGATCGCCGAGTTCCTCGACATTTCGAACCAACTCGACCTTCAGGTCATCACCCGCTTGGCGCTTGCTTCGACCTTGCTCGTAGCGCACGTCTGCTGGGAGATGGTTGGTCGGCGTTAACGGCGGCAGGACCATTCCGAGTCCGGCCCAATTCTGCACCATCCGAGAAATTCGTCCAAAATACTCGCTTCCCTTGACGTTTCGTAGCCAGTCGACACGGTACATGAAGTGCTTGTAGATCTGCACCTGGTCCTTCGCAGCATCGAGCGCTAAGGCCCGTAGGTAGTTTTCATCCGCAAGTACCTGCTCGGGCACGCGTGCGCCCCAGAAAGTCGGCATCGAGAGGAACGTCCAGGGTGTGTAGTAATCTGAGGAATTGCACGACGCGCGGCGTTGGTGCAGCGATCAAGAATTCGACGGACCTCGGTCTTTGACAGGGTTAACTATGTCTGCCTAACCTGGCAGCGGACAGAGTCCGGGCGTCCGCATGCCAGCATTCGGTTGAGAACGGCGCAACCGATGGCGACCTCCACCTGCTGAGCTGCGAACGAACGAGCTCGCAAGCGTCGTCCGATTGAAGCCTTGTATCGCCCGATGGCGGTTTCGATCAGCGCCCGCTTGCCATAGCCGGTGGCTGCCTGCCATTTCAGCCGCCCGTCTTTTGCGATCGTCGCTATGTGCTTGTCCCTTTGACCGGGCGGCCCGGTGTCACCGCTTTCAACCGCCGTCGAACGCGGTGGAATGACGACGCTCGCGGTGGCACTGTGCTGCAGGACAGACCTATAGGTTGGCTTGCCGTCATAGGCTCCGTCGGCTGTGAACTGGTCGATCCCGCCGTCGATCTGGCTGAGCAACGGCTCCACCTGGGAAGGATCATCCGTGCCCTGATCGGTCAGCCTATGGGCAATGATCTCGCCACTATTGGCATCCACTGCCAGATGGAATTTGCGCCAATTACGGCGTGATCTGGCGCCATGTTTCTCCTCAAGCCATTGCCCGGCGCCGTACACCTTTAACCCCGTGCTGTCGACCAGCACATGCAGCGGGCAGTCCGGCAGAGGCGGGTTTCGTTGGGCCGGCAGCTTCCACGTTTGTGCCCGACGGCTCAGCGTCGTATGATCGGGGACGGGTATCTCAAGTCCCATAAGATCGAACACCGAATTCATGAGCCCTTCGGTCTGGCGCAGCCGCATTCCGAACACACAGCCCAGGGTCAGGGCCGTTTCGATGGCAAGATCGGAATAGCGGGGTTGACCACCTCGCGTTTTTCGCCGTGGTGCACGCCATCCAGCCAATGCTTCCGGCGTCATCCACAGTGTAAGACTGCCACGCCGACGCAGGCCTGCCTCGTACTCCGGCCAATTCGATATCCGAAATTTCGTCTTTGCGATGTGATGACGGCGATCGGCGTTGTGTTTATACGGCATGGCACTCAAATCAAGCTGATTGCGATCCTGTTTGCCTATCGCCGAACCGTTCAGAAATTATTCATGCAACAAAGCCGAGAATAATCCAACAATATCAGCGATTTGCCGTTTATGGACGGGCACTAGCTAGGAGGGATTTCGCGTTCTCGGGTGTGGCGACGAGGGTGTGAGCTCCCATAGCTCGGGCCGACTTGGTAGTCACTGAGGACACCGGCGGTATCGCGTACCGCTCGGCACCGCTAGTGCTCGAACGACTTACGCTCTTTCTCGATCGCGTCGTGGTTGGGATCTTTGCCAATTCGCGTAGCCGTTTAACTCGCGGTGACAGTGGTAGTGCGGGTGAGGACGCGCTCCTATGCTTTTTTGCTCCAGGCAGCATTGCTCCAAAGGCTGTCACCTTTGGCGGACGGTACCGGGAGGCATTTCTCGAGTTTCGATGCTTCTAGCGGATTATTGCATCTGAAACATAGTTAGCCCGAACTTTAGCACAACCAGTAGTTTTGAATGGATGTGCGCTATACCGTTTTGCGATAAATTATCTGCGAGGCTGAAAAGCAATGCACTTGTAACCACCGGATGACTCAGGGTTCTGAAAGCTGGAAAGACCTTCGGACCAACCACTTAATCGGGGGATCAACTCGATGACACGCACGCGATTTCTGACGATTTCACGCCGCTCTTTCATCAAAGGCGCAACCGCTGCCGCTAGTACAGCGCTTTTTGCACCGAGCATTCTGCGGGCGGCGAGCAAGTATAGGCGCAAGAACATGACCAGCGCTGAAGGGCAGAAGGACTTGCAAAGTTATATGGACGCCGTCACCGCGATGCTGAAGCTTCCCCCATCGGACCCGCGCAACTGGTACCGCAATGGCTTCATCCACCTGATGGACTGCCCCCATGGCGACTGGTGGTTTACCAGCTGGCACCGCGGGTATCTGGGCTATTTCGAAGAGACTTGCCGCGAATTGAGCGGCAATCCGGATTTCGCCCTACCATATTGGGACTGGACGGCCAATCCCGAGGTTCTGCCGCCGCTGTTCGGCACGATTCTCGATCCCGTCAACAGCTCCGCCTACATTCCTGACCTCAACAGCTTCCAAGACACCATGCAGGCGCCGATTAAGGCCTATTGGGACAGTCTCAGCCCTGCCCAATTGCAGCAGCAGAACTTGCGCGGTTATCCGGATTTTGATGCGCTGTGGAGCGACGCGATGGCGAGCTTCGCCAATCAGCCGAATGCCCGCTTCCTGACGGCGCAGAATCCGAAGCTCAATCCTGCCACCCAAGTTGCGGTCGACATCGACACCATCAAGGCTTCGCTGGCGCCGACGATATTCGCCAATGACGTGGGCGATCCGAGTCTCGCATTTAACAGTCCGGTATCGTCTAGTCACCAAGTGGCACCGGTCGGCTTCTCTATTCTCGAAGGTCAACCGCATAACCGCGTGCATATGAGCGTCGGCGGCCAGAACGCCCCCTATGGGTTAATGTCACAGAACCTCTCGCCGCTCGACCCGATCTTCTTTCTGCATCATTGCAACATCGACCGGCTATGGGATGTCTGGACCCGCAAGCAGCAGGCGTTGGGTCTGCCCATCGGGCCAACGGTTGCCCAACAGGCGCAGTACGATCCGGAACCCTATCTCTTTTATGTCAACGCTGATGGCAGCCCCGTAACCGACAAGATCAAGGCCGCCGATTATCTCGCAATCGGCGCCTTTGAATATGATTATGAACCTGCCAGTGGCGAAGAGGTCATTCCGGTTGCAATCGCCGGCCGCTCAAACCCCATTCCGGCTTTGGAAGCAGCCGTGCCTCCGTCCGCTGCCGTGGCAATAAACAAGCCGGCGACCGCCAAGCTCACCGTTTCGCAGGAACTGGTGGATGTTGCGACCAAGCCTTCGGAACAGTCGCGTCAATTCGCCAGGGTCAGCATCACGCCGCCGATGGACGTTGGCGGACTGAACTTCCTCGTCTTCATCTTCCCCGAGGGGACGACGCCTGATCTCAACCCGGATGGACCGGAATTTGCCGGCAGTTTCGAGTTCTTCGGTGTTCGTCATCAGCATACGGACACGGTTAGTTTCACAATACCAATCGACAAGGCGCTCGACACTCTGATCGACGATGGTAGGCTCAAAGCGGGCGAACCGATCGACTTCGCCGTTGTGGTCGCGCAAGAGGGCAAACGTATTGAAGGCAACATGCCGGTGGAGGCACGGCTGACTGACATTCAGGTGGGGTCGTTCTGAACCGCTCGAGGCACAGGAATCCACGGTTTTGGGTGATGCCGTTGGTCGCAAACATGCTCGCGGTGTTTTGGCAATGCTTGGCAAAGGGATAACGGCAGCGCGCCTGCTGCGGGATTCAAGGCGGAGATGGCCGATCAACAACGAAGAATTGTCATCAACCTACCTCGGGCGCCGCGGCCGGACGAAACCGTGGGGCTCAATATCGTCACCGGCCCGTTACCGCTCGGCGCGGAAATCCGCTTTCGAACCGCCTCCGGCCGCTTGATCGGTTCCGCCATTCCATTCGGCAGGACCGATCCCAACAGCCAACCGGTATTTCAGCTGTCGCTTGCCGGCCGCTACATCAAAGGTTCCCGACTGGAAATCCTTGCGGACATGCTCGACGCCGGAAGTTCCCTGCCGCGGGCGCCGACCGAACAGGAACTGGTCTCGGTGACAGCGTGGTTTGTGCCACAGTGAAATATTTTACCGTGCCAATTTGACCCTATTCAAAGAAGAGGCGCTACTGCTCCTCCGATCGGGAGGCAGCAGAAATTGGCCATTGCGGCAAATTCTCGAATTCATTGACATGGATGCGCGCGAAAGCGGCACCGCTCCTCCCGGATAAGCCGCCCGCATAAGATTGGGGCTCTAAGCGGAAGGGATGATGGCTGAGCAGTGGCGTCGCCGACGTATTGATCGTGCGGAGATTGCCTCGGCAAAGAACGACTTGGCCCCTTCCAGTTGTCGAACTGCGCGTCTGAACTTCTCTTCCGCATTGAGCAGCAACTGAGCGGCATTCTTAGCTCGATTTCGGAGCTGTAATTTGAGGTTATCAAGTCGGCGCTGAAAAACCTCTCAACGCCCTGCAATTAGGGGATTCCC